>JBCCAQ010000261.1:0-7420 GCA_039814735.1 Cyanobacteria bacterium P01_A01_bin.15
ATCTGCTGAGCGTTTTCCGTTACGGCGTCCTGCTGCCAGCCATAGGCCACCGCTTTGAGCAGGGCAATCAGCGTGGTCGGTGTGGCCAAAATTACCCGCTGGGCAATGCCAGTTTCAATCAGACCGGGGTCCTGCTCTAGGGCCGCACTAAAAAAAATCTCCCCCGGTAAAAACAGCACCACAAATTCAGGGCTGGGGCGAAACTGGTCCCAGTAGGCTTTTTGACCCAGCTGCTGAATATGACGACGCACCTGTTGAGCATGCTCCTTGAGCTTGGCTAGCCGCCGGGTCTCATCGGTCATATCCAGGGCCTCTAGATAGGCCGCCAGGGGAGCTTTGGCATCCACCACAATCCGGCGCTGCTGGGGCAGCTGCACCACCATATCAGGCCGCAGAGAGCCGCTGGCCGTCGCCACCTGCTGGGTAAAATCACAGTGCTCTACCATGCCCGCTATTTCCACCACCCGCTGGAGCTGGATTTCGCCCCAGCGACCGCGCACGTTGGGAGCCCGCAGCGCCTTGGTTAAATTCGCGGTTTCGGTTTGCAGCCGCAGCTGTCCGGTCGCCAGCTGGGTAATCTGTTCGCTGAGCTGGCTGTAGGTCGACAGACGGTCACGTTCCAAATCTTGTAGATAGGTTTCCACCTTGGTCAGGGAGGAGCGCAGCGGCTGGACCAGACTGTCGATGGCCTGCTGGCGCTGCTGTAGCTCGCTGCGCGACTGGGTCTGAAACTGGCCTAGTTTGGTCTGGGCCAGGTCTAAAAAGGCCGCGTTGTTAGTCTGCAGGGCCTCGGCGGAAAGCACCTTAAAAGCATCCACCATGCGATCCTGCAGCCGCTCTGTGTGGGCGGCCTTGGTCTCGGCTACGGCCCGCTGGGCGGTGGCGGCGGCAACGGCCTGGCGCTGCTGGTCTAAACTTGTCTGTACGCCATGGATCTGCTGGCGTAGCTCGGTAAGCTGGGCATCCCTGGTACGGAGCTGTTCAATTAGGGTGGCGCGCTCGGCCACCAGATCGTTTTTGGCCCGCTCACGCACCGCCTGATGGCGAGATCGCAACCCAAACCAGCTGATCAAACAGCCCACTCCCACCCCTGCCAGAAAGATTACCGGCCACTGCATAGGTCAGGTACATAATTACTATTGCACGATAGGGTAGCACTGCAGGCGGTCGTAGAATATAAAGCTTAAGCGTTTTAGGAGATAGCGTTGGTTCGGCCATAGCGACCGGGTACCTTCATAGAAGGTATGAATAAGTGTTGATGTATGTTTTGATAAGAGCTGGACTTTCACAGACCGTTTGGAACCATCCATTGACATCGTCCGTAGAGACTAGTCCCATCAAGAATCGTATAGGGAATGACCGTTAAAAGCCCACCAGAGAAACCTGTCGGACCGCCCATATTAGACAAGCTGCCAAACCACGGGCTCCAAAGCGATGAATGTCCTCGCCGGACAAAGGTGCAGCTAGACTTTATCATGCTGGCCGTTGAGGCCCTCGATCTCAGTGCCTCTCAGGTTATGCTGGCAGCCATCAAAGAGCTCGAGCTGCAGGACGTGCTAAAAAATCGGGTACATCTGTGGCGGTTGCGCAGCACCAACCCGCTACGCAAATTTAATCAGCGTCAGCCGTTAACCCTAGAAGAAGCCAAGGCGATGGTGCTGGTCGTTTGCTACCAGTGTCGCAAGCTAACGGTGCTGATCCGCCAGCTATTTTTAGGGTATCAACAGCTGCAGGACCAGAATCTCTCCCTTGAGCACCACTTTCGTCTAGCCAAGTATCTAAAACAGTTTCGCGCCTACTTTCGCGCTCGGATGAATCCCAAACGGGCAACGGTGCTCACCTACGATACGGATGAAAAGCTCGATGAGCTAGCGCTGGCACTGCTCACCCAGCTATTGCTATGCACCGGTACCCGTGGCGAAGAGCGTCTGTGGGCCAGCCTCTTTGATGGGGAAGTATCATGACAATTCAACGACAGTACGTGCTGCCCAACTGCAGTCTGGTGCTAGAAGGCTTGAGCACAGACCAGCCCAATGTGCTTTCGATTTTGGCCAACGCTGAATTTAAGATTGTCGGAATCGAGCAGCCCCTGACCGGCGGCTCAGAATTTTTTCAGGCCCTAGCAGCAGCGGTCAGTGACTATTGTCAGCGTCTGCTAAGCGGTCTTAACCATCCGGGGCACATGGCCTCCCAGTCATCGGTGGTGGTAGAACCGGCTGAAGGCCAGTACCACCGGCTGATTGTCAAACCTGAAATCCTGGGTGAGGCTGACCAGCAGACGCCCCCCGAAGCGTTAAATCTGTCTACGGTGCAGCTGTTTGACATGGCTGAAGCCATCGATCAGTTCTACACAGATACCCAAACCCTGCCCGATTTTTCGGTGCGGCTAACTCCCCTACCGCGCAAATACGTTAGACCGGCGGAGCCGCTGGTGCAGAGAGCCATACCGCCCCTGTTGGGATTGGGTACCCTGGCGATCGCGGCGGTGGGGCTATTCTTTATACCGGTGCCAGAGGTTGAACCAGAGGCCTTCAACCAGCAGAACAATCCGGTGGAAGAACAGACGGAAAATGACCCCGCCGTCGGTACCCCCGATGATGTGCCAGCTCTTGAACCAACAGATGGCGCAGCAGAAGACAGTGGTGCAAGTAATACCATAGAACCGGCCAGCGCCATCCTCGACGGTGCCCAGCTAGCGGCGATCCAGCAACAGGTACAGCAGCAGGTTAGCGGCGCGCTGTCAGCTGATGCCACCTTTGAGCAGCCGCTCCGCTATCGGGTCTCGGTCGCCGAAAACGGCGATATTCTTGGCTATAACCACTTGGATGAGGTGTCGCTGGAAAATTTAGACAGCACTCCCCTACCGGAGCTGACCTACATTCCTGTGGAGTCGGCCACGGTGGAACCCGTAGCCCAGTTTGATGTCAGTTTTACCACCGATGGCAGTGTCGAGGTGGTATCGGAGCAGGGTGCTATCACTCCTGAAGCAGCTCCCGCAGCGGACGTGGAGAGTCCGACCCCAGAAACAACAGAGGAAACCGACCCCCAGGAGAGCTCCGAGGCCAGCGACGCTGGCTCTGCGGTGGCAGCTCCGGCGGTGACCAGCAGCGCAGCGACCGGCGATGCTAGCTCCAGAACGCTATCGGCAACGGTAGCCACACCGATCCAAGATTTGGATCAAATTTATGAGCTTAACCAGGAGCTGCGTCGAACGATTATTAATAACCGCGATCGCAACGGCTCTGGACCAATCCTACGCTACCGGGTCCGGCTTGATCAAGGCGGCAACATCACCGGCTACGAAGCCGCCAACCCGGCCGCTGCGGAGAACACAACCGCCGTCGATATTGCCAGTCTGGTTCAAGCTGTCGATACCGAACAACCCCAGCTCGACTTTTTAGTAGTCATCAGCGACAGCAACGTAGTAGAGGTCAACCCCTGGAATGGATGGCGGCCCCGAAATTAGCTGGGTAGCATTCCCCCAATCTACCGTTGATACAGCCAGAGGAGCATCGCTGTGTCCCATGAGCAACGTCCGGAACTCCCGCCACCCTACCCGCCCTCTGAACTTTCCCCAACAATTGCAAGGGTGCCGCCTGTCCCCCAACGGCGCTGGGTAGCCCCCACTATCAATCTGCTGCTAGGACTAGGGCTGGTTTTAGTTGGGCTGCCGACCGCTTGGCTGCTAGGGATTGGTGCAGCCAGGGTCGTCCCAGCCCCCGGCCAGCAGCTGCCCCTACAGGAAATTATTCTGCGGCGGGCTAGTCGAATCGTCACGGAGATCTATCGTCTACCTGGACGCTGGCAACCCAGCCCTCCGCCTGAAACCCGCATTGAACCAATCCCAATTCCCACCCAGCCTGTTGAACCCCTCATACCGACCCCAGCAACCCTAAACGAGCGCGAACAACAGATTGCCCAAGAAGAAATAGCCGCGCTTCAGCAGGAATTTGAAACGATCCAAAACCGCCTGTCTGATCTCGAAAGCAGGCTGGAGCAGGCCCAGTCCACAGCCGATGTGGAAAGCAGACTGGCTAACCTGGAAGACCGTCTGGGTCTGCGGCAGCCCGTGCCCGCCAGTACGGCCCCAGAGCCAACAGCCGATAGCCCACAGCCCATGGACCAGTCGGACGAGGTAAGCCATCCTCTGCTCGAGGTTACTGAGCTTAAAATCACCCTACCTAGCGACGCCCTGTTTGTCCTAGGTGAAGCTCGCCTGCTGACCACCGCCCCTGAACTTCTAGATAGTCTCTTCCCAGACCTAAGCCAGCACCCAAACGCCACCATTCTAATTAGCAGTCACACCGATGACCGTCTAGAACTACCCCAAAGTGTTACCCTAACTTTTCAGCAGGCTAACGCCCTGAGGGCCTACCTAACCGGTCATTTACCCGACCACCGCTGGGTCGCCATCGGCTATGGTCAAAGCCAGCCCGTCGCCGACAACAGCACGCCCCAACGTCGCCAGCGCAATCGCCGCATCGAAATTGCAATTGATCGCCGCTAGGGTCGCTCTGCCCCGCTCTAGTCCTCAACCTTCATGCCGCTTACCCAATGAAAATTGTCTACTTTGGTACCCCACAGTTTGCTGTCCCTAGTCTGGCCAGACTGACCAAATCTCCTGATTTTGACGTTGTTGCCGTGGTCACGCAGCCAGACAAACGGCGGGGACGCGGCGGTAAGGTCACCCCATCGCCGGTAAAAGCCGCTGCGATCGCAGCGGATATTCCCATTTGGCAGCCTCAAAAAATAAAAAAAGACGCGGATACCCTGGATTCTCTGCGGGCATACCAGGCCGATGCCTTTGTGGTGGTGGCCTATGGTCAAATTCTCTCCCAGATGATTTTAGACATGCCACGGCTGGGGTCAATCAACGGTCACGGCTCTATTTTGCCTGCCTATCGTGGGGCGGCCCCCATCCAGTGGAGTCTTTACCACGGTGAACCCAAAACCGGGATTACCACCATGCTGATGGACGCGGGTATGGACACAGGTCCCATGCTGCTAAAAGAAACCGTTGCCACCGAACTGTTGGACAATGCCTGGACGGTTGCCGAAAAACTGGCCAAACTCACCGCTGAGCTACTGGTAAGCACCCTGCACAAGCTTGACGGCCAGGCGATTCGCCCCATTCCCCAAATTGAAGCACAGGCCACCTACGCCCCCTTGATCCAAAAAACTGACTACACCCTCGACTGGCAGCGCCCCGCCCTAGACCTGCACAATCAGGTGCGCGGGTTTTACCCAAGCTGCGTCACCCAGCTGCGTCAGCAGGCGCTCAAGATCACTAAAACCGTACCGCTCCTTGACGGCGTCTGGTCTCAGCTACCCCAGGACTACCAGCACCTCAAGGAGGCTTACGACATCCTACAGCCCCCAACCCCTGGCAACGTTGCGGCCGTTTGGAAAAACCATGGTCCAGTGATTGGTACAGGTGACGGATACTTGCTACTACAGCAGTTGCAGCCTGCTGGCAAAAAATCCCAGTCCGGTTGGGATTTTGCTAATGGCAGTCGTCTAGAACCTGGAGAGCAGTTAGGAGCCTAGAATTTCTCCGACCGCCGCCAGGACACAAAAAAGGCTTCTAGCTAATGCTAGAAGCCTTTTTTTAATAGTTAGGACGGTCTACAATCTCCTGCCTGATTAACTGGCGGCTCTTCAACCTTGATTAGCCTGCAGCACCTCAACTCTGATTAGCCAGCAGCTCTTCAACGCCGATTAGCCTGCGGCTCTTCAACGCCGATTAGCCTGCAGCTCTTCAATCTTGATTAGCCTGCGGCTAAATAACCCTGAAACGTTGCCTTGCGGCGACGTAGATGCTTCAGAGCCTGCTGCTCCAGCTGGCGTACGCGCTCACGGCTAATACCCATGTGCTGCCCCACCTTGGCCAAGGAAAGCTGGGTCCCATCAGTCAGACCAAACCGCAGGTTGATAACTTCCTTTTGCTGAGGAGTCAGCTCCGTCAGCATATTGCGAATATCCTGCCGCAAAGACTGTTGCACCGTGTAATCTTCTGGAGATACGGTATCGTCCTCTAGCAGCTCCTGCAGCTCCGTATCCTGGTTGTCACCGATGCGAACATCCAGGGAGATGGGCTGACGAGACATGGTTAGATATTCCCTCACCTGTTCCGGCTTGAGATCAAGCTGTTCACCGATTTCAGCCACAGAGGGACTGCGCCCAAGCTTTTGAGCGAGAACCCGCTGTTCGCGCTTAATTTTGTTGAGCTTTTCAGTGATGTGAATCGGTAGACGAATCGTCCGAGACTGCTGGGCAATGGCACGGGTAATAGCCTGACGGATCCACCAGTAGGCATAGGTTGAAAACTTGTATCCCTTCATGGGGTCAAACTTCTCAACACCGCGCTCGAGACCCAGCGTTCCTTCTTGAATCAGGTCTAGAAACTCTAAATTACGCTTTTGGTACTTTTTAGCCACCGCTACCACAAGCCGCAGGTTGGCTTCAATCATCTGGCGTTTTGCCCGCTGTCCAATCCGCAGCTGACGGCTTAGCTCTGACTCTGAGATACCCTCAGACTCGGCCCACTCAAGCTGACTGGCATCATGTCCCAGGGCCTCATCCAGCTTATCCTTGGCATCCTGTAGTGCCATCAGACGCTGCACCTGCTTACCCAGAACAATTTCCTCTTCATGGGTAAGTAGGGGTACGCGACCAATTTCTTGCAGATAGGTACGTACAGTATCCGTACTATAGGTAGCTGGAGAAGTTCGTTTTGATGTTTTCAGCTTGGACATAACTCTTAATAGACCTCCGCTGGAAAAATGTGTGAGGTGCAGGGAATAGCCTCAATCCTTGCCCGCAGTTTGAATAATTAACGGTGAGCCAATTTGTAGCTGTATGAGCAGCTCACAATAAAAACCTGATGGCAGCTTAGGCTGAAAAACTGCTCCAAAATCCGTTACAAACGCCTAGGCTGAGGCTAAACAATACACCTATATTTTTTAGAAACGAACTCAAGTCGGATTCATTATGAGTTTGATTTTACCTCAGACTTTATTCATTACGCCACTGTCATAAAGATCTCTCAATTAAGGTATCTCGTGTCACTATCAATCTAAACCGGACAGATGAGAAATCAGCGTGGGTCAAGATTAGATCTACCTGAGAGTGACAGCTATCTACAGGCTCCATCAATAAAGTATGGCCCTGCTTTCTACGTCCCCAGGTAGGGTTTCCCATGGGCAATAACCGAACTAAAAACGTTGGCTGTAGCGTACTCTCTAAACCTATTCCGCCAAAGATACCAGTTATTCCAAATCCTAGGGGCGCTCAAGAGATAAATCCGTGGCTTACAAAACAGTTTCTGTCTCAAAATAAGACAAGAACGCCCGATAGAAAACGGCGTTACCGAGAACCTTCCTCCACTTCCAAATAAAGCAAAAATTCTAACAAAAACACC
>JBCCAQ010000285.1:0-6578 GCA_039814735.1 Cyanobacteria bacterium P01_A01_bin.15
GATAAGGCCATTGACCTGATCGATGAAGCCGCCGCCAAGCTAAAAATGGAGATCACCTCCAAACCGGTGGAGCTAGAAACCATCGATCGGCGGCTGCGTCAGCTAGAAATGGAAAAACTCTCTCTACAGGCAGAAGAGTCCACCTCCCGAACGTCTAAACAGCGACTGACACGCATTAGTAAGGAGATGGAAAAACTCTCTGTCAAGCAGCAAAAGCTAACGGTGCAGTGGCAGTCTGAAAAGCAGGCTTTGGATGCAATCAAAGCATTGAAGCAAGAAGAGGATCAGCTCCGAGTTCAGGTGGAACAGGCTGAGCGGGCCTACGACCTCAACCGTGCTGCCCAGATCAAGTACGGGCGCTTAGAAGCCGTACAGAAGGAGCTAGAGATTTTAGACACCCAGCTACAGGAGATGCAGACGAAGGGATCCACGCTGCTTCGAGAGCAGGTGAGTGAAGCGGATATTGCCGAGATTGTTGCCAACTGGACGGGAATTCCGGTCAATCGGCTGATGGAGACCGAGCGGCAAAAGCTGCTGCAGCTAGAGGGCTATTTACATCGGCGGGTAGTGGGGCAAAGCGAGGCGGTTACGGCTGTTTCAGCCGCCATCCGTCGCGCCCGCGCCGGTATGAAGGATCCAGGTCGACCCATTGGCTCGTTTTTGTTTATGGGGCCAACGGGGGTGGGTAAAACAGAGCTGGCTCGGGCATTGGCTGACTGTTTGTTTGATACCGAGGAGGCCATGATTCGGGTCGATATGTCGGAATATATGGAGAAACATTCCGTTGCTCGACTGGTGGGTGCCCCTCCTGGGTATGTCGGTTATGAAGAAGGGGGACAGCTATCTGAGGCGGTGCGGCGTCACCCCTATTCGGTCGTGCTGTTAGATGAAGTGGAAAAGGCCCACCCCGATGTATTTAATATTTTGTTGCAGGTGCTTGATGATGGCCGTATTACGGATTCCCAGGGGCGAACCGTGGATTTTAGTAACACGGTAATTGTCATGACCAGCAACATCGGCAGCGACCATATTCTCGATGTTGCTGGCGATACGACCCAGTTCGAGACTATGCGAGAACGTGTCCTCAGCTCCCTCCGCAGCCATTTCCGTCCAGAGTTTCTCAACCGTGTGGACGATTTGATTATCTTCCATGCCCTGAGCAAAGCGGAGCTGCGCTCTATTGTTACCATTCAGCTTAAGCGTCTGTACAAGCTGCTGGCGGACCAAAAGATTACCCTACAGGTTTCAGAATCAGCCATAGACTATGTAGCAGAAATGGGCTACGACCCTGTGTATGGCGCTAGACCGCTTAAGCGAGCTATTCAGCGAGAGCTGGAAAATCCGATTGCGACCAAGATTCTGGAAAATACCTTTGTAGAAGGCTGCAGTGTTGTTATTGACTACATTGAGGATCGGCTGAAGTTTCAGGTCAACAAAGCCGATGCTACAGACGATAAGGCCGCCTGATCGTCAAGAGGTGCGACCGCCTTCAATCACTGGCACATCGATTGCCCCCTTTACTTCTGGTGTTTTACTAATGCGTGCCAACATTGTTAGGACAAATCCCTGGGGAGGAAAATAGCTTGGACGTTTAGCGTTCATCCTAACGGCTGTCATAATGGCGTCTTCTATGTCGCCACCCTCTAAGATTGTGTTGATTATCCACATATGCGTTTAACTCAGGGAACTTTGTATACATCATCTTTCCATGGAGAAATAAATGCATCAGCCAATTTGATTAGATATACGTTGAGAAAATTATTAAAATTTGCGTATAAATATTGATGAGAGCGCCACCGAACCTACCTAAGCAACAAATCTTCGCGAAATCTCTGATTCAATGAGCGTGCGCCATCACCCAAGCCGCTGGGCCTCGGTACGGCTAGAGGATAGAAACAGGCTGCCGCAAACATCAGGGGTGTATGCGATCGCAAAACAAAAGAAAATTTACTATATTGGTTTTTCAACCAACCTCAATCGGAGATGGCGGGGCAAGGGGCACCATCGATTTTTACAGGCTGATAGGCTAGGACGCTGCAACCTGCACTATTTACCGCTGCCTAAGCAGCGCGCAAAAGAATTTGAAAAGCTATTAATAGCTGAATACGGTCCCCCCTGGAACTATTCAAAAGTACCCGTACTACGTAAGGTGAGTTGGATACGAAGAATTGCGGCAGTGGCGGTCTGTCTGCTGGTTTTGTTTATTTTTAGTCGTAGTTTGGTGCTAGGAATGATGGCAGCAATTATTGCTGCCATCATGTTTTACTAAGCTCTTGCCTGTTCGGCTAGGCCGTCTGGGTCACAGGATTCTCAACGGGGCCTGGGCCTAACCAAGCGATACCCAGCCTATTTAGAAAAGAAGTTATCCCGTTTGCGGACAAACAGATCCGTAAAGAAAGAAATCACCGTGCGCTTTTCTGTCTTAATGTTGGCATTTAGCGACATGCCGGACCGCAGGGTGTAAGTTTCCCCCCGCGACTCTAGTACCTGGGACTGCAGCTGAATCTCAGCGGGGAACCGATAAAACTGAAAGACCTCATTTGGCGGGAGGGCATCGGAACCGATGCTGACCAAATGACCATCAATATCGCCATACTCGCTGTAGGTAAAGGCGTCAATCCGCACATCCACCTCTTTGCAGTTAGCCGCAATGCCGTCCTGGTCTTCCGCCCGCACAGCGGCACGGCAGTCGTCGGTGAGCTGTACAAAGCCAATGTCCTGGTTGGGGATATAGACTCGGGCCGTGAGACTGTCCTGGGGCACAATTTCTAAAATTGGCTCGGTGGAGTTAGCCGCATAGCCGGGCTGGTTGGCCTTGAGGTTAAAAACCTCACCGCTGACTGGAGCTGTCAGCTCACGAAATTCTAGCTGTTCCTGGAGCTGAGCAATGCGGCTACCAAGTTCTTGACGCTGGGTTTCATTTTGTAGTACGGCCTGGCCCAGGGTGCTGTCAATGGATGAAATTCGCTCGCGATTGTCGCGAATCTGATCGCGACGGGTCCGCTCAAACTCAAACTCGGCCCGACTGATTTCTGACTCTGCCTGGTTAATTTGGGCTTCGAGACGGCTGATTTCATCCCGTAGGGTGCTGACTCGGGTAATGCGAGTGCTCACTTCCTGCTCCTGCTGGAGTTTGCTAAGTTCGGCAACGGCTCCCTCTTTTTCTAGCCATGCTAGCCGGTCTAGAATCTCTTGGTTGGTGGCCAGATCGTTGTCAGCGTTTTGCAATTCGGAGCGAGCCTGGCTTAGACGAGCGTTTAAGTCTTTAATTTGCTCGCGGTTTTGGACCTGTTGTTCTTGTACTTCACCGCGCGCGCTGCTGACATCGACCATGGCCGTTGCTGATAGCCCGGATATGTCGCCGTCAATCTGGGCCTGGTAGATCCGATTGCTGGCCTCTAGCTCATTTTTTTCTTCAAGCCGCTGCTGCAGGTCGCCCGTAATCGGTATGGACCCTTCGCCGCTATTTTGGGCTCGGTAAACTTCAGTCTGGTCATCTAGATGTTCACGAATACGCAGCAAGGATTCTAGCTCAGCCCTGGCGGCGGACTGGTTAAAGGTAATCAGCACATCGCCCGCTTCGACCAGGTCGCCTTCTTTGACATGAATTGTCTCGATGACGCCGCCGTTGGGGGTTTGTACTGGTTGGACAACGCCAACGGGCTCCAGCTTCCCCTGGGCGGGAATGGTTTCTTCAACCCTGGCCAAAAAGGCCCAGAGAATGCTGATGCTAGTGACGCCGAGAATGGCCCACACGATTGCCTGGGACCAGATGGGAGACTGGCGCAAAATGACGGGCTGGTCAAACGGCTGGGGTGAGCCGTTGCCTGGCTGGCCTGCCGGAATACCGTTGTTGGATAGTTGAGATGTCATTGGACCAATTAGCTCCCTTGTTGTTGGTGTAGACAGTAGTAGCGTCCCTTCAGGGCTAGAAGTTCTTCGTGGGTGCCTGTTTCGACGATGGAGCCTTGGTCCATCACCAGGATATTGTCGGCTGTGCGCAGTGCTCCGAGACGGTGGGTGATAAAAAAGACCGTGCGGCCCTTGGACCATTTCATCAGGTTGGCGGATACCTGGGCTTCGGTATCGTAGTCGAGGGCGCTGGTGGCTTCGTCTAGAATGAGCAGACTAGGATTTTGCAGAATTGTACGCGCGATCGCAATCCGCTGGCGCTGTCCCCCCGATAGCGATGACCCCCGTTCACCGACCCGAGTGTTGTACCCCACCGGTAGACCCATAATAAACTCGTGACAGCAGGCAATTTTAGCCACCTGGATCACCTCTTCAGTGGTGGCCTCAGGATTCGTCAGAGAGATATTTTCTTGAATGGTGCCCTCAAACAAAAGACTGTCCTGGGGCACAATCCCCACCTGCCGTCGTAGGGAGTACAGCTCAACCTTGTTGATATCGTAGTTATCAATCAAGATCCGACCTGAGTTGGGGGCATAGAGTCTTGGCAGTAGCTTCATCATGGTACTTTTACCCGAACCGCTCAGACCCACTAGACCCACAAACTGACCGACTGGAAATTCAGCATTGATATTGGAGAGCTGCAGCGGTCCGGAGGCCCCAAATCGGAACGACACATTCTCATAGCGCACATGGCCTTTGATGTCCGGCATGGGAATTTGACTGCGCTGTTCGTCCTCCTGCTCCTGGGGATGGTCGATGATATCGCTAAGACGCTCCAGGGACAGGGCGGTTTCTTGAAAGTTTTGCCACAGCTGGGTCAGCCGCAGCAGCGGCTGGGTCACATAGCCGGAAATAATTCGAAAGGCAATCAGTTCTCCCAGGGTGAGCTGACCTTCTAGCACTAAAAAGGCTCCAAACCATAGCACCAACAGGCCAGAAACCTTATTGAGAAAGTTACTTGCCGAGCTAGCTGTCGTGGATGTCAGCACCGTCTTAAACCCATCGCTAACGTAGCGACCGTAGCGATCTTGCCACTTCCAGCGGGTATTGAGTTCGATATTTTGGGCCTTGACCGTTTGAATCCCCGACAGGGCTTCCACCAAAAATGACTGGGTCTTGGCGTTTTGCTCAGCCTTGGCCCGCAGCTGGCGACGCACAATCGGTGACACAAAAAAGGTGAGAGCTAAAAATAAGGGGATCGTTGCCAGGGATACCACCGTCAGCCTGACGCTGTAAATCAGCATGACAACAATGTAGACCACCGAAAAGACGGCATCTAACACCACGGTCAGGGCGGTACCGGTCAAAAACTGGCGGATATTTTCCAGCTCGTTGACCCGGCTTGACAGTTCACCCACCGGGCGACGGTCAAAGTAATTGAGCGGCAGCCGCAGCAAATGATCGATGGTCTGGGAGGCCAGGGTCATGTCAATACGGTTGGTGGTATCGACAAATAAGTAGGTACGCAGACTACCGAGAATGGCCTCAAACACCGCCACAATCACCAAAAAGATCCCCAGTACGTGCAGCGTATCCACGCTCTGCTGCACAATCACTCGGTCAATAATCACCTGGATCATCAGGGGATTGGCCAGTCCAAAGATTTGGTAGAAGAACGAGGCTGCTAGCACCTCCACCAGGATCCACTTGTATTTTTGCAGGGACGGCACAAACCACGACAGCCCAAATCGCTGCTGTGGAGTCTGGGCCGTGGTTTCTAGCAGCAGCACCTCCCCCTCGGGTCCCCAAATTTCCTCGAAGGCCTGGGGCGAGTGACGGACCAGGCCCTTGTCCGTGGGGCAGCCAATCACATAGCGTTTGGCGGTTGTTTCATACAGCAGCGCGTAGCTGTCGCGCCACTTAATCAGCGCCAGCTTGGGCAGACGGCCAATGGCGCTGGCGGGCACCTTAGCCAGCTGGGGCTTGAGCCCCAGCATGTCGGCAACGGCCCCGCAGGATGCCAGCGAGACCTGGCCCAGGCGTTCCTTTTGATTGGCTAGCACCCGGTGGACCACATCCCGTTTAAAGGGCATGCCAAAATGCTTGGTCAGCATCTCAAAACAGGCCACCAGGGCGTCCATCTCTCCCCGGGCACGGATGTGGGGATAGTCCTGCTCGCCGCCGGGCTCCGCGTCAAGGTCGACGGTGCGGGGGAGCGCATCGGCGTAGGGAATATCGGCGGCAGGCGCGTCAGTCCCATCCCAGGGATCGGCGTCCAGCACTTCCACCGTCTTGGTTTCAACCTGGGCTGCAATGACGGCTGAGGGAATACCGATGAGCCGAACGCCGTCACGGCTGAGCACCTCCGAGACCGCCACGGTGGGGTTTAGCTGGCGGCCCTGTTCGTGGGCTGCCACCTGGCCCCGGCTGATAAACCACAGCCGCTGGTTATCGAGTTCGCTGTGGTTGAGCGGGCCGGGGGGACTATGCTTAACCGCGATGCCAGACTGGTGAGCTGTTTTCGTAAATTTGGCAATATCGCCGACGTTGTGGGCCTGCTGCTCAAAGTACTGGCTAATAATTTCAAATAGCTCTGCTAGGTAGCCGTGGTTGTGAACGGTATTGGCAAAGCTGGGAATATCTGCAATCAGCTGCTGGATAGCCACCATGGGGAGAGCCACCGCGACAATCTCAGTGGATGCGATCGCACTTTCACACGCCACCCC
>JBCCAQ010000016.1:0-35704 GCA_039814735.1 Cyanobacteria bacterium P01_A01_bin.15
GGATTCGAGGCTTCAAACATCTGGGCGATGTCATTGAGGGCATCTCTTTTCAAGATGGCATTCGGGTTGAAAAGATTCAGACAACTACCAATCAGAAGGCAGCCTAACTCTGGCTCATACACCAGATTTGACTATATCTCAGCCTGCCCGCCGATTTTTCCATCACCCTGCCCACCGGCGACGCCATTCGCCATATTCTACTCGGCCCTCCCAGCCACATCCGCCAGACCATCCATCTGTTGCACAACCTGCGCTATGTCGAAACCAGCCAGTGGAGCCCGCTGATCGAGGTACCCGACAATCGGCTGATCCTCACACCAGAGCGGGGGGAGGTGATCAGCCTGCTAGCAAAGCGGATGTAAGTAGCCACAAATAATCCACGCTGTAGGGTGCTGTTAGGCGAAGCCGTAACGCACCGCAGAGGAAGGGGCTGATGCGTTACGCTAGCACCAACACATCCTACGAATAACTATGGCTGTCCACTTAGGACTCCATGGTTGTCGTAGAAGCTGTTGATTATTAACGTCGCGTATTCCCTAAGCTCATATCTTGCAGGCCGGTTGTGAGGCTGAAATCCACGCCGGGTTCAAAACCCACCGCTCATTGAGGCCTGTCCACTGAAGGGACAAAACTGGCTGTGATGCTTGAAATATAAAGCTTTCAGCGATTCGTAAACCCCTTTAGTGGGTTTTGCCCCAATTAGCCCTGACACTTTGAGTGCAGGGTGAGCTAACGCGATCGCGCCAGGTGCAAGCTATAAGGTAACCCTCCCGAGAGGGATGGCGTATTGCCGGGTTCTTGAACCCAAGCTTACGGCTACCACCTAGAAAGTCACGCAACAAAAGAATCTTTGTCACAAAACTATGTTGTAGCACTCCCTCCCCTCCCCTTACCTTAGGCTTTAGCCCATGCCCGGAGGGCTATAGGGGAGGTGCCGTAGGCGGAGGGGTCTCGGTCGGCCGCGCCATCGGTCGAGAACCCCTCCCTGAGGGTTTTCCGGAGGAGAGGTCTCGGTCGGTCGCGCCATCGGTTGAAGACCCCTCCCTGACGGTTCCCCTTGGTAAGGGGAACCACAGTTGTTATCGGTTGGCGAGAGCTTATAGATGGTGCACACCGTCGTCTTTTGCAGAGACAGAGCGCGGCCTTAAATACCAAAACTACAGCGGCCCATGGAGAGATCAAACATGTGCAAATTGTATTCTTTGGACAGGGCTTCAAACACATGCAGCCCCCGTACGCTGTTGCCATTGGCATCAATCGGCGGCGAAAAGGTGGCGATCCCGGCCTTGCCTGGAATGACCGCCAGGATGCCGCCGGAAACGCCGCTTTTGGCGGGAATCCCTACCCGATAGGCCCACTCTCCCGCCCGGTTGTACATACCGCAGGTGTACATAATGCTCAGGAGATCTCGCACGTAGTCTTCACGGATGGCCTGGACCTGGGTGGTGGGATGTTTGCCATGGTTGGCTAGGGTGGCGGCCATGGTTGCTAAATCGCAGCAGGTCACCATAACGGCGCACTGCTGAAAGTAGAGATCGAGGGCGGCGTCGATGTCTTTGTTGATCATGTCAAAGTTCAGCATGAGATGGGCCATGGCACGATTGCGATGGCCGGTGGCGCGCTCGGACATAAAGGTGGGCATATCGATGACAACATCGTGTCCGGTGTAGCCTCGAAACATGTTGAGCAGGCGATTGAGTTTGTCGGTGGGGTTGTCTCCATTAATCAGGCTGGTGGTGGCAATGGCCCCGGCATTGATCATGGGGTTATAGGGTCTGTGGGAGCCCTCATCTAACCGAATCATTGAGTTAAACGGATCGCCCGTTGGTTCTACACCTACTTTTTCTAATAAAATCTCGCGACCGTGGTCTTCTAGGGCCAGACCGTAGGAAAAGATTTTTGAGATTGATTGGATGGTAAATGTTTGGGCCGTGTCGCCCACATTAAAGATCTGCCCATCGGTGGTGACAATGCTAATCCCAAACCAGTCGGGGTTTGCCTTTGATAGCTCCGGGATGTAGGAAGCTACCTGCCCCGCCTCTGTCGTTGCCTGCAGCTGATGCAGCTTTTCGAGAAAATTCTGTAATTGCGCCATCCCATCTGAGCCTCTAAAGCACGTCCCTGTCCGTATTTTACAGACCGGAGCCAGGGCTTTGGACCCGCTGCTACTATTCCGACCATTGCCGGGGTAAATCGTGCCAAATTAAGTGCTGTACTATGTGGGCATGGGAATAGTTGTGGGCATATCTTATGGACAATTACCATAGCCATGCAGGGTCCTGCTGCAGCCACGCCAGTGACTTTAACCTGTGGAAAGAGATGGGGCCAGTTGCGATCGCACTTCCCCTGTTTCTAACCGGTCTAATCTTTCACGATGCCCTACACCGCACCCCCTGGGCCATCGCCGAATATGCCATCCTGCTACCTGCCTATGTCCTTTGTGGCTGGACCGTGTTGACTATCGCCGGTCGCAACCTGTTGCGGGGCCAGGTCTTTGACGAAAATTTTCTCATGACCATTGCCACCCTGGGGGCCATCGCCATCCATGAGCTGCCGGAAGCCGTCGGTGTGATGCTCTTTTTCCAGGTGGGTGAGCTGGTGCAGGGGGCCGCCGTGGGTCGTTCGCGCCGATCCATTAAGGCCTTGCTGGCGGTGCGCCCCGATACGGCCAACCGGTTAGTCAACGGTGAGAGCCAACCCGTCGACCCCAAGTCAGTGGCCATCGGCGATACGATTTTGGTGCGTCCTGGTGAAAAAATACCCCTGGATGGCACCATTATTGACGGCCAGTCTCGGGTGGATACGGCGGCCCTCACCGGTGAATCGGTCCCTCGTGGCGTCAGCCTGGGCGATCCTGTCCTGGCCGGAATGATCAACCAGTCCGGCAGCCTCCATGTGCGGGTCACCAAACCCTTTGGCGAATCCTCCATCGCCAAGATTTTAGAACTCGTAGAAACCGCCAGCCGCAAAAAGGCGGACACCGAAAAGTTTATTACCCGCTTTGCCCGCATCTACACCCCAATCGTGGTGTCTTTGTCTTTGGCAGTGGCCCTGGTGCCGCCGCTGCTGCTCCCAGGGGCAACCAGCGCCACCTGGATTTACCGGGCGCTGGTGCTGCTGGTAATTTCCTGTCCCTGTGGTCTGGTGATTAGCGTGCCCCTCAGCTATTTTGGCGGCATTGGCGGAGCCGCTAGACAGGGCATTTTGGTCAAAGGCTCCACTTTTTTAGATACCCTGGCCCAGGTAAAAACAGTGGTGTTTGATAAAACCGGCACCCTCACCCAGGGCAACTTTAAGGTGACTGAAATTATCCCCCACAGGGGCCTGAGCCAGCACCAGCTGCTGGAGCTAGCCGCCCAGGCAGAGGCCCAATCCACCCATCCGGTGGCCCAGTCGATTCGGCAGGCCTATGGCAAACGGGTAGAGGCTACTAGCCTGCTGGACTATGAAGAGATCGCCGGACACGGTATTCGAGCCAGCGTCAACGGTCGTACGGTGCTAGCTGGCAACGACCGTTTGCTGCACCAGGAGGCGATTCCCCACGATGTTTGCGTGGTGGATGGCACCGTTGCCCACCTGGCCGTCGACGGCGAATACAGCGGTCGGATTTTGATTGCCGACGAGCTGAGACCCGACGCCACTGAGGCTATCCAGGCCCTGCACCAGGCCCGGATTCAAACGGCAATGCTCACTGGCGACAGTGAGCTGGTGGCCAACACCATTGCCCACCAGCTCAAGATCGACCACTACCGGGCAGAGCTGCTGCCCGAAGATAAGGTCAGCGCCCTGGAGACCATTTTGTCCGCAGCAGGTTCCCCCCGTCACCGGGTGGCCTTTGTGGGCGATGGCATTAACGATGCCCCGGTCATTGCCCGCGCCGATGTGGGTATTGCCATGGGGGGCCTAGGGGCAGACGCCGCCATTGAAACCGCCGATGTGGTAATCATGACCGATGCCCCCTCCAAGGTTGCCGCCGCCGTTGCCATTGCCCGCCGCACCCACCGTATCGTCTGGCAAAATATTATTCTCGCCCTGGCCATTAAAGCTCTCTTTATTGCCCTTGGGTCCCTGGGGGTGGCTAGTCTGTGGGAAGCTGTCTTTGCGGATGTCGGTGTGGCCCTGGTGGCCATTCTCAACGCCAGCCGCATCCTATGGACCCCGTCGGCCCATTAGATACCGTGCATTAGATACTTTTACGGTCCCCAGAACAACACAATGCCTTAGCCTCTGGCCCCAACTGCTATGTTCCCGTCCGAGTCTCCCCTAGCCCAGCAAACCCTCAGCGTCTTAGCCAACCTCAGCTATCGCGATCGCGACCTTAGCAGCTATCTCAAAAAGCTAGCCCAGGGTGTGCAAACTATCCTCGGGACCGACTGGGCCGTCGTCACCCTCTGCTGGGACAATTCAGAGCAGATTCTTGCTAGCACCGTTGATCTCGGAGCCAGCTCGGAGGATATCTACGAGCTGCACGGCACCCTGACCGGCACCGTTGTCCAAACAGGCTGTCCCCTCACGGTGGAAGACTTTATTGCAGATCCTAGCCACGGCCAGGGACCGGAGGGCTACCGGGCTTATTTGGGGGTTCCCCTGCGCACGTTTGCCGGCGACAGCATTGGCACTATCTGCACCTTTTACCAACAGACGCGACAGTTTTCCCCTGATCTAATCAGTCTGGCAGAGCTGTTTGCCGAGCGGGCTGCCACCGCTATTGACAACCATCAGCTCTGGCAACAACAACAGAAATTTAACGCCGCCCTAGAGGCCGAAGTCACCAAGCAAACCCAGGAGCTGCGCGTTGCCCAGGCCGAACTGGTGACCGTCAATACAGAACTTGAGCAGCGGGTAGCCCAGCGCACCGACGAGCTCACCCGGCTCAACGCCCAGCTACAAAAGAGTGAAGAACGTCTGCGCCGCATTTTTAATGCCTCTAACGATGCCATCTTTGTCATCGACCCCAGTCAAGATCGCATCCTTGAAGCCAACCCCCAGGCCTCCAGGCTGCTGGGGTACAGCCGGGAGGAGCTGTTGCAAAGCGTCCGCATTTCTACCGTTCATCCGCAGGAAATGCCCCAGCTGCTTGCCTTTTCCAAATCTGTTCTGGCCAAGGGGCAGGGCTGGACCGACCAGCTCACCTGTTTCACCAAGTCCGGCAACCGGCTGCCAGCGGAAATTTCCGCCTCTATCCTGGAGTTTGGGGGGCAGCTATGTCTGGTGGCGATCGTACGCGACATTAGCGATCGCAAACGCGCCGAGCAGGCCCAGGCCGCCCTAGCCGAGGTGGGGGAGCTGGCCTCCATGATTGTTCACGAAGTGCGCAACCCCCTCACCACCGTGATGATGGGATTAGGTGCCCTGCGCAACTCCCAGCTCTCCAAGCGAGATACCCTGCGTCTAGATCTCGCCGCCAGCGAGGCCGAACGCCTAGAATCTCTCCTCAATGAGATTTTGCTCTATGCCAAACCCCAGAAGCTACAGACCCACCAGGTGGACCTTGCCGCCCTCACCACTGAGGTGCTAAACACTCTCAGGACCCAGCCCTCTATGGCCGATCGGCTGATTGTTCTTAAAAATACCGCCGGGGCCATCCCCATCCAAGGCGACACCGACAAACTCAAACAGGTGCTGATCAACCTGGTTAGCAATGCTTGTGAAGCCGTTATGCCCGGTGATGCTGTTACCTGCTACCTTGAAACCGGTCTCAACCAGGTGCGGCTACGGATCCACAATGGCGGCGACCCGATTCCCCCGGAGGTTTTGCCCCAGCTCACTAAACCGTTTTTTACGACCAAATCTAGCGGTACAGGGTTAGGCCTAGCCATTGTTAAACGAATTGTTGAAGCTCACCAGGGCAGTTTGACTATCGAGTCATCAGCGGCGACTGGAACAATCACAACAGTTGTCTTCAAAACGGCCTAAGCTCATGGTTTGACAATGGCTATTTTGTCTTATCTGCAAGATTTTATCCTAATACTTTTTTAGGCTGAGTGCTTCTGGCAACTGGTAGGTAGCGGGGTGGTTTGCTCAGGGCTTGTCCCCCTGAAACCCCCTGTTTGTAGGGACCTCAACGTCCCCACGCCTCTCGCATATGAGGTTTGTAAGATAGTGTCTAAAGGTGGTTGCACTGCGGTTGGTGAGGGGTTACGCTGTTCCGCATTCGCTCCACACCGTAAAAGGGTGGTTATCGCACTTTAGTTCAAAAGTCTTAGGCTGCTTGAAAATTTTTTCCGCAAGATCTATCTCTTTACTAGCTAAACAGTGAAAGACGTGATGGGAAAATCCTTTTTAGAAAATCGTGCGCCGCGCACGATTTTCTAAACCGCTTCGCCGACACTCCCCAACCTATTTAGCTATGAACCGTAACTCTCTAGTCCGAGGGTTCTAGGGCGGCGGCCCGCCCTAGCCATGGGGAAGCCCCGTAGGCAATTTGGGATAGTTTGACTACTTCCGGAAAGGGAACTCGGAGGGACCCCAAGCAGCCGGTTTTACCTCCCCTCCAATCCCCCAAAAAAGATGTTTCTCCTTTTCGGAGGTACTCAAGTTATTCTAACCAGGCACGGTGGGTTTCCCTCAAAGTAGGTTATCGTTTGTTGCCATTATTCAGGTATCGCCCCACCTACAGCCCCGACCCCCGCACCTTATAATCAATCTCTTCCACCGGCACATTCTCACAGTCCCAATCCCCATACCGCAGCTGCAGCCGCCGCTCCTTGGCATACTGCACTAACCTACCGCCGTAGCGTTCTGCCTCAGTTCCCAGTCCCTGAATCCGAACCTTGCCATTAAACACCGTGGCCCGCGCTAGATAAATCACCAGGTCATCTCGCGAGGGGCGATTGACGGTTGTGCTAGCCGTCAGGTGGGCCACACCCCGCTCGTCCATTTCCTGGGGCAGAGCCATGGCCGTATTTCGAATACCGCGAATGGCAACAATCACCGATGCGATCGCCATGGTGATATCCACCCCGTCATCGGTCAAAATTTGATTGTTTGACAGATATTGAAAATTTCGCTCCCGCAGATCGTCTCGAATGCGACGATGGATCAAATTTTGCGGGTTGTAGTCCCGGAGCGCGCCAACAATGGCACCGCAGGCGGCGCGCGGTTCACGCCAGGGCGACTCGCGGGTTTGGCCATAGACCTGGTTGGCCCCATCCCGCAGACGACCCACGTGGGTTTTGAGATCGATGGCCACCAGCGATATGGACTTGGGGTTACCTGCATACACCCGCTGTTTGAGCTGTTCGTCTAGCTCGTGGGCTACGGTGACATGGGCCAGGGTTGCACCGTTGTCAGTGCCGCCACCGGCTGGGAAAAAAGCCTCTAGTTTGAGTTCACCGATTTCTGACAGGGTGGCAAATCGCGAGGCGACCACATCCCGGTAGCGTTTGGTGGCCTCCCCCTGGTGGATGCGATCGCCACAGTTGGTATAGGCCAGGGTGGTGACCACGCTGGGCAGGCTCATATCCGCGCCACAGGCTTTGATGTCCGTGGGGCTAGCCGCCGCAAACTGTAGCTCATCCCGCAGAATTTGGAGACCTTTGATCAGGGCGTAGCGATCGCTAACAATTTCATTGAGATAGTTATGGTAAGCGTTACGCTCCATGCCAAAGCTAGCGCCAAGCTGCCAAAATCGATCCACCCGTTGCTGGGTGGCGTCTATGTCAAAGGGTAGTGTCATGACGATTCTCCTTTTATTCGTAACCGGGGTTGTTGATCCTGGGACAGTTTTTTGGGGGCATGTATCGGGGGGCGTTATTTTCTCTTTTCTATCTGTTTAGGCGAAATATATCAAACCAAACCGCCTCTGACTCTGGCTCTCGCGTATCAAAATAGTAGCTGCTCACTGTTCCTGACTCCGTATCTAGGATGCTAAAGGCGGTCACGTCGTTGCTGGCGATATAGGGCCGCGGCTGGCCGCTGTCGTCGTCCACCAGGGGCCGTAGGGTAGGCACAATGGGCGACAGACCGTTGGGGTCGCCGGTGGCGGCATAGGTTTCTGTGTAGCGCGGATCGTTGGGTACCTGTCTGGGGTTGTCCGCCAGGTGGGCGCCATAGCTGTTACCCACATTGGACGATTCTAAAAACTGCATACCGCTGTCGCTTTCAAATCGATTCCAAATGTGGGAGTGGCCGTAGAACACCAGCTGTACCCCGGCATCTTCTAGCAGCGGCAGCAGATGTTTGACAATGTGGTCGTCGTCTTTGGGGTACTCGTAGCGAATACCGGTGAGACTGCCAGCCTCGTCCCGGTCGTAGACGGGGACAGGGGTGGTAAAGGCAGGCACCACGTTGCCACCGAGGGTGTGGGCCGGGTGGTGCATCATCACGATTTTGTACCTGGCCTGCTGAAAAGCATCGCTGGCTAGCTCGGTTTGTAGCCACTCATATTGGGGACTGCCGGGTTCGATCCCTTCAAAAATAAACTGGCCGTGCCCCCAGCTAACGGGGTTGTCGATGTCAGCGGCGCTCTCTTGGTAGCGACCCCGTTTTTTGTCGTTGACGGCGGGTACGCGCCAAATTTGGGTCACATAGAGTGAAACCAGCCGCACATCGCCAAAGGTGGTGGCATAGTAGCGCTGGGTTTGTCCGCGATCGCGCGGTGCTTTTGGCAGCGAAAAGATCTCGTTGTAGGTATCTATATTAAATGAATGATTTTCCAACCAGCGGCGTTGGACCTGGATGTCGCTGGTGGGGTTAAAAATTCTTTCGTAGGAGTCGTATAGGGTTTTGGCCGCCGCCCAGGGGACCGGATCGTTAAACTGCTCCCCCAGATCCAGGGCGGTGCCATAGCGCCCCATCACCTCATGGTTACCGATGGCTGGAAAGAGGGGGGCATGTTGGATCAGCTGGCCGCCGTTGTACACGGTGCGGCTGCCGTTTTTGGTCAGGGTGTAGCTGCCGCGCCCCTGCAAACAGGGAAAAAATGCGCCGCCGCGCGTATCATCAAACCACTCCGAGGCCCGGTCCGGTATATTAACCAGGTCCCCCGCCAGGAAAACCCCATCCACTCGACCGATGGTATCCTGCACCTTTTGCAGGTTAGCCGCCGTCATCGGCATCATCTGGTGATCTGATGTCAGCAGTATTTTGAGGGGCTGCCCCGCTGGCGGTGTGGCACTTAGGGAAAACTGGCTGCTGTCGACGACGGTGCCATCCGCCGTGGTACTGCTAACCGAGTAGGCTAGGCGCTCACCGGGGCGCAGCCCGCCCACTTCGGCCTCGTGTCGCCAGATGGGTCGTTCGGTGACCTCTGCATAGGGCTGCACGGTGTGGGATTTAGCATCCTCACGGGTGCGGCTGAGCCGGGTTGTTGCCGCTGCGACAACCTGGCCGGTGGGTCCGTAGACTACGCTGTGGGCGCTGCCTTCAAATTCGGTAAACCACACAACTCTTACGGATGAAGCGGTGGGCGCTTGTAAAAAGGGATCACTTAAGAGGGTGGGCTGGGGGGTCATGGATACCTGGGGCGTTTGCCATGGGGGAGCAGTGGTTAGCTGCACATATAGCACTACTCCCAGGCAAAACAATAGTCCCAGGATTACTAAGCTACCTGTTTTAGTTTTTCCTAATCTGGCTGGGGCCATGGGGGGTTCCTGATTATGGGGGGTGTCCCATTCACGTCTAGATGGTAGCCAATTAGTGACCCACCTTTGAGTGACCAGGGTCAGCGCCGATTGCTGGCTGGCCGTTTATCTTGAAACAGCTGCCGTTTGTTGCGCCGCTAGATCCCCGGTTAAAAAATTGTCTGAAACGCTATCTACTTTTAAGTTTTGCAAGGAATGATAGTTTTGCACATCCTTTAGGACACTTTACGGTTAGTGGTACCCTCTCCCCATGGCCAAATTTCACCTGCCAAAACTAAATAGCTGGGTGACGTCTCTGGTCTTAGCCTCCATTGGTTTGCATGGTTTGGTGCTGGCGCTGCCGGTGCCGGATCTGGCTGACCTGCCACCGGAGCCACTGGAGATGGCCGATCCAGAGGTGATTCAGGTGGTGACGCTGCCCAAACTGACCAGGGGAGCGGAGTCGCTGGCACCCTCCCTGCCGGAACCGCCCACCGAGCCACCGCCGGTGGAAGAACCCGATGAGCTGGTGCTGCTAGAGCCCGAGCTGTTGGATGAAATTGAGCCTGGGGAGCTGGATGAATGGGATGAGACCCCAGCGGTGGAGAATCAGCCCGCCGGGGGTGAGTCTGGAGATCTGGAGGATGGGTCGACGGCTGCACCTACCCTCGACCAGCAGCTGGCCAATATTGACAGCTACGGTGACTATGATGGCGAACAGGCAGGGGATGTCTACGCTAGCGGCAAATTTAACCGCTGGTTTAATCAAAACCTGGCCCACGCACCCCAGGAGCTGGATCTTGACCCGCCGCTCACACTGCCGGTCCCTGTGAGCCAATGTTTAGATCATAAACCCAAGGACATTGGTATCGGGGTGGTGGTGGCGGCCGATGGCAGCCTGGTAAATGACCCGGCACCGTTGGGGAGTAGCGGCTACGGCGTGCTGGATAAAAAAGCCATTGAGCTGGCCCGCGAGGCGACTTATCCCCCATCGGCTAAAACCGAGGCGTACTGGATCAAGGTTCAAATAGAGGACTATACGCTCTGCCCAACGGCCTAGGGGGCGGGTCGCCCTCAACCAATGCCAAGGCGTCCGGCAAGGCTGGGGCTAAGGGGTAGCAGGGTGGCCAGCATCAAAAATAAGATCAGCAGCACCAGGGCGGCGCGGGCATCGTCGGGTTCGCTAATGTCGTCGATGCAGGGACGTTCTTCACCGCGTTGTAGAAACAAAATTAGGGCGGCCCAGTAGAGGGCTAGGGGATTGCCCAGGGCCACCACGGTGAGAATAACCAGCGTTACGACGGTCGTGCGACCGGTGATTTTACGACCGTAGACGGCTTGGATCAAGCGACCTCCGTCCAACCGTCCGGCGGGCATCACGTTTAGGGCAGTAATGACTAGCCCCAGCCAGCCCATCAGCACCAGCGGATCGACATCTACTAGATCCATGGTTTGTAGACCGGGGCCTAGCACGGCCCGGGCCAGGGTGCCCACTAGAATGGACTCTTGAAAAAACTCCACGGGCAGCTGGTACAGGCTACCGGGATGGGACAGCACCAGCCCCACCAGCAGCATTGCCAGGGACAGTAGCCCCCCAACCGCAGGACCGGCAAAGGCAATATCAAACAGGACAGACCGGTTGGGTAATAGGGATTCAAACTGGGTGAGGGTGCCAAAGGAGCCAATCTGCCAGGCGGGCAGGGCAAAGGGAGGACTCAGTTTGATTTGATGCTGTCTGGCTTGCCAGCGGTGGCCCAGCTCGTGGGCAGCGAGGATGGCAATGATGGCTAGGGCCGTGGGCAGGGCCTCAGGCCAGCGACCGGGCTGCTGGAACAGGGTAAAGTCCCGCAGCAGGGCACCGGTTTCAAGGCTGGTGACCAGGGTTGCGATCGCAAGTGCCCCTGCTAAAATCCGCCGGGGTAGGTTGGCTGGTTTTGGATCGCTGGTGCTGGGCAGCACAATCACCGCAGGCCGCTCGTCGGGACCCGTAATCAAAAATAGCCGATAGCGATCGCCAAAGCGCTCCTCTAGCTGGGTGGTCATGGCCTCAATGCTGGCCTCCGGCTCACCCCGCAGATTGCCTTTAAAGAAAACCCCCGCCTGGTAGGTGATGGTTTCTACCCTAAAAAAAGTATCCACCCCAAAAATGGTTTCAATTTCCGCCAGGTCCTCTGCTGGAATGACCGGCGGCGGTGCGGCTGGGGGAGCAGGGGCTTCAGCCGCTACGGGTTCGGCCCCATTTGCCAGGTCATGGGCAGGCTCAGCCGGTACCTTGTCCACCGATGGTTCTGATAACGGTTCTGACACCGCTGGGCGGGTCGGGGCGGCGGCGGCCAAGGCCCTCAGCTGCCGCCCCAGATAGATGTACAGCCCGGTTGAAACCAGCACCAGGGTCAGCACCCAGGCCAGGTTTAGGTAAATGCCAAAGGGAACTAGTCCAAAAAAGATCAGCCAGGGCACCATCAGTACCACCGACTGCAGCCAGGCAAAAATCCCCAGTTTGCCGTCGGGGCGCGCCCGCACAAACCCCCACACAAGAATGCCAGCTGCAGCTAACAAAATCAGAACCGTCACCATTGCACAAAAAGACCGGGGCTAGGACATCATTAAAACTCTGCTGATAGTTTAAGGGTAGACGTCCCTTTCGAGTTAAACTCAACACCTCCAGGTATGCTGCGGATCGACGCTAGTATGAGCGCCCAAGAGCCCTTTAATCGCAATTCCACGGATCTTTCAGCTGCCCTAACGCCGCCATCCTCCGAGGTGTCGGACCGCTTTACCATCGATTACAACCCGGATCCTAACTTTGAATCGGAACCGCAGGAGCTGTCTGAGGACATCGCCGCTGCGCCAGCCCAGCTGTCTACGCCATCGCCTAAGGGGGTATCGGTGTCATTGCTGATTGCGATCGCAGCTACCCTGATCACCCTGATTGGCCTCACCCTAGATAGTTTTTGGCTTATCTCCTTTGGTTCGCTGCTGGCGTTAGTCATCTCCATTCGCCTGGCCATGCCTACGCTGCAGGCCGTCGTCAATGACCTCTCCGCCGATCAAAAGTCCCTTATTGTGGCTATTCCGGGGCTTATTTTAGGCATCTACGGACTAATGCAGGTGAGCGGACTCACGGCCCGTCTGCTCGCCTGGGGAGACACGCTGCGTTGGGACGCCATTGGGGCGCTGGGCGATTTTCTCGGTGCCCTCGGACAAATTTTTATCGCCATCCTGGCCCTGTATGTGGCCTGGCGACAGTTTATTATTTCCCGCGACCTGACCACCCAGCAAAACCTGATCACCCAGCAGCAAACCATTGACGCCTACTTCCAGGGCATTTCCGAGCTGGTACTAGACGATGAAGGGCTGCTCGAAGACTGGCCCCAGGAGCGGATTATTGCCGAGGCCCGTACCGCAGCTATTCTTGGCAGCATCGACGCAGAAGGCAAATCCAAGGTGCTGCGGTTCCTATCGCGCTCAAAACTGCTCACGCCCCTGGCCCGCGACCAGCGGCTAGGGCGGCCAATTTTAGACGGCAGCGGCGGCTATGCGGAAGATCGATTGAATGGCACTCGGGTCATTGACATCGGTGTGATGCTCGCAGCCGGAGATCTGTCGGGCAACGATTTGCGCTGGGTTGATCTAAGCGATATCAACCTGATCCGCTCCAACCTATCCCAGTGCGATTTGGTCCGCGCCGATCTGGCCCGTACGGTTCTGTGCGATGCCGATTTATCCGGGGTCGATGTCATGGGCACCCGCTTTTTCTACGGCCTACCGGAGACCGCCACACCGCGCACCCGCAGCGATATCCCCAACTACGAAACCGGCGAATTTACTGGAGCGGTGGTCGAAGGCGTCAACCTTACCAATGTACAAAGGCTTTCCGAAGCCCAGCGCTGCTACCTCTGTGCCTGGGGAGGCAGCAAAACCCGGGCCACCCTGCCAGGCCGGTGTCGAGATATTCCCAATCGGTTGGGTCGCTAGGCCGCCAGACCCGTATAAAAAGTTCCCGTGAGGCTAGCTCAATTCCAATTTCATTTATCCATCAATCAGGCCAGCTTTGGGTAAATTGAGACTAGCAAACTTGATTAGACCGTCACTCACTGGGTTAGCCCATGGCCAGTAAAAAGATCCAAAAGCGCTCCAAAATACGTTCAGCCAAACGCTTGAAAAAACGCTCAGGCGGTGCTGTTGCCAAGACCGAACAAGGGGCAGAACAACCCCTCAGTCGTAAAGAACAGCGGGCAAAAGATCGAGAAATAGCCAAGGCCCGCTCCCAGCTAATTCAGTTTACGGTGCTAGCGTTTGTGGCATCGGGGCTGGTGGGTTTGCTGCTGGGTCTGCTGGTAGAACCGACCCTGGGAATAGCGGCCACAGCCGGTTTGCTGTGTCTCAGCCTGTCCTTTAAGTACCAGCGATACGCGCTCTATGCGTTTATCATCTATATTCCGTTTTCAGGCACCGTCACCTATGTGCTGGGGGGAAATGCCCTATTACAGCTCGCCAAGGACGCTTTCTACGTCCCGGCCCTGATCGGTGTCATTGGCATGTGTCGCAAAAAGCGTTTAGCAATTCTTATACCAGAGTCGATTAAAGTGCCGCTGGTGCTGGTGCTGTCAGTGGTTCTGCTAAATCTTCTACTCATCAACCTGCCCCAGCAGCTGGAATCCGGTGGGGCAGAGCAACCGATAATGATGGGAATTCTAGGGCTGAAAATCCTGCTGGGCTACCTACCCGTCATTACCTGTATCTACTACCTGATGCGCACCACAGAAGATCTTTACTTTTTGCTGCGGGTACAGGCGCTGCTGGTGATTATCGCCTGCATCCTCGGGTTTGTTCAATACTTGATGCTGAGAACAGGCATCTGCGCTGGTACCGAGGGTCTAGGAGCCGAAGGAGTAGAGCTTTTCAAGGCGTCGCTATCCTCTCGCTGTTTTGTGGGAGGGGCACTGCTATACAGCCCGTCCCAAGGCCAGATCCGCCTACCTGGAACCTTTGTAGCCCCCTGGCAGTGGGGATGGTTTTTAATCTCCAGCGCGTTTTTTAGCTTTGGCACCGCCTTTAACGATCGCTCCCCCTTCTGGCGTCTAATCGGCATTATTTCCCTGGTCAGTGTATTTGTAATGTCCGTGGTTTCCGGCCAGCGTATTGCCTTGTTTTTAGTTCCCATCGCCGTCGGTGGCCTCAGCATTCTCACAGGCCAGGTGGCCAACCTCAAACGGTTTGTCCCCATCGGTGTTGTTTTAGGACTGATCCTGGTAGGACTTACAATCCGCAATCCGGCGCTGCTGCAAGAGCGCGTCGATAGCTTTCAAGATAGGTGGAACGCCTCCCCACCCCATGAGTTTGTACGCCAGCAGTTTGCAGAGGTCATGGAAGCTCAAGAAGGAATCCTAGGTAATGGCGTAGCGCGGGCTACCAACGGGGCTCGCCTTTTTGGCGATATTCGCCTGATTGAGACCTATCATCCCAAATTGCTATATGAACTGGGTCCCCTGGGGCTGTTCTTTGTGCTTGTCCTCTACACCGCCGTCACCGTTTCCACCTTTAAGGCCTACCGCAAAACCAAAGATAAAAACCTGCGAGGATATGCCGCCTCCATGTGGGTATTTATTTTGTTTATCAGCTATTTTCCCTACTACTATCCCTTAGACGTTGATCCCGTATCTGTTTACTACTGGCTAGCGGCTGGCATCGCCCTTAAGATCCCAACGTTAGACAAACAAGAGCGGGAGCTGGCCAATCCCAAGAAAAAATCCAGAACCCGGCGCTCCAAAAAACCAGTAGAAAACGTTTTAGATCAAGAAGAACCCCAGCCAGCCTAAGCTGCTCGCCATCCAATTATTTCTATATTTTCTATGACTACAGTTGTATCACCACTAGTTTCAGTTATCATTCCTACCTACGGACGTGAGGCCGTTCTTTGTAGCACCCTCAAAAATGTTTTAGACCAGACCTACGCCGCCTTTGAGGTCATTATTGTCGATCAGACCCAAGCACATGAACCGGCAACGACAGATTATCTCAATAGCCTAAAAACAAATCCCCAGGTGACCCTTTATACGGTCCCCTGGGCTAGTCTGCCAGCGGCTCGCAACTACGCCGTTGAGCGAGCCCATGGCGATATTATCCTGTTTTTAGATGACGATGTGGAGCTACCCCCTGGCTTTTTAAGCGCCCACGTTCGCAATTATCAAACCCAGTCTGATGTGGGTGCGGTGGCCGGACGGGTCTTTGATCGCATGAAGCTCTCAGAGTCCAGCTCGACCAAACAAATTAAAACCCTGCCGCCGGAGGCTATGGACCCAGGAATTGCCTGGTACCACATTGACCTGGTGCATACGGTTAATCCTCAACAGGTACTGACGGCTCGGGGGTGCAACATGTCGTTTCGTCGAGATGTATTTGCCACCCACGGTCTCCGATTTGATGAACGTTTTCAAGGCAGTGCTGTCCGTGAAGAGTCTGACTTTTGTCTGCGCTTTCGTCGTACGGGTCTAAAGATCTGGTACGACCCAGATGCTAATTTAATCCATCTGGGCGAAGAAACTGGCGGCTGTCACGATATCAGTACCCGGTCCCTAAAGTATCAGCTGACGTTTTATCACAACCATTTTTTGATGGCGTTAAAAAACCTTACCCCCTGGCAGCTGCTAAGACTCTCGGGACGCTTGTTTGACTGTCACGTTTTAGGGAACCCCCCCTGCAATAAAAGCGGTTCTCCCATCAAAATTGTCAGCCGGTTTGGATTTTATAGCTTAGGTTTTTTACAAGCCTGTTGGACCCTGATCACGTCGTTTGCCACTGGCGGTAGGGTGTATAGCCTGCCGGTGCAAACCATGCCAGCAGCAACCCAAGCCGACACCCAGCCAGAAGCGGTGATCAATTAAGACGTCACCGCCGTGCGCCCTTTTTCTAAAGCGTAATTCTAAAGCATAAAAAGAGCTAAAAAGACTACCCTATGAAAGTTTTAGTAGCTAGCCACAGCTATATTGTTGACCTCAACTGCGAAAAGCTGCGAACGTTGGCCCACATGGGACACGAGGTCACCGTAGTGGTGCCAAAACGCTGGAATCCAGGGGGGGTACAAAGTCGCATCGTTGAACCCCGGCCCCGGCAGGAAGGCTCCTTTCGGATCGTGCCCATTGCCAACTTGAGCCAAAACAACCAGGGGTTATTGAGCTTTGGCTGGGAGATTGTTACCCTACTCAAATCATTTAAACCGGATGTGATTCAGGTGGAGCAGGGGGCAAAGTCCCTGGGGTATGCCCAGATGATCACCCTCAACCGTCTGTTGGGGGGCAATGCCAAAAATCTCTTTTTTACCTGGTGGAATTTACCCTATGAGCTATCATTTCCCCTGTCTTTATTAGAATCGTACAACCTGCGTCATACGGATGGACTCGTAGTGGGCAATCAGGACGGAGCCGATATTTTAAAAGATCGCGGCTACCACGGTCCGGTCCGGGTGATGCCCCAGCTGGGGGTAGATGAGGGGCTATTTTGTCCCCAGGAACAGCCGCAGCTGCGACAGCAACAGTCGATTTCTGACAATGATTTTGTGGTGGGATTTGTGGGACGCTTTGTTCCTGAAAAGGGACTGTCTACTTTGTTTCAGGCACTGGCAACCCTGGTCCACCTACCCTGGACCCTGGTTTTGCTTGGCCGTGGTCCCCTCAAGGATGGGCTAAAGGAGCAGGCACAAACCTTGGGAATTGCCAAGCGCGTCCGTTGGATTGAGAGTGTTCCCCACGACGCGGTGCCCGACTATATCAACCTTATGGATACCCTGGTGCTGCCGTCTGAGACCACCGATGGGTTTAAGACCCTGACCTCCGTCGGCTGGAAGGAGCAGTTTGGCCATGTGTTGATTGAAGCGATGGCCTGTCAGGTGCCAGTCATCGGCTCGGACTCCGGTGAGATCCCCCATGTGATTGGCGACAGCGGTCTAGTCTTTCCAGAAAAAGATTACGAGGCCCTAGCCGACCGACTAAAACAGCTGATCCAACAGCCGGAGCAGCGACAATCTCTGGCCCAAAAGGGCTATAAAAAAGCTATGAAACAGTATACAAACAAGGCCCTGGCCACTGAGCTGTTAGCGTTTTACCAGGAGCTGGTAGCGATGTAGTAATAGAGACGTTTTACAACAAATGGCCGGAATGATTATTGCAACAATCCCAACGGAAGTAGCGGAGAAGTTGTTTAGACTAGGGCTACCCAACAAATTATTTTGAAGTTAGCCAGTGGTTATAACTGCAGCGCGCATCGATAACTCATTTGTAGGTCGTATCGGTCAGTTTTCGGGACTGGTCGGTGTGGTCCTGATGGTGTCTGCCTGCGGTAGCAGCGGCGGCGACAGCACCAGCCCACCGGCCACACCCGTGGTGGAAAGCGATCGGCTGGTGCTTGAGGTCCAGCCGATTCAAGTGTGCAACGATGACGGTATTGTCTGTGCCCAGGTTGAGCTATTTGAAACCATTGCCGATAAAATCTGGCACCAGGCAAATATTGAGATCACGTTTTTACCGTTTAATCAGCTGAATGACAGCACCTATTTGACCATCGATGACGATGAGTTTGCAGACCTATCCTTTTCCGGTGGGGCGGGTTCCTTTGGCCGTCACCCCGACTCTACCCGCACCCAGGGTCCCCTTAATCTTTGGTTTGTAGACGTGATTGAAACATCCACCGGTTTAGTACAGTTTGGCAACGCTTGGATCGGCTTAAACGGCGTCCTGATCAGCGATGATACGTTTGACTTTAACAACGGTGTGGGCCGCCTAGATGTAATTGCCCATGAGCTGGGCCATAACCTGGGGTTGCGCCATTCTACCCTGGGGGCAGGCCCCGCCGATAACCTGATGAGTAGCGGTAGCGTACGCACTGTCCCTGAAACGATTGACGATATTTTCCCAGACGGTGAGGGATTATCGCGTTTAACCTCGGACCAAATTGAGCGGGCTCGACTCAGCAGCTTTGTCACCGCTGAAGCCGCCGATGAGATTTTACCTGTGGCCGCCGCCGATGCCATATCCTGGCCCGCCGATCGGCCTAATGGTTTGCCCCTGGGGACCAGCCCTAGGGAGGCTGATAGGTTCCAAACGTTAGACACTAGCCAGGGGGCCGTCGCTGCAACGGCCATTCCAGAAGGATCGCCGTCGATTTTGACCTGGCTGCTGCTTTTGCCCCTGGGGCTACCCGTTCGTCGTCTGCTCAATCGTTAATTTTTTTTCGAATCCCATGGCTAAGGCCCTGAATATTTTGCAAATAGTGCCTTCGATTTCTCTGGTGTATGGGGGGCCAAGCCAGATGGTGCGGGGCCTGAGTCAGGCTTTGGCCAAACAGGATGCGACTGTGACGGTATTGACGACAGACTCTAACGGGGATGAAGGACAAGCCCCTTTGGCGGTGCCCCTAAATCAGCCGGTGGAGACAGACGGCTACCGCACGATCTATTTTCGCTGTGCTCCGTTTCGACGCTATAAGTTTTCGCTACCGCTGCTGCTGTGGCTGCAGCGCCATGGCGCTGAATATGACATTGCCCACATCCACGCGCTGTTTTCTCCGGTGACTAGCGCGGCGGCGACGGTGGCCCGGTGGCAAAAGCTGCCCTATATTTTGCGACCCCTCGGTACCCTGGACCCGGCGGACTTAGCCAAGAAAAAGCGGTTTAAACAGCTCTATGCGGCGCTACTAGAACGGCCTAATATCCAGGGGGCGGCGGCTCTCCATTTTACGAGCGAGCAGGAAGCCAAGGTTTCAGCACGCTTTGGGGCGGCAACGCGGGATATGGTACTGCCCCTTGGGGTGGTCCTACCGGAATTTAGCTGTGGTGATGCTGAGGCACAGCACATGATTCGCCAGCGCTATGGTATTTCTGACGGGGTGCCCATGGTGCTGTTTATGTCACGGATTGATCCGAAAAAGGGGTTGGATCTGCTGCTACCTGCCCTAGAAGATCTGTGGCGCTCAGGTCAACGGTTTCACTTTATTCTCAGCGGTGGCAACCCCCAGGATCAGACCTATGTAGATGGGATCGCTCAGCAGATAAAACAGTCGGTGCTCAAGGATTGCACGACGGTGACTGGGTTTGTAACGGGCGAGCTTAAGGCGCAAATTTTGCAGGCGGCGGATGTGTTTGTACTGCCGTCCTATTATGAGAACTTTGGCATTGCTGTGGCTGAGGCGATGATAGCGGGTAAACCGGTGGTAATTTCGGACCAGGTGCACATTTGGCAAGACATTGAGACTAGTAAAAGCGGCTGGGTGACTACCTGTGACCAGGGGAGCCTGACCCAAAAGCTGGCGGCGGCACTGGCTGATGCGGCAGAACGCCAGCAGCGGGGAGAGAACGGGCGTGTTTTTGCGCGGGAGAACTATGGATGGGATGCGATCGCAACGCACATGCTTGCTACCTATCGTCAGCTGTTAGACGACCACTCCGCCTGACAAGTAAGATAATCACAACTTGAGTAGTGTTTGTAGTACGGGCCAAGAGTCATGGGCCAGCAATGAAGCGAACGATTATAAAATTATCGATCTTACTTGGTTTACTTGTATTAACCGCAGCAGCACCTATGATGACAGCAAACCTAGAAGCATCCGAAAACAACCTGAAGCCGGCTTCTAACTGGCAGTCTCCCTCTGCAGAGGTGCTTGAGGTGATGCACACCCAGGAATTTCCTCGGGTATGGACAGCACCCACGGGTGAGTATATGCTGCTGGCCGATCCGGTGCTCTATCCCTCCCTGGCCGAGCTGGCCGCACCGATGCACAAGCTAGCCGGTATACGGGTCAATCCGGCCATCAACGCTCACCATGGCCGACGCGGTAGCACCTCCCCCCGCTTAGTGCGACTCGAAGACAGAGTGACCATACCCCTTGATTTACCTACCGATGCTGAGGTGTATGGCGTAAGCTGGACGGCTGACGGCCAGCGGTTTGCTCTCACTGTTAAACACACCGATCACATTGGTTTATGGGTCGGGTCGGTGAAAGGCAACCTGGAGAAGATCGAAGGTATCGCCCTTAACCCACTCATGGGTAATGCTGTTAGCTGGCTGAGCGACCAGCAGCATCTGCTCGTTCGCCGGATTCCACCGCGTGGGCCAGTTCCCGCATCTGCTCGCATCGGGCCAGATATTCTCGAAAGTGTAGGTGCTTCGGCTCGTTCCACTTACGAGGCCCGTAATCTGCTTCAGACAGCTTATGACGATGACCTGTTCGAATACTACATGACCTCGGAGCTGGTGATCATCGCCACCACCACTCGCCAGACAACCATCATTGGGGCTCCTGCCCCCTATACGATGGCTCAGTTCTCACCGTCTGGAGAGTATCTCCTGGTCAAACGTTTGGTTAGCCCCTGGTCTCACGAGGTCGCCTGGCGACGCTTTGCCAGTGAGATTGAGGTTTGGAATACCAAGGGTGAAATGATTACAACCATCGCCTCGCTGCCCATCGCCGACCAGGTCCCAACCCATGGGGTACCTACGGGCCCTCGCTCGATTGCATGGCGTCCTACCGCGCCACACACCCTTTTTTGGGTAGAAGCCCTCGACGGCGGCGATCCGGTTGCCGAGGTCTCCCATCGAGACCAGCTGATGCGTCTGGAGGCCCCGTTCACAACAGAGCCTCAAATCGTTTTTCAAGCCGAGCACCGGCTCCGATCCTGGCAGAGTACCGAGGGTGGCACGCTAATGCTCACCCAGCGTGAACGGATCCGTCGCTGGCGTTATGTCTGGCTGTTGGACGTGGATAACGGCACATCGCGTCTGTGGTTTGATCTCAATGAGGACGATCGCTACGGCAATCCGGGTTATCCAGTGTTTCAAATGCTGCCAAACGGTCGCTGGGTAATGCGGCAGCAGGGCAATGCGGTCTACTTCAGCGGTGGCGGTGCCACCGACCAGGGTGACCGTCCTTTTTTGGATCTACGGGATTTAGAAACTGGCAAAACCGAGCGTCTATTTCGCTGTGATCCAGAACGCTACGAGTATTTTGTCGCATTTGCCGGCAACAAAACTCGCGACGAATCTCGTTTTATCCTCCGCTCCGAATCCGCTGTTGATGTGCCCAATTACTATCTGGCCACCTTTAACCAGACGCTTAAGGCGGCTCCAGGCGAAGCCGCCCTGACGCGTGAACCGATTACACACTTTGACGACTCCACTCCCCAGCTGCGCCAGATTAAGAAACGCATTGTGCGCTACGAACGTGAGGATGGCGTTCCCCTTAGCTTTCACCTGTATTTGCCCCCAGGTTACAAGGAAGGGAGACGATTGCCTACGGTACTCTATGCCTATCCCCTAGAGTACTCCGATGCGACAACGGCAGGGCAAGTAAGCGGTTCTGCCCAGCGATTTATGCGGCTGTACGGAGCGTCCCATCTTTACTTCTTGCTGCAGGGATACGCTGTCCTTGATCGGACCGCTATGCCCATGCTTGGCGATCCAGAGACCACCTACAATACCTTTATCCCCCAGCTGATAGCCGATGCAGAAGCCGCCGTTGCCAAAGCTGTCGACATCGGAGTGGCCGACCCGGAGCGGATTGGCGTTATCGGCCACAGTCACGGTGGACTGATGGTAGCAAACCTGCTGGCCCATACTGATTTGTTTCGGGCCGGTATTGCCCGCAGCGGGTCATACAACAAAACTAATCAGCCGTTTGGCTTCCAGGCTGAGCGTCGCTCCCTATTTGATGCCAAGGATGTTTACATTCAGGTTTCACCCTTATTCTTTGCTAACCAAATCGACGAACCTATTCTAATCATCCACGGTAGTGACGATTCTAACCCCGGTACGTTGACGTTCCAGTCCCAGGTGTTTTACGAGGCGGTACGAGGTTCAGGGGGAACTGCCCGGATGGTACTGCTGCCGTTTGAGGACCATGGATACCGAGCTAGAGAGACGATAGAACATGTGCTGTGGGAGCAGTTTCGGTGGTTTGATCAGTATTTGAAGGGGTGATGGAATGGATGAGTGAGAAGCTAGGCCTATAGCGATCGTGCTGGGAATGAGGAAATTTAGCTAGAACTGAGGGAATGCTGTAGGGCATAACATAACCGTTCAGGCTGAGCCCTGCGACAAGCTCAGGGCTCAGCAGATCTGCTACATGCTATGCCTACGTTTGAGTACGACACAAACAAAAGCCGATCTAACTTGACGAAACATGGCATTGACTTTGTAGAAGCCCAGAAACTGTGGGATGACCCCAATACTTTTATAATCCCTGCTAAAACTGTAGATGAAAATCGTTTTTTGATTATCGGTAAAATAGGCGAAAAGCATTGGACAGCAGTGATCACCTACCGAGGAAAAAATACACGCATTATTTCAGTTCGGCGATCGCGCAAAGAAGAGGTAGCGTTTTATGAAAGCTGAAGAGTTCGACCAAAAATTTGAAGCTGAAGAAGACCTGACTCCTTACCTTGATCTTTCCAAAGCCAAACGTCTGGGGAGCGATCATCAGAGCATTCGCATTGACTTGCCTACTTGGCTGCTGGAGCGCATCAATCAAGAAGCTAATCGCTTAGGTACGACTCCCCAGGAGGTGATTCAAACTTCCCTGGCTAAGCATCTAACAGTTAGCAAACCTCAGTAAACGATCTAAGAACTACCCACTATCACCATAGGAAAACTCTTTTAGATAGTGAGCAGACATCGCGATCGCCTAACGAGCCTCGTTATCCAAAAATTTTTGCCTGCTCTACTCGCTTAAGTAAATCCAACGAGGGAGTGTACCTTCCCGATTTCCCGATACACTAGACCAATGTGTCCTTTGCTACTCGAGTGCCCCCATGACAGAGCAGATTGGCCTGTTTGGTGGTCAGCCCGCCCCCGCAGCTGCCCCCCTATCTCCCGAAACTTGGGAGCAGATTCCCACCAGTGCCAGCATTCCAATTCCCGCAGGAACCTACGAAAATTTGGACCAGCTGGCGAGCCACTGCAACCAGTGTCAGCGGTGTGACCTGGCCAGCGGTCGTACCAACGTGGTGATCAGTCGGGGCAGCCCCAACGCATCGATCATGATTATTGGGGAAGGTCCAGGACAAAATGAGGATGAGCAGGGGCTGCCCTTTGTAGGTAAATCGGGGCAGCTGCTCGAGAAAATCTTGGCCTCCGTGCGGTTAGACACCCAGAACGATGTCTATATTTGCAACGTGGTGAAATGCCGTCCCCCCGGCAACCGCACCCCGGTGGCGGGCGAGGTGGCGGCCTGTGTTCCCTACCTCAAGGAGCAGGTGCGGCTGGTGGATCCCAAAATTATTCTGCTCACCGGGGGCACCGCCCTGAAGGGATTACTCGGTGTCAAGCAGGGCATTACCAAAGTGAGGGGTAACTGGATGGAATGGGAAGGCCGCCACTGCATGGCAATTTTCCATCCGGCCTATTTACTGCGCAACCCGTCTCGCGATAAGGGTAAGCCCAAATGGTTGATGTGGCAGGATATTCAGGCTATTCGCACAAAACTAGACGAACTGAGCGCCTAGGGCGGGCTGGCGACGACCCAAAAAATAGCTAGAATTGCTGGAAGACTCGCCATGGTAGAGAGAGTATGGATTCTGCCAGCTTGACTGACACAGATATACCAGCCATGAATGCTGAGCAGCAGGAGCTGTATGGGCACATTCAGGCTTTTTCCCTGGATCAATCAGGGGCCGAACTATGCTTTAGCCAGCGACTGGCAAAGGAAAATGATTGGTCGTTGGTATACGCCCATGAAGCCATTGAGGAATATAAAAAGTTTGCTTTCTTGAGCGTGGCAGCAGAACACCCGGTTATTCCTTCAGACCCGATAGACCAGGTTTGGCATTTACACTTGACCTACACCCGCTCCTATTGGGACAACTTCTGTCTTAAGCTTTTAAGGCAACCTCTGCACCATGATCCAGCTTTGGGTGGGCTAGCCGAAAAGCAACAGTTCAAAGATTTCTATGGCAAGACATTGGAGAGCTACCAACAGTTTTTTGGGGTGGAACCTCCAGCCAGGGTCTGGCCCACCACAGAAGATCGCTTTAGGCAGGATTTAACGTTTGTGCGCGTTAACATAGGGCAAAATTTGATATTGCCCTATGGGCTGCTCAGCAAGGGAATTGTCGCTACTCTGTTGTTCTTGCTAACGTTGTTGCTGAGTGGATTTTATCTTGTTAGTTCCCAGGGGTCCCAAAACCCCATAGTCGCCATCCTACTGGTTGGGTTTTCTGTGGTGATTGGCTTTGGCTGTGTTCAATTTATGAGAGGAGCTGTAAAAGCGATTAAAAATCGGGCTAATCCTAGTTTGCCTGGCTGTAGCGCTGGTATCGGCTAACCGTTGCCCAGCAAAAAGTAAAAGTTTACTCAACCGAAACTGCCCCCGCCCGGCAGTCTACTAGCCATCGCTGTACCGCCTGGCCCACGCTGCCCTGGCTGCTATCGCGGGTGGGCAGCTGCACCTCACCCTCGGCTGCGATCGCAGAAAACATAAACACCATTTGCCAGCTCTCCCCATCGGGCACTAAAAACAGCCAGTGGAAATGATTGATTTCAGTTACCTCCAGGTCGGAGTATTGCCGCTCTAGGGTTGTAAAAAACAGCTGCTGGAGCTGCGGGTAGCTATCAGTATCGGTTGTATAAACCTGATCGGTAATATCCAGCGGAGTGCGCTCCGGCAGACTGGCCGCCACCACATAGGCGGGGCGATAGCTGTCGGGAATATCGGCCACGCTGCTTTGGAGGATCCGGTTGGTATAGCTGGGAATATCACGGACTAAAAGATTGGTCAGGGTTTCAAAATCCCTGGGGCAGGCTACCGGGGAACGGATAAAGCCGGACTCGGGGGCCTGGGCCAAAGTCGGTGTGCCCAGCCAAAGTCCGAGCAGGGGGGCGATGCGACCAAGGGCGCTAATTACACTAGCCATGGGTAATTTCGTCACAGATCTGCTGAAATGCAGCAGCGGGGCTCTCCGCCTGGGTAATCGGACGACCAATCACCAAATAGCTCGCCCCGGCCGCGATCGCAGCCGGGGGAGTCATGGCCCGCTGCTGATCGCCTCGAGCTGAGCCCGCTGGCCGCACACCGGGACACACCAGTAAAAACTCATCCCCGCACACACGCCGGAGAACGGCGGCCTCCTGGGGGGAGCAGACAATGCCGCTGAGGCCGCTGTCCTGGGCCAGCAGGGCCATTTGCAGGGCATAGTCCGTTAGCTCCAAAGATACCTTGAGTTCAAAGGCGAGGGCACGGGGATGGATGCTGGTCAGCAGGGTGACGGCAATCAGCCGGGGCGGCGGACAGCCAGCTTCAGCAGCCCCCTCCAGGGCAGCGGCCTGGGCCGCCTGGAGGGCGGCCTTACCCGCAGCGGCATGGACGGTGATTAGATCAACGCCATAGCGGCCAGCGGCGCGGCAGGCTCCGGCCATGGTGTTGGGGATATCGTGAAACTTTAGATCTAGAAAGATGCGCTGCTGACGCTGTTTGAGCAGGTCTAGAATGGTGGGGCCTGCGCTGACAAAGAGTTCGAGACCCACTTTCCAAAAGGTAACCTCAGGGAGAGCTTGGAGGGTTGCGATCGCAGCTTCCACCGTCGGCACATCCAACGGCACAATAATCCGCTCGGCAGCTGATTTTATAGCCGTCACGCCACCAGCCTCACAAATTTTTTCTTACCCACCTGCAGCACCTTACCCAGCAGCTCATCGGGACTACCAAATTCCACATTGGGGTCAGTCACCTTCTCCCCATCCAGCCGCACCGCGCCTCCTTTGATCTGACGGCGGGCATCGCTGCTGCTGCTGCACAGGGGCGTTGCCCCCAAAAGATAAAAAACCTTGGCCGGAAAGTTCACAGCGACCAAGGAAAATTCAGGCACCGCTTCGGCCTCGCCCGAGCCCCCCTGCACCAGGTTAATAGCATCTTTTTGGGCCTGCAAAGCCGCCGCCTCACCGTGGTACTGGGCCGTCACATCCAGGGCCAGCTGCTTTTGCGCTTCCCGAGGATTGTCGGGCAGTGTTTCCAGCGACCGATTGGTCAGCAGCTCAAAATAGTTTGAAATTAGAGCATCGGGTACTTTTTCCAACTTGGAATACATCGACAGCGGATCTTCTTGTAAACCCACATAGTTACCCAGGGACTTAGACATTTTTTGACTGCCGTCAGTCCCCAACAGTAGGGGTAGCATCATGCCAAATTGGGGGGTCAACCCAAAATGGCGTAGCAAATCGCGACCTACGGCAACGTTAAATTTTTGGTCGGTACCCCCTAGCTCCACATCGGCCTGGAGCGCCACCGAATCGTAGCCCTGCATCAGCGGGTACAAAAACTCATGGAGATAGACCGGATTTCCCTGCTCATAGCGTTTAGCAAAGCCCTCCTTCGCCAGCATTTGCCCAACGGTCATGGTGCCCAGCAGCTCTAAAATTTTGCCCAAATCCAGATCCGACAGCCATTCTGAGTTGTAGCGAATCTCTAAGCGGCCAGGGGTATCAAAATCCAAAATTGGCCGCACCTGCTGGATGTAGGTTTCGGCATTGGCTTTTACCTCAGCTTCCGTCAGCTGTTTGCGCACCTCCGATTTGCCTGTGGGGTCGCCAATCCTTGCCGTAAAGTCCCCAATCAGCAAAATAGCCGTGTGCCCCGCGTCCTGAAAGGCCCGCAGTTTTCTCACCGGAATGCTGTGACCCAAATGAATCTCGGCCCCGGTCGGATCAATTCCTAATTTGATCCGGAGAGGGCGATCGGTGTGCTGTAGTCTTGCCAGCAGGTTTTCATGGGGATCCCTCGACTCCGGCTGGTGCGGAAATACCTCGCTAATACCGCGATAGATACCTTGAAGTTCGTCAGGGATGGGGGGCATTACAAACTCAGCAGTATCGGCCATAGTCTTAGTTGTATCAATAGTTTTCAAATTTTCCTGGACAATCGACCGAGATCCACTATAGTGGCGAATAAAACAATTTTTCCAAATTCAACTAAGTAGTACGCTCTTTATGCCCAATGCATCCGCCGCAAATTATTTTACTGGTCGATGGATCCGCTGACATAGCTGTAATGCGATGCCCCGGCTATCGCTTTGGCCATCGTGAGTTTTTATGGACATTGCCAAAGTTAATATGGGCAGCCTTAAATCACTCTCTAAACCCTTCAGCAGATCCTATAATTTAGACCCCTGCCCTGTATTTCCGTAAGGATGTAGCGTATCTGTGGCATTTAACACTATCCGTCAAACTCGAGTTCCTTTACAGGTCACCGGTGAACCTAAGCTAATTCAGCATATTCAAGATGTGCTGCAGATTAGCGGGGCCACCCTGCTAACCGCCACGATGCTATGCAGTGCCGTTGCCGCCGGTGGGCTAGTCGGTTTAGCCATTAGCTTTCGCAATTTGCCAGATGTGCGGGTGCTGCGCAACTACATCCCCACTGAAACCAGCTACGTCTACGACATGGAGGGCAACCTCCTAGACAGTCTGCACGATGAAGCCAATCGAGAAGTTGTCGATCTCAACGAGATTTCCCCCCACCTCAAGCGAGCGGTTCTAGCCGTCGAGGACAGCGACTTCTATGTCCATAGCGGTATCAACCCGGTGGGGATTGGCCGGGCGTTTTTAGCCAATTTTCAAGCAGGCAATACGGTGCAGGGTGGTTCTACAATCACCATGCAGCTGATCAAAAACCTGTTTTTGAGTCCGCAGCAGGCCATTAGTCGCAAGGTGGCTGAGGTTGTTTTAGCCCTGCGCCTTGAGCAGATTTTCGAGAAAAATGAAATTCTCGAAATGTATCTCAACCAGGTGTATTGGGGTCACAACACCTATGGTGTTGAAACGGCGGCCCAGAGCTACTTTAATAAATCATCCAAAGAGTTAACCCTAGCCGAAGCCGCCATGATGGCGGGGTTGATCAAAGCGCCTGAAAACCTCAGCCCCTTTGTGGACTACCAGGTAGCCAAACAAGAGCAGGCGCTGGTACTAGACCGGATGAGAAATCTGCGGTGGATTACCCCAGCCGAAGCCGACGCTGCTAAAAAACAGCCCCTGCGGCTGGGTCAGGTGACCTCCTTTAATTCCAGCAAGGCCCCCTATGTGACTGAGGCCGTCGTCCAGGAACTACAGGAACAGTTTGGCCAGGAAGCCGTTGTCAAAGGCGGTATGCGGGTACAGACAACAATCGACATTGAGCTGCAAAACCTGGCCAAAAAGACCGTTAGACAGGCCCATGCCAGTCGATTTGGCAACGGTGCCCTCGCCGATCAGATGGCACTGGTGGCCATCGATCCGCGCACCCACTACGTCAAAGCCATTGTCGGCGGCATAGACCATGAAAGCAGTCAGTTTAACCGAGCCGTACAGTCTCGTCGTCAGCCGGGTTCAGCCTTTAAGCCCTTTGTGTACTATGCGGCGTTTGCCTCCGGACGCTACACCCCCGAAAGCATTGTGGAGGATACTGCGGTTACCTATCCCGATGGGTCTGGCTACTACTCTCCTAAAAACTACGGTGGTTCTTTTATGGGCAGCATGCCTATCCGTCGTGCCCTAGAACTCTCACGCAATATTCCAGCCGTAAAACTAGGCCAAGCGGTAGGTGTACCCCGTGTGATTGAAGTGGCCCGGACCCTAGGTGTGGAGAGCCCCATGGATCCGGTGATTTCCCTACCCCTCGGGTCCGTGGACCTCACACCGATGGAAATGGCTGGAGCCTATGCCACATTTGCCAACAATGGCTGGCACTCTGACCCGACGCTGATCGCCCAGGTGACCGACAGCGATGGCAACCTGCTGCTTGACAACACACCCAAACCGCAGCTGGTGCTCGATCCGTGGGCGACTGCGGCCCTAAACGATGTTTTACGAGGGGTAATCGAGCGGGGTACGGCCACCAATGCCCGCATCGGTCGACCGGCTGCTGGTAAAACTGGCACCACTGACTCCCAGCGAGATGTTTGGTTTGTGGGCTATGTACCTCAGCTAGCGGTAGCCGTGTGGGTCGGTAATGATAACTATGCTCCGATGGGTCGAGGAGCCACCGGGGGAGGCTATGCGGCCCCTGTCTGGCGCGATTATATGGTGCAGGCTTTGCGCAATGAGCCAGTGCAAAATTTCCGCCGTCCGTCGGAGTTTATTCGTCCATAGGCCCTAGGAATGAGCCGCCGATTAAACCTCTTTGATATCCGCCTTCATCCGGTCTAGGGTCACCTGCATTTGCTCAAACATTTTTTGAGGGGTCATGCCAAACTGCCCCAGATGGGTTTTGAGCTGCTCCATGGTGAGCTGAGCGGTAAAGTCTTCGGATAGCTCAAATCGTTTCATAAAGACGCGATAGCGATCCATAATGCTCTCCATTTGATCGATGTATAGCTTTTTGCCATCGCGATCAAATTTGCCATAGCTGCTACCGAGCTGCATAAGGGCCTGATAATCCTGAAAGAGCTTCGTGGCTTCCTGCTGCACGATCTCTGAATCGAAAAAGCTCATACATGTACTCCCAGGGACTTAGTTTCGTTGGCTGCGCGCTGTCGATAGGCATCCCAGCCGACTACCCTCTTAGATTAAAAGCTCGTCGCAGCATACGCAAAGGCGAGATATCCCTACCTGCTGCCGCTAACGCCCTAACAGACGCTTTAACCAAGATTGTTGTTCCGGTGTAGGTTTGGCCGTCGCCTGGGCTGCCTGGCTAGCCGCCTTGCGTTTTTCAGCCACTCGCTTTTCTAAGACCTGATTATATTTTAGGGCCACAGAGTGTTTAGGGTTTAGTTCCAAAACCCGTTTGAGATGGGCGCGGGCCATGCCATAGGATTTTTTCATCAGATAGGCCTGACCCAGCATGGAGTGGAGCTCAACCCCATTGGGGACAATTTTGAGCGCTTCCCTCAGCTCCTGGATGGCCAAATCGTAATTGCCCTGATTTAGGTATGTGCGAGCGCGGATACCGTACTTTTCGGCATAGTTAATGACAGGCGGCTCGGGGGGAGTGGATTCTTCCGAATTGGGTGCCGCTTCTGTTGGTTCGGGTGACGAGTCTACGGGAACTAGTCCCCAGGGTTTGGGGCGAATTGGGTTACCAATCTTGCGGTGCAGAAAGGCAAGATTGAGCTGACTGAGTCCGGATAGAACGGCTGAAAACGTATCTATTGAGCTGAACTGGTCAGTAATTAGCTGGTTGACGGTGTTTTCATAAAAAACGTCCACTTCAGCTTCAGGAATACGCAGCAGCTGCTGGGCACTCTCAAAGGTGGGGTTGAGTTTGCCCTGGCGGTCTAACTGTCTGACTCGAAACCGCATGTTGGCCAATGCTTCGGAGCGACTTTTGTCCTGTTTGAGACGTTGATAGGCGGGGTTGATAATACGGGCTATTAGCTGTTCGGATGCCTGACTAATAGGCGCATGACTGCCAGCTTGGACATCAGGATGAAGGAGCTTAGCCACCTGGTGATAGCGCTTGAGAATGCGCCGATCCTCAGCATTTAGGGAAAGACCCAAAGCAGCGTAGGGATCTTTCTCTGCAGCTGTGATCCATTCATCTTGAAATGACTTGGCGTTGGTCATGCAGTGGCTGGCTCAGAATTGGCTCACGTATACGCTTTAAACAATACGAACGGGCTCGATTCCGGCGATTGTTGATATATGACTGACAACTGGGATTAAAAAGTACACCCGGCACCCAAAGCTCAAGGTCTGCACTCAAACCTTGTATCTCGAAAAATTATATAGGTCAGGCTTTTCAAAAAGTGTGGATGTTACACTTTTTGCAACTAAAGATCAGATCCCCCATCTAAAGTGTAGATGCCTGGTCCTTGGATGTGACAACGGTTATTCCCAATAATAACTGTTTCATTTGAGAACTGGACAGGGGTGGGCTGCCATGGATTCTGCTGTGGCCTAACAGGTGGCCTAAGAGGTTCCGGTATGATCAACCCCCCATTAAATTTTAGGGTCGTCTATGAGTGCCCCTCCGGCCGAAAAAAGTAAAATCGCTATAGCTGCCCTAGCATTCCTGGGGGCGTTCCAGCCAACGCCGCTACCCCTGGCAGGATTACATAAATTTTATTTAGGCCAGTATGGCTGGGGGGCTGTTTATCTAGTCTTGGGGGTAACGCCGCTATCTCGAATTGCCTGTTTTGCCGAGGGACTGTGGTACTTATTGGGGCTGTCTCGATTTGAGCTAGGTGGCAGGGCAGACATCCAGGGAAGCTCCGGTGCCGCCATCGGTGAAACGATGACGGCGGTGGCAAGCGGCCTGCGCGAGATCGAACAGCTGCGCCGCGAAGGACTCCTATCGGAGCATGAATTTGAGCAAAAACGACGTAGTTTATTAGAACAGATACCCTAGGTGGCATGGAAACGCTACGACGGTTTGTGCTCAGACAGGCTCTACGCAGTTTGAATGTCCTGGAAACAGGCTTAAATCCTCTCAAAAAGCAGCTGGAACAGAACCGCCACTATCGGTTTCGCTCGGCTGCAGAAGTGAGATGGGGCATCCAGTGGGGCGTACGGATTGATGCGAATCGAGCCACCGTAGATGACTGGCTGAGACTGCCGGGCATTTCGATCCATCAAGCTAGGGTCCTAGTGGAGCTTAGCCAGTCGGGCACGCCCCTCACCTGCTGGGACGATGTGGCGGCGGTGACGGGGATAGGGTTAGATCACTGGCAGCAGCTGGGGGATATCGTGCAGTTTTACTATTACGATCCCGACAGCGAGGTGGTCCGGCTCCCCGTCAACCGAGCCACTGTTAGAGATTTGGCAGCCATTCCTGCGGTTGATCTTGGCCTGGCTGAGCGTTTGGTTTACGAGCGACAACGGTCTGGTCCCTACCGGGACTGGCTAGACCTTAAACGTCGACTACGGCTGCAGCCCCAGATAGTTACCGCCCTGTTGCACCACCTGCGGTTTTAACTGATGTTCTAAGCAACAGGGTGACAACCCCATCAACTTCCAGTGATAGAACTCACACCGAGATCGTCAAAAACACTGTTTACTTGGTTTATCGGTCAATTCTATGGAAATGCCCAGACGCTGCTTGTAGAAATAGATAGCTGACGATAGGTGTAGGGTCTGTAACCATGCGGGGAACTAGAAAACTTAGTGAGATTATCAACAGGGGTGTCACAGCCGCTGCTTTGACCGGGGCAATTGCCGTGATCTATGCTGCCATGGCTAACGATAGCCGGGCTAGCGGCGGTGAATTTTTGAGACACCAGGTGCAAACAGTTTTTAAGTTGGATCCCTCCGAGCTGCAGATTCCCAGGGAGCGTCGGACTCCCCAGGAGAGTGTTGCTACCCTGCTACTGAGCTATTCCGATCGGATCGACTGATATTGCACCCGTACCCGCACCAGTTTGAAGGCGTCGATGCACAATCAGAGAACCTTGGAGAACCCGGATCGAATTAAGCGTTAAAATTGCAGGGCACATTAGCTGGGCCTGGGATGACGTCTGATAATTCTTCTGCTGAGACCGCCGCTGAGAGAGCAGCGGGAACGTCGCTTAAAGCCCTGGTAAAATCTAACGCCAAGCTGGTGGTGATTGCTGTGGCTATTGCCGTCGTTGTGCGCTTGTTTATAGCAGAACCCCGGTTTATTCCTTCGAATTCGATGGACCCGACGCTGCACATCGGCGATCGGTTACTGATTGAAAAACTCTCCTATCGGTTTCACTCACCCCACCGTGGTGACATTGTGGTGTTTGAGCCACCCCCGCAGCTTCAGGCCATTGGCTACCGTCGGGAACAGGCGTTTATTAAACGCATTATTGGCCTACCCGGAGATACCCTCGCGGTGCACCGGGGGCAGGTGTATCGCAACAGTCAGCCCCTTGAGGAGAGCTATATTTTGGCTTCTCTAACCTACGAGATGGGCGCGCTCACCGTACCCGACGATGCCCTGTTTGTGATGGGGGACAATCGTAACGACAGCAACGACAGTCATATTTGGGGATTTTTGCCCACAGACAATCTAATTGGCCGGGCCACCCTGCGATTTTGGCCTCCGACCGACTTTGGGTTGGTGTCAGCCCCATGAACGGCGGAATACCGAACCTCCTTACCCTGGAAGCTTTGCTAGTCTAATAACTATAGAATTGTCTTAAATGTGCGATCGCAACGAGGAGCTACGCTATGGCGGCAACTGACTTCAAAGATTATTATCAAATTCTCGGGGTCAGTAAATCAGCCAGCACGGATGACATTAAGCGAGCGTTTCGCAAGCTTGCCCGCAAGTATCACCCCGACGTCAACCAGGGCGATCAGGTGGCTGAGGCCAAATTTAAGGAGATCAACGAAGCTAACGAGATCCTATCGGACCCGGAGAAACGTCGAAAATACGATCAGTTTGGCCGCTACTGGCAGCAGGGGGGGCAAGCAGGAGCCGCCCCCGGTGACTTTGGCGGGTTTGATTTTAGTAACTACGGCAGCTTCAATGAGCTGTTGAATGAGCTGCTTGGCGGGCTTGGCGGTGGCTTCCCCGGCGGTGCCCGCACCAGCTATCGTCAACAGACCGCCGGAGCCCCAGGCTTTGGGTTTGACCCGACCGGGGCCAGCAGCGCCCAGTTTGATCAAGAAGCCACCGTCACCCTGGCCATGGCGGATGCCTTTGCGGGTACCCAAAAGAAATTTCGCATCGGTGGTGATGCCCTGACGGTTAAGATTCCAGCGGGTGTAAAACCTGGCAGCAAGATTCGCCTGCGCGGTAAGGGTCAAATGAACCCCTACACCCAGCAGCGGGGCGATATCTACCTGACGGTTGATATCCAGACCCATCCTTTTTTCCAGTTTGATGAGGATAGTAACCTCAGCTGTGAGGTTCCCATTTCCCCCGATGAGGCCGTTCTTGGGGCCAAGATCGAGGTTCCCACCCCCGACGGCAGCGTCACGGTAAATATTCCAGCCGGTATTCGCTCGGGTCAAACCCTGCGACTGCGCGGCAAGGGCTGGCCAAAACCCAGGGGCAGCCGCACCGACCAGCTGGTCAAGGTTATGATCAAGGCCCCCAAGAGCGTCACTGACAAAGAACGCGGTCTATACGAGCAGCTGCGGGAGCTGCGCAGCTACAACCCCCGCCAGGATTTACAAAATGTGCAGCTGTAGGCTAGCGCCTAGGGATTCGATTCGACAGCCGCTGGGTCTGTGACATACCGCTCACCGTTATACCTGAGGGTGAGCCTCGGGGGCGTTGCCAGGGGAGCCTGATCGGCTGCAGACGGCTGGGCGATGAGTTCCGGCGTTGGTACCCCACCGCTCTCCAACATGGTTTCCAGGTGGGTGGCTGTTTGCACCTGCTGGTTGAGTCGGGCGGCAATGTCGGTTTGGGCTTCTAGCTCCGTTGTCGATGACACCAAATCAGACAGGCCGTTAAGCAGGTTGCGGACGTTGCCGCGCAGGGCGGGGTCCCCCGTTAGGGTATCCACATCGGCCATAATTTTTTGCGCGCTTTGAAATACGTCTCGGGCTGACTCGATGGTCTGCTGTAGCAAAACCAGATTTTCGCTGCTATTGAGGGTGGAGGAAATATTTCGCAGGTCCTGGGATGCGATCGCAGCGTTGGTCGTTAGGAGCTCAATATTACTGACCAGGGTGCCGTCTTGGATGACGGGGGCCAGGGTATCGATAGCCAGACGCAGCTGACCCGTGCTAGCGCTGATATTATCCAGGGTAGTGGCCAAATCGGCCTGGTTAGTTGCCAGGATAGTATTCACCTGGGCCAGGGTCATCTCCAGCTGCTCCGATGTGCGGATGGTGCTGTTTTCTAGCTGTGCGGCCGTCCCAGAAACCGCTGCTAGGGTCTGGCGGGTGGATGTGGACAGCGGTTGAATTTCCTGACGCAGGTCTTGGGCGGCCAGGGTCACCTCCTGGGTCAGCCCCACCACATTTTCTGAAATCATGCGGGTATTGCCCAGGATTTCCTTCACACCGTTGAGGATTTCAGGATCGGCCAGGGCTTCGGAAATTCGCTCCGAGGATTCTAGGAGATCTTCGTAGTTGACACCCACCACGCCCTCTAAACGATCGCCATTGCAAAAAATCAGGCTGCTGTTGCAGTCTGCCGCCGTGGGGCCTGGGATTGACTCATTGTCTAGGTTTGCTTCTACCGGTGGTTGAATCGTTATGGTGGTTTCACCAATCAGACCAGACTGGCTGGTCTTGATCACAGAGTCAGCCGGAATCCGCAGATCTTGA
>JBCCAQ010000087.1:0-17732 GCA_039814735.1 Cyanobacteria bacterium P01_A01_bin.15
CCTAGGACCGCTATGGTCTGGCCTCGATTGTGTAGACAGCTTTGGTGGGCATAGGTATCAATACCAGCGGCCATGCCTGAAACGATGGCTATTTGCTGCTGACTACAGCGACGACTGAGCCGCTGGGTCCAACGCTGGCCGTAGGGGCTCGGACGGCGGGTACCCACAATAGCTAGGGTCATGGCTGGCAGACGGTTAGGACGCAGTGGCCCTCGGTAGTATAGGACGGGCGGCGGGTCTGGAATCTCCCACAGCAGCCTGGGGTAGTCCGGATCGGCTGGGGTCCAAAAGTTGGGAGACTGGGCTTCGTGCTGTTCTAGGAGCTGATGGGGATTGAGCTGCGATCGCAGCTGGCTAATCTGATCGGCTGTGACGAGACCAATGCCATCGACGGTTAGCAGGTCAGCAGGGGGAGCCTGCCATGCCATTGCCAGCGACCCAAATCGCTCGTACAGCCGCTTGATCAAAACCGGCCCAATATCCTTTACCTGTTTCCAAGCGACCCAATATGCCCGTTCCAACCGCTTTCCCCATGGGTTCAACGGTTCTAGGGTGCCCAAAGAGCCCTGGGTAGGAAATTTATTCCCTTAAGCCTCCGCCTGCCGCTGCTGTTTTAGATAGTCAAAGACGCTTTTATCACCAATATCCGGTGGAATCGGCTGCACCAGCTTACGCAGCGCAAAAACAATAAATAGAACGGCCCAAGCGACCAATAGCCCCTGACCCACGTTCCCAGGCATGGCCCCCACCATGTGGGTTAGCAGCAGTGCGGGTACCAACGGCACCAGGAGTTTGGTTTCTAGCCGATTAAAACAAAAGGCTTCTTTAAAGAAAATGCCAGTCAGGGCCGCAAATGTAAAACCCACCCCCAAAACTGACCACGGTTGTTCGTACACCGTCTGGGTCAGGGGGCCAGGTACTGTGAGCGCAATCCCCACGCTAGCCAAGCCGCCTGCTAGCCAAAATGCCTGCAGTGCCTGGTGCAGCGGCTTTAAATAGATGTGAATAAACCAAAGACTGACCCCCAGACCCAGCCACATCGCCAAATAACATCCCGACATCGCCCATAAAAGGGCCGTATTGATATCTCCCAGCAGCAGCAGCGCTACCCCCAGGGCAAAGCTCAAAGCTGCTAGTCCCAAACCACAGCGATAAATCACCACTTCCCGACGGTCGTCCGGGGTAATCACAAAAGAGCCAAACTGTCCTTCGTATCTATCTAGATGTGATTCTGTCTGCGCGGTTACCATACTTGCCTCCTAGCCCGATTGGACCGGGCCCAACCCGTTTCCCCTCTATGATCTCAACGATAGCGGTAACTTGATCGTAAAACATGTCTGCTTGTCACCACTTGTAACCTGAATTACGCCGTCAATATGCAGCACTAGCTTTTGGACCAGGGCGAGCCCCAGCCCGGTACCTCCCTGCTTCCACGGATCGGCGCTAGGCACTCGGTAAAATTTATCAAAAATCCGTGGCAGCTCATCCTGAGGGATTTCCACCCCCGTGTTGACGAGGTCAAATTGCAGGGTGTTGTCACCCGTTTGTTTTACCGTGAGGCTGATGTTTCCCCCCGGCGGCGTATATTTGCAGGCATTGTTGAGGAGTTCTGCCCAGATTCGATCCAGGCTTGATAAATCGGACATCAAGACGGGGAGTGTCTCCGCCATGGCGACCTCCAAACTTTGCTTACGGCTGGTGGCGCGTTCTTGAAAACTACTGACGAGTGCTGGTAACCACTCATGGATTTTGACCGGCTGCAGAGCCAGGGCGTGGCTGCCGACATCCAGACGCTGCAAATCCAAAAGGTCGTTAATTAAACTGATCTCTCGCTCGCATTCTTCCTTGAGAATGCGATAGTAGCGAGCAATACGGCCCTGTTCGACATCGGGTTTGGCGAGTTCTTGGTCTAGATCAATTTCTTGGTTTAGGGTGGCCCCCAACAGCTGTAGGGCAACTCGCATGCTGGTAACGGGTGTGCGCAGCTCATGGGAAACCGTGCTCAAAAAGTCGTCCTTTAGGGTATTTACCTGTTCTAGTTCACGTACCTGGGACTGGGACTCCTGATAGAGACGGGCCTGTCGAATGGCAATGGCGCACTGATTGGCCACCTGCTGGACCAGACGAATTTCGTATTCACTAAAGCCATGATCCTTGTCGTTGATTAGCCATAGGTCACCGAGGATACCCCGGTCATCAAAAATGGCACAGGCCAGCATGGACACTAATCCGCGCACCGGGTTGGGGGCAATAGAGCAAAACTGGAAGTACTGCCCTTCTAGTAGCTGGTGATAAACTTCGGGAAACGCCTCCATCTGAGAAACGCGGCCCCGATCGGAGGGTAGCGTGGTGTATTCGTAATAGATGGTGGATGTGCCTTGCTCTAAGTCGTAGAGAGATGTGTTGGAACCTCTGACGTCAAGGGCTTCAGTGATCTCCTGTACGGCTGTCTGCAAAATTTGTTTTTCATCAAGGCTATCGCGCACCCGGTCGGTGATCCGTTTGAGGGTGGCTTCAAAGTCGATTAGTTTTTCTAGGGCGCTGTTTCGCTCTTCTAGTTTTTGGCGCAGCTCGTCGTTAGTTTGACGAATACGGGCCAGTTCACTGACGTCTTTGAGGGTGTTGATCAAAATGGGTCCGTTCTGGGTTTCAAGCAAGCAGCGACTACCCCAAACCTCACGCTGCCCTTGATAGGTGTTGATGGTAACGGACCGATCGGTGCTCGGGCTCGATTTGAAAAAACTGTCATCTTGCGATCGCAGCAAATCCGCATCCACCACCGCCGCCACCTCGTGGTCAATGCACCCCACCAGCTGCTCCAGGGGAGTATCTAAAAGCTGGCAGCAGGCAGCGTTAGCAAACAGCCACCGATGGTCAGCATCTTTTATATAAACTGGAGTCGCCACCACATCAAGCGAGCAGGTGAGCAGCTCAAGCGGTGCCTGGGAAGGAATAGTTGACGTAGCGGATATACTCATCAGAGGGTGAAAAACTGAGCAGTGACGTATTTTCTTAACTATGCCCTGGATTTGATGTAAACGGGCAGCCATGTATCTAGAGTGTAAAATTCTAGAGTTTATGTCTGGTTCAGCTCCATGGGTACGGCTCCTTCTGACGCTTTGCTATCTCCTCCCGTCGATTGGAAACAGTTGACCTATTCCCCGCTCAAACTGGGTATTTTAGCCTCCGGTAACGGCAGTAACTTTGAGGCCATTATGGCCGCCATCGAACGCTCGGATCTCAGAGCAAAGGTCAACGTTGTTATTTGCAATAATCCTGGGGTCCCTGTTCTTAACCGAGCGGCCCGGTGGGCTATACCCACTGTGCTTTTGAACCACCGCGAGTTTGAGTCGAGGGCCGCCCTCGACCGTGCCATTGTTGATGCTTTGATTCAATATGATGTCGAATGGGTGATCATGGCTGGCTGGATGCGGCGGGTCACCGAGCATTTGATCGATACGTTTACCGGGCGTTTGCTAAACATTCATCCTAGTCTGTTGCCTAGTTTTCCTGGGCTGCATGCCGTACAGCAGGCCCTGGCTGCCGGGGTGAAGGTGACAGGCTGTACGGTCCATCATGTGGAGCTAGCCGTCGATAGCGGACCGATCGTCATGCAGGCGGTGGTGCCGGTGCTATCGGACGATAGCCATGAACGGCTCCAAGCCCGCATCCAAATCCAGGAGCATCGCATCTATCCAGCGGCGATCGCCATCGCCGCTCACCATGGCGCTGTCGCGATTTAGACAGCGCTACGGCAGGTGGTTGTACTACCCCTGGGCAGGCTCAGATATAGTATTGAGTATGGGCGGTTCCTAACCACTCGACTGCTGCTTCTTGAAATACCATGGTCCTGAGTTCGATATTCCAACGCCTTTGCTGGCTAGTTGCGATCGCACTAGCCGTCAACCTCACCATTGCGGCTCCCGCCAGCGCCACCGGGGTCTACGACATGCCCCTCAACGCCAGCACCGACAGCTGGGTGCTTGACGACGCCAATAAAATCACTCGACTCAACGAAAACAATCTCAATAAGGATCTTCAGAAGCTGGCAGCTGCCACCGGTCAAGAAATCCGCTATGTCACTATCCATCGTCTAGACTATGGCGAAACCGCCCAAAGTTTTGCCGAGCAGCTTTTTGATCGCTGGTTTCCCACCTCCGAAGCGGGCGCTAACCAGGCCGTTGTTGTTTTAGATGATGTCACCAACAATATTGGCCTCAAATTCGGTGAAGAAACCGCTACGCTGCTCCCTGCAGAGATTGCCGATAGCATTGCCCAGGAAACGATGAAAGCGCCGCTGCTCAAAAACAATAGCTACAACCGGGCATTTGGTGATGCCACCGTCCGTCTGGCGGCTGTATTAGCCGGTGAACCTGACCCTGGTCCCCCTGTTATTGAAGAAGCCATCCAGGTTGAGGGTACCTTTGCCACCGCAGAAGAAACAGAGGAAAACCGTACCGGGTCTACCTGGATAGTTGTTGTGCTGTTGATTGTATCTACGGTTATTCCCATGGCGACCTACTACTGGTATCAGTCTATGGGTGGCTAGGTCTCAGCCCAGTTTGTACCTAAAAAAAGCACCCCCGCTTTCGGGGGTGCTTTTTTGATGCTTGGCCGTGGGTGCATCACACTAGCGTGATCCAAAACCCTAGTTGCCTGTTTCCGACTATTGCGGTGGGGCAATCAAGGATTTCCCTAGGCATAAACTGCTTCTAAGGATTCGCTGGCCACACCCTTTAGCAGTCCTTCGGTCAAGGCCATATGCAGCATCAGGTCGACTACGCGGTTTGAGTAGCCCCACTCATTGTCATACCAGGTCAGCAGTTTGAAAAAGTTAGAATTAAGCTCAATCCCTGCACCAGCATCAAAAATACTGGAGCGAGGGTCTCCTACAAAGTCAGTTGAAACAACGGGGTCGTCCGTATACCCTAAAACTCCCCGCAGGCCATTTTGAGATGCGGCTTTCATGGCATCGCAAATGTCACGGTAGCTGGTTGATTTTTCCGTCCGCACCGTTAGGTCAACCACCGAGACATCAGGGGTGGGTACTCGCAGTGCCATCCCGGTGAGCTTACCCGTTAGTTCGGGCAGCACCAGGGTCACCGCTTTAGCGGCTCCCGTTGAGGCTGGAATAATATTTTGAGCTGCGCCACGACCGCTGCGCAAATCCTTTTTATTCGGGCTGTCAACGGTTGACTGGGTAGCGGTAGACGCATGCACCGTGGTCATCAGACCCTCCGCAAACCCAAACTGCTCCTGAATAACCTTAGCCACCGGAGCTAAACAGTTTGTGGTGCAGCTAGCGTTGGAAACAATGCGGTCAGCCTCAGGGTCGAAGCTTTTGTGGTTTACTCCGACGAGCAAGGTGGGCACGCTATCCGGACTCTTGGTAGGTGCCGATATCACCACCCGTTTGGCTCCAGCCTTGAGGTGATTGGCGGCCTGATCGTAGGTGGTAAAGCGTCCCGTTGCCTCAACCACATAATCAACATTAAGGCTGCCCCAGGGCAGCTCAGCCGGATTAGCGACGGAAAAACAGGGGATAAACCGTCCACCCACGACAATTCCATGCTCCCGAGCCTCAACGTGGCCGGCAAACGGACCATGGGTGGAGTCGTATTTGAACAGATAAGCCAGGTTTTCGGGGGATACTAAGTCGTTAATACCAACAAACTCGATATTTGAATTATTGATAGCGGCCCGCAGTATCAAACGACCAATACGACCAAACCCGTTGATGCCAACTTTCAACACGGCCATAACAAATTTTGCTCATAGATGGTGTACAAAACACTGCCTGACTAAGCGAGCAGCTATATTCGGTTTACGGTCGATCTGTCCGAGTTTGCGGGGATCATCGGTTTTCCTTTAGAGTTATGGCGACTTATATAAATTAGGGTGTCAAAACGTAGGCAAATGTTACTAAATTGAGACCGTTTGCAACGAAGTGGCTCGGTTTTTTACATAGTCTTGCCCTGGCTGGGAGCCTCACATTTTTTGATCTGGGTATGTATCCGCTGCATCGTCGTGGCTAGCGTGTGCTCATCTAGGACAGGTGTCGATGGCGCTGTCTCCAGCGGACGATCTAGAGTCAACCAGGAGCGACAACCCCCATAGGCTGGCTGCCAGTCAATCTGCACAGGCATTTTTAGACGGTGCACCCGCAGTACCAGCAGATGAAGGGGCTGGCTGGGTTTCCAGCGAAAGCGCTCCGTTACAAATTGCTCATTCCAGATATGAAACGGTAGCAGGGCTTCTATGGTGTCACGCCTGCTGATGGTCCATACTTGGTCAACCTCGGCCCAGGCTGAGAGGTTGACCTCAGTCGGATGCCAGCCCGGTACCACCGCTGTCACCCGGTCAGCCCAGGGGTGTTTTAGCAGGTGAGGTTTTTGGTGCTCGTAGGTGGGGTATAGCCACACCCGCTGATGGGGTACCTGAAAGTGCTTGCCAACTTCGCGAATCCCCCCTTTGCGCAGCAGCAGCACAGTCTGCCCCTGGACCAGGGCATCAATGGCAACGGACCATTCCTTGAGGGCGTGCTGCAACATAGTCAATACCAGAAACGCGCTGCCCATATCCTAGGCTAAGGCGATCGCAGATGCCGCTCAAAACACCTGGAGAATATTGGAATTTAGCCAACTGAGGCTGCCAAGGCTTGGGTGTTGTCCAGGGTTTCAGGACGCTCGGCCTCAGATGGCGGCACCACCTGCCAAAACTTGGGGAGATAGCGATTCCAATCCGCCAAAATGTTTGCTGCTTTAGTACTGCCCGTGCGCTCAGCGTGGTTGTGGATCATTTGCTTGAGCTGCTCGGCCCCGGCATCTGTGATCACCCGCTGGACTTTGACAATTTCAGGATTGACCCGTGTGGGAAAATCTCCCTGCTCATCTAGGAAGTATCCCAGGCCACCGGTCATACCGGCACCGACATTGCGGCCCACCCCACCGAGGCAGACCACTACCCCACCGGTCATGTATTCACAACAGTGGTCACCGGCTCCTTCAATGACTGCCTTGCCCTTGGAGTTGCGCACGGCAAAGCGCTCACCTGCTTGGCCAAAGGCATAGAGGGTGCCTCCTGTCGCACCGTAGAGACAGGTATTGCCAACAATGACATTATTGGAGGGGTCGTACTGCACCCCGGCAAACGGTGTAATAATCAGCTCGCCGCCGTGCATGCCTTTACCGACATAGTCGTTGGCTTCGCCGACTAGGTGCAGCGTCATGCCGGGCAGATTAAAAGCGCCAAAACTTTGGCCGACGCTGCCATTAAAGGTGAGGTTTAGTGACCCGGCAAAACCCGTATTGCCATATTGCTTGGCAATCGAGCCGGATATCCGTGCTCCAACGGAGCGATCGGTGTTGATCACATCAAAGGATTTATTGACCGACCCATGATTGGCAATGGCCTGTTGAATTTCAGCATCGGCCAGTAGCCGATCGTCTAGAACAGCGCCGTTGGTGTTTACATCCCCATGCTCTAGCCAGCTGCGAACTGACAAGTCAGCGCGATCGCAACGGGTATCCGGCAGATGGGTCAGGATATCCAGCGTCAGACCCTCTGTCTTAGCTAGGCTGACGTCGGCGCGAGCCGTTAGCAGATCGGCTCGCCCAATCACCTCGCTCAGCGAGCGATAGCCCAAATGGGCCAGCAGCGATCGCACTTCGTTAGCAACAAAGTGAAAAAAGTTGACCACATGTTCAGGAATACCGGTAAAGCGCTTACGCAGCTCTTCACGCTGGGTGGTAACCCCCACCGGACAGCTATTGGTATGACAGACGCGCGCCATAATGCAGCCCTCGGCAATCATGGCAATGGTGCCAAATCCGTATTCTTCTGCCCCCATCAGGGCCCCCATGATCACATCCCAGCCGGTTTTAAGACCGCCGTCCACCCGCAGCAGTACCCGGTCCCTGAGCTGGTTTTTCATCAGCACCCGATGGACTTCAGTCAGACCCAGCTCCCAGGGCACACCGGCATGCTTAATGGAGCTGAGGGGGGAGGCCCCGGTGCCACCATCGTGGCCAGAAACCTGGATCACATCGGCGTTGGCTTTGGCGACGCCCGCCGCAATGGTACCAATGCCAATTTCAGACACCAGCTTGACTGAGACTCCAGCTTTGGGGTTGATCTGATGGAGATCAAAGATCAGCTGGGCCAGGTCTTCAATCGAGTAAATATCGTGGTGAGGCGGGGGGGAAATCAGTGTGACGCCAGGCTTTGACCGTCGTAGCGAGGCAATGTAGTCACTCACCTTGCGACCGGGCAGCTGTCCCCCCTCACCGGGCTTAGCTCCCTGGGCCATCTTGATTTCGATTTGCTGGGCGCTCATCAGATATTCGGGGGTGACGCCAAAGCGTCCTGAGGCCACCTGTTTGATGGCGGAGCTGGCCGTATCCCCCGGCTTTAGACCCTTGAGGTGGGGCAGGGTCCTGGAAAGCCCCTGGTCATTCACATCGTTAATCGGTCGGAAGCGAACGTCATCTTCGCCGCCCTCGCCCGAATTGGATTTGCCGCCGATGCGGTTCATTGCGATCGCAAGGGTTTCATGGGCCTCCCGCGACAGTGCCCCCAGGGACATTCCCCCGGTGCAAAACCGGCGCATAATGGCGGCGGCTGGCTCCACCTCATCAATGGAAATCGGGGTGCGATCGCTGCTAATATCCAGCAGGTCCCGCAGGGCCGCCACCGGACTGCCCTTGAGGTGTTCCTTGTAGACAGCGTAGTGATCGTATTGATTTAGCTTCACCGCTTTGTGGAGTAGCTTAGTCATCTGCGGACTATTGCTGTGGTACTCCCCTTTGGGGCGGGCTTGCACAAACCCCATGTGCTCTAGTCGCTTGCTGGTCAGTTCTGGGAATGCCTTGCTGTGGAAGCGCATGGTCTCTTGGGCTAGCTCTGCCACCGTAAGCCCCCCCAACCGAGAAATGCTGCCCTTAAAGGCCACCGCCAAAAGCTCTGGACCAATCCCGATGGCTTCAAAGATTTGCGCTCCCTGGTAGCTAGACAGCAGGGAAATTCCCATCTTTGAGAGCACCTTGAGCAGTCCTTCCTCCACTGCCTTGCGGTAGTTGGCCTGGGCTCCATTTAAGGTGGTTGCTGGCAGCTTACCGGTTTCCATCAGCTTTTGGGTTTTGCTGCTGGCCCACCAGTGACATACGCTCTCGAGCGCCAGGTAAGGACAAACGGCGCTGGCACCGTAGCCCACCAGACAGGCAAAGTGGTGGGTGCTCCAGCACTGGGCCGTATCCACCAGCAGCGATGTCCGCAGTCGCAGGCCGTTACCGATCAGGTGGTGGTGGATAGCGCCCACGGCCACAAGGGGGGGAATATAGGTATACCTTGCAGATACACGTGTTGGACGGCCATCGCCGTCGATGCGATCGCTTAAAATCAGCACTTCAGCCCCTGCTTTAACAGCAGCATCCGCCTGTTTACAAAGGGTTTCAATCGCTAGACCCAGACCTGCTGGTCCGGCTCCCACGACATACAGAGTAGATAGCGTAGTCACCGATAGCGGTCCCTGCCGGATTAGCTCCAGCTCATTGTCATTTACGACCGGTGACCCTAGCTTGAGCAGGTGGCTAGGCTGCTCATCAAGCAGGTTGTGCCGCTGGCCCAGCTGCATCTGTAGGGACATCACCAAACGTTCCCGCAGTGGGTCAATGGGGGGGTTCGTGACCTGGGCAAAGCGCTGTTTAAAGTAGTTGTAAAGCGGATGGGGCTTTTCGGAGAGTACCGCCAGGGGGGCGTCGTTCCCCATGCAGTAGGTAGGCTCCTTGCCCTGGGAGGCCATGTCCTGAATGGTCATCTCCAGGTCTTCAGCCGTGTAGCCAAAAGCCGTTTGCTGGGTTAGCAGGGCGGTTTCTTCCAGCTGGGGCTGCTCACGAAACAGCTGCGGAGAAATATCATGGCGATGGCTTCGCACCCAGTCTCCGTAGGGCTGTCCTTGGGCCACCCGCTGTTTGATCTCCCAATTCTTTAAGATTTCATGGGTTTCAAAGTCAATGGCGATCATCTCCCCCGGTCCCAGCCGCCCCTTTTCCACCACCTCTTCAGTGGGTAGATCAACCACGCCAGCTTCAGAGGACACCACCAAATAGCCGCTGCGGGTAATGGCATAGCGGGCCGGTCGCAGGCCATTGCGGTCCAGGGTGGCCCCCACCTGTTTGCCATCACTAAACACGATTAGGGCTGGCCCATCCCAGGGCTCCTGCACACCGCTGTAATAGTTGTAAAAGTCAGTGATCTCAGGATAATCCAGCAGGTCAGGCTGGTTGAGATAGGCTTCGGGCACCATCATCATCAGCGTCTGGGTCGGTGTGCGGCCCGAGCGCACCAGTAGCTCCATAACGTTGTCCAGGTTGGCCGAGTCGCTGTTGTCGGCATTGACAATCGGTTTGAGCTGCTCTAGGCTCTCACCCCACACAGGGCTAGCCAAATCAGCCTCGCGGGCCATCATCCAATTAATGTTGCCAATTAGGGTGTTGATTTCACCGTTGTGTCCCAACAGTCGCATGGGGTGGGCCAGGGGCCATTTTGGCATGGTGTTGGTACTAAAGCGTCGGTGGTAAACCGCAAAGGCACTTTCATAGCTACTATCTTGCAGGTCCAGATAAAACTGCCCCAGCACCTCACTGCGCACCATGCCCTTGTAAACAATGGTGCGGCTGGAAAAAGAGCAAACGTAGATGTCCCGCAGGGCTGTTGTTAGTTCATCGGAGCCAGTGACGCCTTCTAAAGTTCGCATCCAGGCCCGGCGTAGTAAAAATAGCTGGCGCTCTAGCTCGTCTCCTGCTGCTGCAGACTCGACCAATACCTGCTCAATCTGGGGTTCAAATTCTTTGGCTAGGGAGCCCAGGGTTTCAGACGCCACTGGTACTGGCCGCCAGCCCAGGACTGTAAAGCCCGCTGCCTGGGCAACCTGGGCAAACTGCTGCTTAGCCAGGTCAGCCGCCTCACCATGGCGGGGCAAAAATGTCATGCCCACGCCCACGTGCCCTGGTGTCAGGGGGCGGTCCGTCGCCCAGTGCTGCAAAATTTTCCAGGGGATGGCGGTCATAATCCCGGCTCCATCACCGGAGTCTTGATCGGCGCAGCAGCCGCCTCTGTGCTCCATACAGCTAAGCGCATGGAGGGCATCAGCTACCAGGCGATGGCTAGCGCGGCCCTGCTGATCGGCAATAAAACCTACACCGCAGGCATCTCGTTCTTCTACCAATGATTTAGGCCCCGAGGGTTCTAGCCACTGAGATTGCTGATTCAATTGAACATTGTCCACACGCTTATTACCCATGAGCCCGTCGCAAAAAGAAAATAGAAGAACGATTGAGTGCCTAGCTATTAGATGAGACCACCGTCCGTCACCGCTGATAGCGGCTGGGGTGACTGAACGTATCTGAGCACCCAGGCCCTGATTGGTAGACCCGCAGCTAAAAGTTGCTCACCTACTCAGTCAACATCCCTAAACAGGTCTGCTATGTATAGATTGATACCTTTCGCGGCTGCTTGGCGATCAATCTCGATTGCAGATGAGGTCCCGTAGGCAACCGCAACACCTCATTTGCCATGCCAGTGGTTACACTATCTTTACTTTTTAAAAGTAAATCAAATTTAGCTATCCTTCACTGAACCTAACAAACAAGCTTGAAAAACATTAGTTGGGGCTTTTCTAAAACCGTTGGGGAGCAATATTATTAAGCCTGCTGTTCGGATAAGTCAAGGGCAGTGAAACCTATGTCAAGACTGGGGTTGGCAGGCTATTGGTATTTCCTAGGGGGGCGGATGGCAGCCGCTCAGTGGGACGCTCTGACTCTTGGTACAAAGTTCCATATGTTATCGGTTATCAACTTGTGTTGTTGATTGTTAACTTTTGCGGTTGTCCAGGGTCCTACCTCTTTGGACTGCGGCATCAGCCTCGATTTAGAAAGAGTACCCTTGGTTTAGCCTCAGGATTGAATCTGTATAGAGATTCAGAGATCAAGTCTCAAGTTGAATTCATTGAAGTCTTATTGCTAGATCGCTTCATTGCCTATGTCCATGCTGGATTCCAGGTCGCTTCATCTGAAGTCGTTGCTGAAATATGTCGCTGTGATGCTGTGTGTCTGTGGTTTTGTCCTAGGAGGGACTCGGTTAGATCCACAGCCAGCGAGCACAAATGTGATAACGTCATCGATTGGACGTTTGGGGTTGGCCCAGGCGGCAGAGCCCACCGCCAGTGGTCAGCAGCTGCGTATCAACGGGCGCTTGGTTAACGGTGCCTGGCAGCAGCGACGCGATCTGATTGGGATTGCTGACGGCGCGATCGCAGCCCAGCTAGGGGTGGATCTAGGCAGTACCCGCACCCCTACCCAACAGCCGGTGGCCTGGTTTATCCCCGACAACCGGGGTCTGGTGACATTACCCGCCTGGCACTATCAAAACAATCGCTATTTGGATATTGCTCCCCTTATCCGCCAGCATGGCTGGCAGATCACCCCCCAGGGCCCAGTCCTCGATTTGAGACTGCCCCCGAGTCAGATTATGAGCGTGCGTCAGGGCCGTCAAACCTGGGGAGATCGGCTGGTGCTGGATTTGAGTCAGGCCGCCGCGTGGCAGGTAAGTCCAGCGACCAATAGCATCACGGTTACGGTGGACGCGGCCATGGGGAAGGATGCGATCGCAAATTTTAAGCTAGGACCAACCAACAGCCTCAAGGGGGTCACCATCGCCTCTAATGCTCAACGCACCACCCTGACGCTGACCGTTGCCGATCATCTCCAGCCCTATGTATGGAGTCTGACTCAGCCCAATCGTCTCGTGATTGATATTCGACCCGATGCCCTCCAGCCCAAAGAGATTCTTTGGGCCGATGGCATCCAATATCAGCAGCGCTATGTTGACCTCGGGCGTCAGCGTTTTCCGGTCTACAGCGTCAGTCTAGATGTGGCACGTCCCGAGTTAGCTCTGCTGCCCCTGTTGGCTTTCCCAAACCAGGCACCAGGCACCAAACCACCGGGGGTTCTAGCAGACCAGTGGCAGACCACCGCACTGATCAACGGCGGCTTTTTCAACCGCAACAATCAGCTTCCCCTGGGTGCCCTACGCTATAACAATCGCTGGATTTCTGGCCCGATTTTGGGTCGTGGGGCCGTCGGCTGGGACGATCAGGGGAATGTCATCATGGACCGTTTGACCCTGCAGGCCACCGCCACCGCCAACAATCAAACCTTTGCCATTGACACTCTCAACAGCGGGTATGTCAAAGCCGGTATCGCTCGCTACACAGAAAACTGGGGCAGCCAATACACGACCCTGATTGATAACGAAGTCGTTGTCACCGTTCAAGACAATCAGGTTAGTCAACAGCGCACCCTTTCTACCGCTGGCCAGGACGCCATTCCTATCCCTCCAGGCGGATATCTATTGGTTTTACGCTCTTTTAATTCTGCCGCCGCTGCCTTTGCTCCAGGATCGGCCGTAGCCCTAAGTCAGCAGTCTCAACCAGCCAGTTTTGAACAGTTCCCCCATACCCTCGGAGCTGGTCCCTTGCTCATTCAACAGGGAAGAATCGTATTGGATTCACAGCGGGAAAGCTTTACCCGTAACTTTATCGAAGGGAGAGCCCCCAGAAGCGTTTTTGGTCTAACGGCCAATGGCCAAATTAAGCTGGTTACGATTCAAGATCGCGTCGGTGGTCGCGGTCCTACCCTGCCAGAAACCGCTCAAATCCTACAAAGGCTTGGGTGTACCGAAGCGCTCAATCTAGACGGCGGGAGTTCATCTAGCCTTTACCTGAGCGGACGGTTAATCAACCGCCACCCACGTACAGCCGCCCGTATTAATAATGCCCTTGGGGTGTTCTTAACACCTGCCTCCTCCGACCCTCCGTAAAGCCACCTTTGGTTGAAGCAACCTTTAAGCTATTTTCCATAACTTGAAGACTCCGTTTAGTTACTTGTTTGGGTGGCCCTACCCGTGACGTCTATCCAATTTCCGCTGCTATGATTGGACCTGAATTAAACAGCACTATCTTAAGCTGCTGTCCTAGGTTCTTAGGCTTGTTCCCGAGCCTGCTTTCCCAAGAATGCGATTCATACAGAGCCCTGTAGTTCTTCGTTATTTCGGTAATTAAACCGCTATTGAAACTCTATGTTGGCTTTTGCCAGCGTCGGTTGTGACGCCTTAGCTGCCATCAGCGCTCTTTAGCTCTGGCAACGCCTACAGGGTCAACCATGACTAAACTTTAGCCGCTATCGACATCTGTACTCTTTCAAACAGGAACTATTACCATGGTCCAAACTCACGATCGTCCTAAGTCCGCTGTTCAGGAAACTAAAGAGAGCCTGACGACTAGTAAAGATAATTCGCCCATAAGCGACACCCGCCCCTGGGGATCGTTTACTGTCCTTGAAGAAGGCAAAGGCTACAAAATTAAGCGGATTGAGGTTAAGCCTGGTCATCGCCTGAGTCTTCAAATGCACCATCACCGCAGCGAGCACTGGATTGTGGTGTCTGGTACAGCCAAAGTCGTCTGTGGTGAAAAAGAAACGCTTCTTTGCACCAATCAGTCTACCTATGTTCCGGCTTGCACCGCCCATCGATTGGAAAACTCAGGGGTTATTCCCCTGGTGCTGATTGAAGTACAAAACGGCGAATACCTGGGAGAGGACGACATTATCCGTTACCAGGATGACTATGCCCGCACAGATAAAAAATAGGCTTCCCAGCTAGTTAGCAGAAGTCTGACCTGTCGGTTGCCAACATGTGTATACAAGGGGCTAGGTAGATACAAGTTTTACCTAGCCCTTTTTTGATTGGGCGTTGCGATCGCGCCGCTGGATCAAGATCGCAGCTTTCCCCTCAGAACCTAAAATCTCATTGACAATAAACCCCTGAAATCGATAGGATGGGGTCTTGTGAAAACTTCGAAGCAATAGGCATTTGCCTTTCTTAGTATGCCAACCATTCAACAGCTCATTCGGAGTGAGCGTAGTAACGCTCAGAAAAAGACGAAATCCCCAGCGCTGAAGAGCTGTCCTCAGCGTCGAGGAGTGTGTACTCGGGTCTATACCACAACGCCTAAAAAACCCAATTCAGCGTTGCGTAAAGTGGCCAGGGTTCGACTAACGTCCGGTTTTGAGGTGACCGCCTATATTCCAGGCATTGGTCACAATTTGCAGGAGCACTCTGTCGTGATGATTCGTGGTGGACGTGTCAAGGATCTGCCTGGCGTTCGGTACCACATCATCCGTGGCACCCTTGATACCGCCGGTGTAAAGGATCGCCGTCAAGGTCGTTCAAAATATGGCGCTAAGCGCCCTAAAGAGTAACGGTTCTGCGGCAGCGCACTACGGGAGGTGGGCGGGTGTGTCCCTTAACTTTCGTGTAGTTGCAGTGCGTTTGCTAGTGTATGCGCCACAAACTCTCTAGCTAGATGGTGTCGACTCCAGTCGGCTCTTAGCACTCAACTTATACTTCTCATCAAAGGATCTCTATGTCTCGTCGTTCGAGCGCTCAAAAGCGCGTTGTCCCACCCGATTCTGTCTACAGCAGCCGATTGGTCAGCATGATGGTTCGACGCATCATGGTCAGCGGTAAAAAATCCCTAGCGCTGCGCATTGTTTACGGAGCCTTCAAACTCATTGAAGAACGCACTGGTAATGAACCTTTAGAGGTGTTCGAACAGGCCGTACGCAACACCACTCCTCTAGTTGAGGTGAAGGCACGTCGTGTGGGGGGGGCTACCTATCAGGTTCCCATGGAAGTACGGGCTGACCGAGGTACGGCCCTATCCCTACGATGGATTTCTCAGTTTGCTCGCCAACGGGCTGGCAAGAGCATGGCCATCAAGCTTGCAAACGAGCTTATGGATGCCGCTAATGAAACGGGCGGTGCCGTCCGCAAGCGCGAAGAAACCCACCGTATGGCAGAAGCCAACAAGGCCTTTGCTCACTACCGTTACTAACAACGGGAGCTGGCAATGCTGGCTTATAACATCAGAGATACGGCTATCAAGGATATCGTTTGAAGGCTAGAGCCATGGCAAGGACATCTCCATTAGAGCAGGTTAGGAATATCGGTATCGTCGCGCACATTGATGCGGGAAAAACCACGACGACTGAACGTATCCTTTTCTACTCCGGTGTTGTCCACAAGATCGGTGAGGTGCATGACGGCAATGCGGTCACCGACTGGATGGATCAAGAGCAAGAGCGAGGCATCACTATTACAGCGGCGGCCATCAGCATCAGCTGGCGGGATCATCAGATAAATATTATCGATACCCCCGGTCACGTTGATTTCACCATTGAAGTGGAACGCTCCATGCGTGTTCTAGATGGAGTGATCGCTGTATTTTCCTCCGTAGACGGTGTTCAGCCTCAGTCAGAAACCGTTTGGCGGCAGGCCGATCGGTATAACGTTCCTCGTATTGCCTTTGTCAATAAGATGGATCGGACTGGGGCTAACTTTTTTCGCGTGTGCGAAGAAATTCGCGAACGGCTTAAGGCAAACGCGGTTCCCATTCAAATTCCCATTGGCTCTGAGGACGGATTCGAGGGGGTAGTCGACCTTGTCAAAATGTGTGCCCATCTCTACACCAACGACTTGGGGACAAATATTGAAGAGACTGACATTCCCGAGAACCTGCAAAAACAAGCAGAGGAGTATCGTGCCCTTTTAGTTGAAGCCGTTGCCGACACTAATGACACCCTTATGGAAAAATACATTGAGGGTGAACCACTGAGTAATCAAGAGATAATGACCGCTGTCCGTGAAGGTGTTAACAGCGGTAGCCTAGTACCCATGCTTTGCGGCTCTGCCTTTAAGAACAAAGGGGTACAGCTCCTGATGGATGCGGTGGTTGACTACTTGCCTTCTCCCCTAGACGTTCCTGCTATTCAGGGCATGTTACCGGATGGAGGGACCGGGGAGCGGCCACCGGATGATGAAGGTCCTCTGGCGTCCCTTGCCTTCAAAATTATGTCAGATCCCTATGGGAGGCTGACATTTGTCCGTGTGTACTCGGGCGTTATGACAAAAGGTAGCTATGTATATAACGCTACCAAGGATAAGAAAGAGCGAGTTTCTCGGCTTATTATCCTCAAGGCAGACGATCGTATCGAGGTAGATGAACTCCGAGCAGGCGATCTTGGAGCTGTTTTAGGGCTTAAGGATACTACAACGGGCGACACCATCTGTACAGCTGACAGCCCAATTGTGTTAGAGTCTCTATTCGTGCCAGAGCCCGTTATATCCGTAGCTGTGGAACCCAAAACCAAGCAGGATATGGAAAAGCTGGCAAAAGCATTACAATCGCTGTCCGAGGAAGATCCAACGTTCAGGGTATCTACAAATCCTGAAACAAATCAGACAGTGATTGCAGGAATGGGGGAGCTTCACCTAGATATTCTCGTGGATCGTATGAAACGGGAGTTTAAGGTCGAGGCAAACATTGGCGCACCCCAGGTTGCCTATCGCGAAACTATTCGTGAGGCAGTTACCACGGAAGGTAAGTTTGTGCGTCAAAGTGGAGGTAAGGGGCAATTTGGCCATGTGGTGATTGATGTTGAGCCAGGGGAAGAAGGCTCCGGATTTGAGTTCGATTCTAAGGTCGTTGGTGGCACTGTGCCTAAGGAATACATTGGCCCTGCTGCAGCTGGCATGAAAGAAAAGTGCGAATCTGGTATCCTAGCTGGGTATCCCGTGATCGACATTAAAGTCACACTGGTAGATGGTTCTTACCACGA
>JBCCAQ010000146.1:0-13384 GCA_039814735.1 Cyanobacteria bacterium P01_A01_bin.15
CGCGAGTGAACAGGCCACTGCGGTTGGTGGTGGAATTGCCAATTTTGGTGATGTAACCGTCACTAACAGCATCATCGCTGGCAATGTTGGCAATGATGACATTGTTGATATCAACTTTTTTATTGGTAGCGGTGCTACTACAAGTAATGGCAATAACTTGGTTGGTAATGGAGATGGCTCGAACGGCTTTAACAATGGCAATAACGGTGATCGAGTAGGTAGTGCCGCTGCTCCTATTGATCCACAGCTTGGGGTTTTGCAAGCCAACGGCGGCTTTACTCAAACCCATGCACCACAAGCGGGTAGTCCGGTCATCGATGCTGGTAATGCTGGTACTGTACCTGCCGATGTCTTTGACCTAGATAGGGACGGTAATACCACAGAAACCATATCTGTTGACCAGCGAGGCGTGCCTTTCGCTCGGGTAGTGGGAACGGCCGTGGACATTGGTGCTGTAGAAGGCGTGGTGGCTCCTGCTGGGGTTACATTTTCACCGGTCACAGGTCTATTGACGACAGAGTTAGGAGGAAGTGATACCTTCACAGCCGTGCTAACAAGTCAGCCTAGTGACGCTGTTACCCTCAATTTCACCAGCGACGATGGGAGCGAAGGGACGATTATTCCCAGCATTACTTTTTCTACGGCTGACTGGGATCAGCCTCAAACGGTAACTGTGACTGGCGTTGATGATACCGATGATGACGGTGATGTGGATTACATCATCAACACCAACGTCACCAGTGCAGATACTCGATATCGTACGCTCATCCCAACATCAGTGGCTGTCACCAACCAAGATGATGACGAACCTGACGGCCCTACAATTCCCGTATCACCAAGTCTTTCTCCCCAAGGTGAACGATTGGCCGTTGGCGGTAATGGGGATGTAGCTATTGAAATTTCGATTCGTCAAAATTTGTCCGAGCAGGTGAGGGAAATCCTTGTTTTTGTGACCGATGCGAATGGTTCTGTCAACGGTCTGACCCCCAGCGATCCTAGCTATATAGATGCGGTGCTGAATACGGCTCAAGTGGTCTTTTCTACACTTGAAGCTGGTGATATCGATGAGTTGGTCCCTCAGCGAACAATTACAGCGACAGCAGGTAGTGTTTTGCAGTTTGCCATTGTTGATGGAGGGAGTTTAGACAGCCTACGCCGTGGAGCGGGAGGCACAATTAATATCACAGGCGTTAATGGCCAGTCAGCCGTGGTCGAATTGCAAACTGCCAGTAATGGGGCGATTCAAATCGGGTTTCGCCAAGATCAAACTGCAACCTTTGATCAGATAGTGATTGAAGCAGTTGCTGTAGAGGCTAGCGTGCCCGTAGGTGCAGCGCTACAAGGATTGATCACTGACTCTGAACTCTTGGACCTACGGTCTCAAACCGGAACGCTGACGGCCACAATCGATATTTATCGCGAAGCCAAGTTAGATAGTGTCGTTGGCCTATTTGCCATTGAGAATGAACAGGGTCAAGTCCGGGATGCCTTGGGCGTACTTTTAAGTCCTGGAGACGCGGGCTATGTTGAAGCTGCCCTGGCACAACGAGTGAATTTAGAGCTGAGCGGAACCAATGGTGAGACTACTCGTTATACCAGTGAGCTGATAGGCGGACAGCTGCTATCCACATTTTTGGTGGTGGATGGAACCGTTGCTGACTTGCTGGATACTAATACTGTCAATGACCCAGCCATTTACTTTACCCATGTAGTCGGCAATAGTGACGGTGTCGATCATGTGCGCCTTTTAGGTAACAACACCTTTGGATTTGAAGATTTGGCTGGAGGTGGTGATATGGACTTTGACGATGTGGTCATGCAGGCTAGCTTTGCCTAGTCCTGTATGACCCTAGCGATAGCAGCTGGTGTCCTAGACACCTATTAAAAAAACCAGCAGTGTAAACTGCTGGTCGGACAGGAGCAATCGCTGGAACAGGGAAACTTGTTTCCTGCTAGCAGAGGTGGTCAACCACCACGGCGACAATAGATGCAAAAGCGGTAATACCTAGGCCCACAAAAGGATTTTGACCTTGGCTTACGGCAAACGATGTAATGATGCCAGCACCTAGGGCGGCAATCATAAATGCACCTAACCAGTCTTTTCGAGCGTTGTACATAGGGCGCAACTAGGGCAAACAAGTATGGATGACTACATTTAAATTATCACTACAGCTCGAACTCCATAAAGTAGACCGGATATTCTGTAATCAAGGTTTAGGCTGAGAGATATTTTGTTACAAATGTCTCATTTGTCGCGTCAAACAGAGATATTGCTAACGGCGTTGAATAGCTGAGCTACTTTGGTTAGATCCTTGTCACCGGGGGCATTTTCCACGCCACTGGAGATGTCGATGCCGTCGGGAGAGAGTAGCGACAGGGCCTGGATAACATTGTCAGGGCGCAGGCCGCCGGCTAAAAACCACGGTCGTTCAGGGCGAAATGTTTTGAGAGTGCTCCAGTCTAGGGTGTGTCCTGTGCCACCTAGCTGGGTGGGGTGATAGGCATCTAGCAAGAAGGTGTCGATGTGGGGCGCGTAGTCTTGGATATCAACTAAATCCTGGGGATGTCTGATGCGTAGGGCTTTAATGACTTCTACCTGGGGTAGTGCCGTTCGTACCTGTTGGCAGTAGGCTGGAGACTCGTGACCGTGGAGCTGGATGCCGCTCAGCTGGCCGGTGAAAACGGTTTGCTTGATTTGCTCTAAGGAAGCATCGGCGAAAACCCCAACGCGATCAATTGGTGGTAATGTCTGGACAATGGTGCGAATGATGCTGGGGGTAACGTAGCGGGGAGATTGTTTTACGCAAATAAAGCCCAGTACGGAGGCCCCCATGGCTGCGATCGCAGCGGCTTGGTCCGGCTGAGTCAGGCCACAAATCTTAACGCGCATGGGCAAGGATTGAAAAATATTCGGAAATCCGGTAACGCTATTGGTAAATCCCCTCAGTAAAATGGGGGAAGTTCCTGTAGCTTAAGTAGTTTTCAGTCTAGCAAGACCATTTAACAAACCTATCCCTAGTACCCCTAGGCATTCTAAAGGTATATCACTATGCAATCCGGTTGGCGCGTTGGCGCGATTTTCGGCATTCCCCTATTTATCGATAATTCGTGGTTCTTTATTGTCCTGCTGATGACGTTTGCCTATGGCAGCGATCTTTTGGGCGATGGGTTTCCTTTTCCTGTGGCCGCGTTAGTGGGATTGATGATGGCGCTGCTGCTGTTCGGCTCCGTATTGCTGCACGAGCTAGGGCATAGTCTGGTGGCCCGTCGCCAGGGTATCCAAGTAAACTCGATCACCCTATTTTTATTTGGTGGGGTAGCATCAATTGACAAGGAATCTAAAACTCCAGGCCAGGCGTTTCAAGTTGCGATCGCAGGTCCGTTGGTAAGTTTTTTCTTATTTTTGCTGCTGACCCTGGTGTCTTTTGCGTTGCCGCCTCAAACCGTGGCTGCGCTGATGGTGAGTACGATTGCCCGCATCAACCTCGTACTGACTCTATTTAATATGATTCCAGGTCTACCCCTAGACGGGGGGCAGGTCTTAAAGGCCGCTGTCTGGAAACTGACCGGCAGCCGAGCCCAGGGAGTGCGTTGGGCCGCCCGAGTCGGGCAGCTGTTGGGATGGATGGCCATTACAGTTGGTATTTATGCCTATTTGACGACCCAGCGGTTTGAGCTGCTGTGGTTAGCCCTGCTGGGCTGGTTCGCTGTGCGCAATGCGGGAGCCTACAACCGGGTTAGTGACCTGCAAGATGCCATTACCAGTCTCAAGGCGCGGGATGCTAGCGTGCGTGAGTTTAAGGTGATTGATGCCACCATGACGCTGCGAACCTTTGCGGACGATCGGCTGCTCCACGAAAATCAGTCGACTATCTATTTTGCCGCCTCAAACGGTCGCTATCGGGGCATGGTATCTCTGGATGATCTGCGTCAGATTGAGCGCAGCCGGTGGGAGTCAATGACCCTGGCGGAGGCAGCTCAGCCGCTGCTGGACATGCCCCACGTGCGTGAGGAAACGCCTTTATCTAAGGTGATTACAGATCTTGAAGAAAATGACCTAAGGCGAATTACGGTTCTGTCGCCGGCCGATGCTGTGGCTGGCACAATCGACCGTGGGGATGTGGTGCGAGCTTTGGCCAAGCGGCTTAATTTCCCAATTTCAGAAGCAATTATCGATCGGATTAAGGCGGATGGTGTCTATCCATCAGGGTTACAGCTAGCTGCCATCGCGAGAAATGCTGAGTAGTGCTGACACCAGTATTTTTGTAAATCGCTGGTGGGTCCGTGGCTGAGCCCCGTGCTGGAAAATCAGCTATGGCTCCGTAAATAATCTCCAAATTGGCTAAAAATTGTTCTATTTTCAGCAATTTGTAGGGTTGTTAATAATTTTTTATTGACTATAAATACTGGGTAAATGTCTGGGATGTCCGTATATCAGGCTCCCCGGTGAATTTTGAGTAGACCGAGCAACTTCAGTGATTTGTCCATTGGTTGCATACCCCGGTGATAGCTAACGTGTTGTTAGGGTTGGGGTGCAATCGTTTGTGCTATCAGGCCAGGGGCGGCACCGATGGGTGATACTGCTCAGTTGCATTGCCGTGGGGTGTTAACACCACGGCTTTAAAGCGATCTTATGAAAAATCATCTACACAAATCTGGGTGGCGACTGCTGCCCGGTTTCTTAGCAGTGGGTTTGGCGCTGATGGCCGCTAAAACAGGGATTGTACAATCCTTGGAGCACAGTATCTATAATGGCCTATTTAAATTTAGGGGTGAACAACCGTGGGATGAGCGGGTGGCGGTCATTGAAATCGATGAAACGAGTTTGTCTACCATTGGTCAATTTCCCTGGCCTCGGCGCTATTATGGTGAGCTGCTAAAGCAGATTGCACCGGCCCAGCCCAGGGTAGTTGCTTTTGACATTTTGTTTGCTGAATCTAGTGATGATGATGCGGCCTTAGCCCAAGCTATGGTCCACCGCAATGTTGTGTTGGCCACAGCCTGGGATGAGCAGGGCGGGGTGATTGGTCCCAACGCTGTGGTGGCGAGCGGTGCGATCGCAACAGGTCACATACACCACTACGCTGACGGCGATGGTATTACGCGTGCCTATCAGCCCAAACTTAATGGGATTCCGGCGTTGAGTATTGCAGCTGTGCAAAGGTACGCTCAAACCCAGACCGATGCCGTTTACGCAGCTAACGACAATCGTCCGCTGTGGTTAAACTGGCCCGGTTCGATTCAACATTCCCCTCGTTATTCATTTATCGAGGTACTGACAGGTCATGTGCCCGCCGCTGTGTTTGCCAACAAAATTGTCTTTGTTGGATTTACGGGGGTGGGTATTGATGCCATGACGACTCCCTACGATCGCAACCCGCCCGCCTCAGGTGTCTATCAGCATGTTGTTGCAACACATAACTTGCTGACCCAAAGCCACCTTCATCGTCTTACCTGGCCTATTTGGGGGCTATTTGTACTGCTTAGCCCGATAATTAGCTATGGGTTGTATGGCTATCGCTTTGAGATGCGGCTGCTAGCGAGCTTCGTGGCTATTTTAATCTGGAGCGCCTTTGTGATTGTGGCCTTTAGTCATCATTACTGGCTACCCACCATGGTGCCTGTGCTGAGTATTATCTTGATCAGTATCTGGGTAGGGATTGTCAAAGGGGTACAGACCAGGCTGGGGCTTTGTCACACGTCTGGGAACGTTGGCAGTGTATTAGTACCTTATACCTAGAGCCGCTGAAGCTTTACTAAAAACGGTCACAGGGCGCGTGGAGCCTGTGACCATGCTGTGGCCTGTTGCTGCTCTTCCTGAGAGAGCGGTTGTATTATGAACCTGATATCAAATGTTCGTTGAGCTGCTGCTGTTAGGGCTGCAATGGCCTGGGAAGGTTGAATATTCATCAGGACATCGGGTGATGCGCTGGGAATACCAAAGACTTTTTCCACCAGATCAGGATCTGGAGCCAGTCTCATAGAACCATGTTGCAAAATACAGCCATCACGATAAAGCTGGGCACTGCCAATAACCTTGTACCCGTTATCCATGACCAAATCTGCCGTAGTAGCTGTGTCAAAACAGTTGCTGGCTTGCCTGTAGCTGTTTTTGTCAGCGCCCAGCTGTAGGGTAATACCCAGGCTATACCAGCCCTCTACCAAAAATTTGCAGAGGTGGGCATAGATATCCCGTCGTCGACCCTGTTGACCAGAGATAATCAGGCTGTAGGTCAGATCGCCCTGGTGTAGGACGGCCCGCCCGCCACTCGGTCGTCGTACTAGGTCAATTGGCTGGCCGTGCCACTGTAAATTATGCCAATGGGGTGGATAGTGCCGCTGATGGTACCCCAAGGAAATAGCGATGGGCTGCCAGGTATAAAATCTCAGACAAGGCGGACTTTGACCGAGACGGTGCTGCTCTAAAAGCCACTCATCAATAGCCATTTGACTTGCACCGGAGGCTGAGATCGGTGCAATCAGTCGCCATGTCGTTGCCATGGGAAGCTATCTCACAGGCTAGCTGGCCGGTGGATACTTGCTCTGAAGTATATCGTCTTGCTCATCAGCAATAGTTGCCACAATTGTCATTAGTCGAGAAATCTCACCGGGATTAATGTCAGCGAGAATACGGCTAGCCAGGATCAAAACATCCTGGTTAGAGATGCCGAAGCAGGCCTCAAAAGTCTCCCCACAGTTCATCGAGAGGAGTTCCTGCATCAAAGCCGTTTGGTTGAGGACCGGCAGCTTCAACAGCGGAGACCATACGGTTAGAGAGTCTTCGTCCTCGGTTCCCGTAAGCTGAACGTACACGGTGACACTACCATAGGTGAACTTCCAAAGATAGCTATCATCACTATGGCTGACCATGGCGTCGCCTTTTTGGTCCAAACTAGCAATGACGGTTTCGATAACGTCTATATGACTAGCTTCGAATGTCTCGGTCCCAGCGCTGATAGTTTCGCCAGCGGTTTCAACATTTAGGGTATTCATGGGGCCGCTTACTCCTAATAAATTACAGCTGAAGGCATGAGCATTATAGACAGCTGACCGTGGATAATATGTTGGTGCAATAGACCATATCGCTGCAGGTATGCTCTTGGTAGAGGCTTTGCGGACATAGCCTCTACCCTGCCTTTGCTATCTTAATCGTGATGGGGCTAGTAATTGGAGAAGGCTGGCTGATGACGAATAAGACTTAAAAACTCTTCACGGGTCTTTTGCTCGTCTTGAAAGACACCTAGCATGGCGCTGGTTACTGTCCAGGATCCAGGCTTTTGGACACCGCGCATGGCCATACACATGTGGCTGGCTTCCATGACAACCGCTACACCTTGGGGGTCTAGTATTTCATTAATGGCCTCAGCAACCTGACGTGTTAGCCTTTCTTGTACCTGCAGCCGTCGAGAATACATTTCAACAATGCGGGCCAACTTACTTAAACCCACTACCTTTTGATTGGGAATATAGGCGACATGGGCTCGGCCCATAAATGGCAGCATGTGGTGCTCGCATAGGCTGAAAAAGTTGATATCTCTCACTAACACCATCTCGTTGTGACCCTCGTCAAAGATAGCGTTGTTGACAAGGGTCTCTAGGGATTGGGTATATCCCTGGGTAAGAAAACGCATGGCTTCAGCGACCCGTTTGGGGGTTTTGAGGAGTCCTTCGCGTTCAGGATCTTCGCCAAGCTCAGCCAGCATGGTGTGTACGGCCTGCATCAGTTTGCCATTGTCGGCAGACGGTTCGTGTAGCAGTGCATCTTGACCTTTGGTTTTGGAACGATCGGGGAGTACGGTAGCTGACTTTCCGTTGAGGGTACCGTTCGTTTTGGAACCGTTGGTTGAAATGGCCATAGTGTGGGTTAAATAATTTCTAGATGATGAGCAAGTGGTCTTGTCTAAGCAGACGAATAGAGGCCAAGTATTCCTGGCCTGGTTGCGAGAACTACTTTAGGGAATCACAGGGCTCCTCCACTGGGCGTGATGGTTAGCTCTTCAACCACTGCACCAGGGGGAAGAATCGCAGTTTGTAAAATGGCATTGGCAACTAAATCCGGGGTAAGCATACCTGAGCGATCAAAGTCAGATTGGACCGTGTCGGTATCCCACAGGGGAGTATTGACAGCTCCTGGGTAAATGGTGACTACGCGAATACCGTGATCTCGCTCTTCAACGGCAACAGCTTTGGATAGGGCAGCTATGGCCGCTTTACTAATGCCGTAGGCACCCCACTGAGGAAAGGCTTGGCGAGCGGCGACCGAGGCTACGTTGATGATCATGCCGCCACCATGCTCTCGCATACCGGGTAGCGCAGCCTGTATACATTGAAAAACGCTGGTTACATTTAGATCGATCACTCGACACCAGTCGGCCAGAGGCATTTGGTTGAGTTCGCCCGTGTAACCCATGCCAGCATTGTTAACCAGCACATCAATGGGGCCAAAAGCTGCTATTAGCTCTGTAACCTTGGTGTTGACTTGGTCAATCACACTTAGGTCTATGGGAAAGCTTTGGGCTTTAACCGATGCGATCGCACTAATTTCCTCTGTCAGAGCCTGCAGCTTATCCGCCGAGCGGCTGACTAGCGCCACATCAAATCCAGCCTTAGCAAAGGCCAGCGCGGTGGCACGACCAATGCCAGTGCTAGCACCTGTAATCAATGCACGATGATTGAGAGCGGTATTCATTGATGGAGCATCTATGGGAGGTTGGGGATTAAATACCCCGTGTTCAATATTAACAAATGTTACGAGGCATGTGTTGATTTAGTGGCGAGAGAGCCTCTAAAGGGCCGTCGAACCTAGAATCCGTAAATGGTGTACCCGCAGCGCAACAACTTACTAAGTGTGATTTTTTTCTAAGATTTGCCCTAGACATAACTGGGAACTTCTTAAAATTAGAAAAAATCAGAGAGGGGGGTAAGGGGTGTTACGGCTGTTTTGAGCTATGGGGCTGTATTCTAGTTCTACAAAATAAGATTTGCTAGCCCCTAGGCAGCTTCAGAAAATACACCAATCTGACGAAACTTACGATACCTTTCCTGCCGTCGCTGTTCTGGCGATATGGCAAGTAGCGCCTCAAGATTCTCCCATAGAGCATTCTTCAAGCCCTCAGCTGCTTGAACTGGATTGGCATGGGCCCCGCCCACAGGCTCAGGTAATAGGGAGTCTAAAATGCCTAGGTTTTTTAAATCCCATGCCGTGATCTTTAAAGCTTCTGCCGCTTGAGAAGAGCGCGATGAATCTTTCCATAAAATAGCGGCGCAGGCTTCGGGACTGGCAACTGTGTAAACGGAATGCTCAAACATCAACAGCCGATCACCGACGCCTATCCCCAAGGCTCCACCAGACCCACCTTCCCCAATGACCGTACAAATAATGGGAACGTTGAGACGGAACATTTCTCGAAGATTGTACGCAATCGCTTCTCCCTGTCCTAGCTGTTCGGCTTCTAGCCCAGCCCAGGCTCCTGGCGTATCGATAAAGGTAAAAATCGGCATATTAAATCGTTCGGCATGCTCCATGAGGCGCATCGCTTTACGATAGCCTCCCGGCGACGCCATACCAAAATTCCGGGCAACATTGTCCTTTGTATCCCGCCCCTTCTGGTGGCCTAACATCACCACGGAATGATCGTGAAACCTGGTAATTCCGCCGATCAAAGCCAAATCATCTTTTCCGGAGCGACGATCGCCGTGTAGCTCTATCCATTCATCAGAGATAGCCTGGATATAATCCAATGTGCTAGGTCTGCGAGGATGGCGAGCTACCTGAATGCGCTGAGCCGGTGTCAGGCTTGTAAAAATCTCCTGTCTTAGCTGCTGTGCCCGTGACTCAAGCTGCTGAATCTGTGCTGAAACGTCGACATCATTATCTTCTGCTAAGGCTTGTATTTGCAGAATGCGGGACTCTAATTCAGCCAAAGGCTTTTCAAAGTCCAGCAAGATAGGCCGTCGTTCAGTCGTCGCCATAACGGATTTAGGTACTCCAGCAGTGATTCCACCCTATCGCAAACTGTCCCCCGAAACATGGGGTTAGCCCAGCTAACCCCGGTAACTGTAGATAGGTAGGTAAATCTAAGTTGTTAGTAAAGGGCGGAAGCCATGTTTGACAGAGGCTGCACCGATTTGCTCCATCTTCTCAAGGGTGATTTGATTTCTTCCCCAGGAAAAATTAGTATGCCATTTCTCAAATTCCAACAGCATCGATTCAGCAAAACAGGCAAACAGCTGTCGGGCCGGTACATCCATCGCCACAATATGCATAATTCGCCAATCAATATCTAGGCTATGCTCGACGATGCCCCCTTGAAGAACATGAATGCCAGGGTGGCTAAATTTACTGCCGATATTTTTGGGATAGCCGCCATCAACCATTAAGCAGGGCTGCTTTAGGGTGCCAGGGTCAATATCAACCCCTTTGGGCATGCTTGCAACCCAAACAACCACATCTGCCAAGGGCAGGGCCTCTTCTAGCCCCATGACTTTGCCCATGCCAATTTCATCCTTAAGGCTATCCAGTCGTTCTCGGTTACGGGCAACAAGCAGCAAATCTTTGACACCGGTATTTTGACTGAGCCATCGACAAACGGCGCTGCCAATATCTCCTGTGGCACCGCAAACAGCTACCGTTGCCTGGGAGAGGTCAATGCCGTATTGGGGAGCTGCCTGTTCAACCTGTTGGCAAATGATATAGGCCGTGTGAGTGTTTCCGGTGGTAAATCGATGGAAGTCAAGCTCTAGGTTACGAATTCGTCTGATCCGCTCCAGCTTAAAATTTTCAAAAATGATTGAGGAAAATCCACCCAGGGCCGTAATGTTGATACCCATTTTCTGAGCATGGGCCATGGCGTTCAAAATTTTTCGAGTAGCTGCTTTAATGCGTCGCGTTGCCAACATTTCTGGCAAAAAGCATGACTCCACATAGCGCCCTTCAATCACTTGACCCGTTGCACTGGTCACCTTGATGTCCTCCACTACAAATGGAGGCGCACTACACCAAAAATCTAGGCCCTGACTACCATACTCTGGATATCCCAAATCACGGGCGACCGCTTGGGCGTGTTCTAAGTTGGTGAGGTGTCCGATTAAGCCAAACATTGGGGACGTTTATATTAATAAAGTAATCCTAGAAAAGTAGACTACAACAAAACGTCACAGTCCTACGGTGCACGGTGGTCACATAGCGCCCACAATGCAGGCAAAAGGAGGCTGATCGTGCGATCAGCCTCCTATAAGTATCCATTAATGCTAAACCATGGATAGCCCTTGGGCTGAAAGTTTCATCACTTCGCGGTTTGTGAACCCAATGTTACCGAGAGCTTCCCCGTAGGTAATCATAAAGTCTTCAACCAGGGCGTCTTTTTCCATGCCTAATACAGATGCATCTTTAGCCACCTGATTGAGCATTTGCCAGACTAGGGGAAGATTCTGACGGTTGGCGGTTTCTAATTCGGCCTTAGCCGTTTCAAAGTTTGCTTTGAGCCACTCTTCGCCAAAATTTAGGTGCATGTACTCATCTTTGACCACACCTTCTGTGATTTTTCGGGCAAAATCATCCGCTACGGGAATGTAGATGTTGTACGCAGCAATTGCAAAGGTCTCAATGATGAGAGATTGGATTAGTAGACAGGTGACGACCTTACCTTCATCCCAAGCCTGTTGAAAGTTTTGATGTAGCTCAGCAAAGAAAACTTTAGCGAATTCCATGTCAGGCGTCACTTTCAGATTCTTGCCACAGGCTTGAAATCCTTTCATGTGACGATTTTCCATACGAGCTAGCTTAAGTAGCTCGTCCTTACTTTCGTTGAGGTGTTCAGCTAACTTTTTGTAGTTATCGTTAGCTTCCAATTCCCCTTCAATCACAATTGCATTGATGCGGCTATATGCATCTTTGTACGCTTCACTTTGGAAGTCGAGCGCTGGGCTGGCCTCAAGCTGCGGCATATCTATCTAATTCCTGCATTAAAAAACTATTCCGCTGCCTATATCCAAGCCACGGCCTAGCACAAGTGCTGCGATTAACTTAAATATTGACATCTGATTTCACACTTTACACCCTATCAGCATGGCAAGAATGTTTAATGGGCCGGTTAAAATGTCCCCACACTATTGACTATCAAGCATTCTAGGCTGATCTATTTAGAATTTTTATCTAATCCATTAGATCAAAAGCGGTCTATTCCATTAGTTTAGTCAATTTCTCCCAAAATCTGCAGTCGGATAGTTTTGGTTGAGGGACTATCGGAACTCCCAAGTTGAATCTCAATCAGCTCGTTGGTAAGGGGAGCCAGGGCGCTAAGGAGCGCTCGTAGCTGAGGCGTACTTTCGCCACTGTCTACATAGACCCGCTCCGCCAGTTTGTTGAGTCGACGCCAGGCTGTGTAAAGTTTGGCTGTGGCCTGCTCTAACTGAGTTGCCTGGTTGACTAAGTCTGCTGTGGAGTTTAGGCAGCCTATACGGAGTGCCTCTTCAAGGGCTTGCTCTAAATTGACGACGTCTGGGTCAATGGTTTGGACCTGGCTAGCCGCAGCTATATATTTAGACAAATAGCGGGCCTCAGATGTGATCTGTTTTAGGGTGTCCACATCCGGGTTGCGTTCGGCTTCTATACGTAAGGTGGCCTGATGACTGGGTGGAAGTTTTTCCATTTCCTTGACCAGCGGTGTTAGGTACCGGGTCGGAATAGTGTTGTTGGCAGCCTTTTCACGGACCGTTTCTGGAATTAGATCGGAGGTCATAGCTGTCCACTCGTCCGAGAGCTGCTTGACTTCTTTGCGGGTAATCTGTTCGCCGCGTCGCGCTGCTTCGGTGACCATTTGCTGAACTTCGGGTGCTGCTTGAGCGGTCTCGACAAAGGCGCGTTTACTAAACTGATTGACGGCCTGGTCGCTGAGCAGGCCCTCTTTAAGTAGCTCATCGGCGCTGTTGCCTAGTTCAATGAGGGCGTAGGCTTGGCTTTTACTAATTTCTCGATCTTTTAGCCAGTTGAGAAAGCCCGTACCTCGACCGTCGCCGCCCTGCTTTTCGCGATCGCGAACGGCCCTGAGAATACGTCCTCGCCAAATGTCGGTTTGCAGATCAAAGCGATCGCACACCTGCCAGGCAATATCGATCTGGTGATTAAAATCGTGGTCGGAAATATTACTGTCGCCGGGGTCAGGAATTTTGAAGTCGAGTGTTACATCTTGATCTGTGCTGCCCTGGGTGATGTCGGCTACAAAATCGGTTGCTGCAACCATGTAATTCCTCGTATCCCGCTGGCCTATTTGACAGGTTTACTATGTTACAGCTGCAGGACCCCCCGGCGTGTTGTCCACGATTGTCTGCTCGCTTTAGCGTGGAGTCCGGTGAGACGTAGTAGATGCCAAACATAGTACTTTCC
>JBCCAQ010000140.1:0-13707 GCA_039814735.1 Cyanobacteria bacterium P01_A01_bin.15
AAAATAGTTTGCTTAATGATTGACAGCCGGTAGCCAGACACACTAAATCGCATGGTGTAGATGTTTAGAGTGTTATACATACGGTTTTATAACGATCAGCGGTGTTTTTTAGCCCTTAGCTCCTTGGTAATCCAAGCTCACCCATGCGTATAGAGCAGCTACAAGCATTTTTAGCCATTGCCGAAACGGGTAGCTTCCAGGCGGCCGCCAGTCGATGTGGTATTACCCAATCGACGGTCAGCCGACAGATTCGCGGTCTTGAAGACGATTTGGGGATGCCCCTATTTCATCGCACGGCCCAGGCCAAGCTCACCATCGGAGGAGAACGACTTTTACCCAGGGCCCGTCGGATCTGTCAGGAGTGGCGGCAGGCCTCTAGCGAAATTGCCGACCTGTTGGAAGGTCGCCAGCCGGAGCTATGTGTGGCCGGTATTCAGTCGGTGTGTTCTCACTTTTTGCCCCCGATTATTACCCAGTTTTGCCAGCGCTATCCCAATGTGCAGCTGCGGGTAACGGCCCTGGGCAGCGATCGCTCCCTAAAGGTGCTGCGGGATGGTCTAGTCGACATTGCCATTGTCATGCACAACCCGATGCTGACCAGTTCCCAAGAGATGGCGGTTACCCCCCTCTACGACGAACAGGTGGAGGTGCTAATGGCCATCGATCACCCTTTAGCTAGCTACAGCCCCGCCCCCTGGGCTGAAATTGCCCGCTATCCCCATGTTGTCTTTAAGGACGGCTATGGTATGCAGCGGCTGGTGCAGTCTCAGGTACCCGAGACCGAGCTAAAAATGGCCCTTGAACTGAATACCCTGGATGCGTTTCGAGGGGTTGTTCGTCAGGGCAAAATGATTGCGCTGCTGCCACAATCAGCGCTGGCGGAGAGCCGTCGCGATCCGGGACTGGCCGTGCGCAGTACGGCGGCTCCTATTCTCACGCGCCAGGTGGTCATGGTCACGACCCAGGACCGTTTGCGGCTACCCCCTGTGAAACAGTTTTGTGATCTGGTCCAGCGCCTGGCCGACGACAGCTTTAGCAAGCTGAGCGATCTGCCCACCCTAATGGCTTTAAATTAGGACGTCTCACCATGAGCAACGTTTTCCGAGATCTCTTGAAAAAGGTCGGTAGCGGTACCCACACCTCTAAGGATCTGAGTCGAGAAGAATCTGCCCTAGCTACCCGCCTGATGCTGGAGCAAACAGCGACACCGGCTCAGATTGGGGCTTTTATGATTGCTCAGCGGATCAAACGTCCCACGATTCCAGAGCTGGCTGGCATGTTGGATTGCTACGACCGGATGGGGGGACGTTTGGCCGTACCCCAGGCTGACTATGGAGCCATGGTGTTGAGTACTCCCTACGACGGTCGTCAGCGCCATGCTCCCATTACCCCATTAACGGCACTTGTGCTTGCGGCTGGGGGGGTGCCTGCTGTTTTGCATGGGGGAGACCGCATGCCCACCAAAATGGGATTGCCCCTGGTGGATATTTGGCAAGATCTTGGCGTCATGTGGCAGCCACTTAGCCTGGCGCAAACCCAGCAGGTATTTGAGCTAACCCACGTGGGTTTTGTTTATATTCCCCAGCATTTTCCGGAGGCCCATCGACTGGTACCCTATCGGGAGCAAATTGGTAAACGCCCCACCCTGGCGACAGTGGAGCTGATGTGGGCTCCCTGCGATGGCAACAGCCACGTGGTCAGTAGTTTTGTTCATCCACCGACAGAAAACCGCACCCAAGAAACGTACCAGCTGCGCCAAACCACCAACTTTACGACGGTCAAGGGGGTGGAGGGCAGCTGTGATTTGCCCCGCAGTCGAACGGCGATTGTGGGGATGGGTAGTCTCAGGGCAGGAGAACCTGTGTTTGAACGGCTGCTGCTGCATCCAAGGGACTATGGCTTTGACGGTAACGATCCTGTTTTGGATGAGAATCTCGCCCAGGCGTTGGGGCAGGTTCTCCAGGGTCTGCCAACGGAGCTAACCCGCTCTGTAATTTGGAATGGGGGGTTTTATCTTTGGCGGGCGGGGGCTGTGGCTACTTTGGCCGATGGGTTTGACCGGGCTCGAGTCCTGTTGGAAACCGGTCAGGTACAGGCCAAGTGCGACCAGATTAAGGCTGCGATCGCAACCGTCCTAGACCACCAGCTTTCCATTGTCTAAAAAGGTGACCTAAAAGACTGAGGCTGCCAGACCTAGGGCGCTGTCAGTTCTTCACGCAGCATATCGTCGTAGATCCGGGGTAGCCGACCGGACATGGTGTTAGTCTCAATGCCATAACCTAGACTAGTCCAGGTACCTGATAACCGCTCCAATACCAGGTCGATTTCCCCATTTTCTAACCGCCGATTGATATCCATACCCCAGGCATTGGGGTCCGATAGCCAGTGGTAGACCACACTATCCTGGGCCTCCGGCGAAAAGTTATACACCTGCCAAAATTCAAACCAGTCGGGTGGAAGAGGGTGATATTCCTTAGCTTTTTCCTGCCAGGTCGTTGTCAAAAACTGATACCGCCCCGCCGCTGTTGTACAGTCGCCCACATTTGGACCCGTTTCAATCGGTACACAGGTATCCGGATGACGGCTCAGTTCAGTAAAGGTTTGGCCGCCATAGAGCAGGTGATAGGGCCGATCCATATTGGACTCACTCGCAGATATGGTCCTCATCAAAGCGCGAATGTGCGGGTCTCCCCCCGACATGGCCAGGGGCAGGGGCGAATCCACCCAGTTAGCAGAGCCTAAATGCAGCAGCGCGGATGGCTTGAGCCACCGCATTGGCAGACGATAGGACCCATAACCCCGTGGCGAGGACCCGTAGAACAGCACCCCAATCACCCCCAAAAACATCAGAATGGTAATCACCAAAGGACCATAGTCCGACGCCTGCTGTTGGCTCGGCTCGTCTTTGAGGGACTTGATCGGCGGGGGAGAAGACAACTTTAAGGATCCTGGACAAGACGGGGATGACAGCAAAACTGACTACTATGGCACACCTGCACTAATGGCACACCTGCCCTAGGTGATTTATCCATCCCATTGGCAACCCAACGCTTTGGGAGAGTAGAGGCTAACAGTGTAACCCCGATCGGCTCTTTTCACCCTCAGATGTGACAGACGCCATAAAAACCAAAAAAAAGAGCTGCCCTGAGGACAGCCCATCGAAAACTCAATATGTAAAAAACATACCAACTCTGAGCATCAGCGAAGGCACCCCTAGGCGACTGCCCGCACTCGAGACTGTTGCACCGGTAGCGATGCCTCAACGGCAGACTGATACTTACGCAGCCAGGCTTCACTGCCGGGTGCGGGTAGCCGTTCGAGCTGTTTCAATGCCTGGGCTACCTGATGGCTATAGTTTTTCTGTTCTAGAAGAGCAACGGCGGATTCGTCAGACTCATGCCCGGTGGTAGCAGCCTGGGATAACGAAATCAGCCAGCTGTGTACCCGGCGAATATTGGTCTTGGCATCGCTGATACGATTGACAAAGGGAGTAAATGTAGGGGCCTGCTCGGCACGCTCATCACCTAGCCACTGGGCCGTTTCCAAGCTGGGTAGATTTAGCAGTCGCTGGTGCAGGGCTCTCAGCTCCACCAAATAGTTGTTCCAGGTGGTTAGCTCCTGGGGAGAGCGCCGCTGGACGTACTCTAAATCGTACATATGGGATTTAACCGCCGCCAGGGCATCGCTAACCGCGTAACGGACAGCTCGATCGAGCTGTAATCTCAGAGTAGACGTTGCCATGATTTGAGCCTCTAAATAGGATTGTTATTTGCCAAATTTCTATGGAAGTAGCTTGCTCTCCCCAAAGGAAGGATCGGCCATAGGAATAAAGTTTTTTTAAACCTGAACGCGTCAACTTCAACCCACAGGATGTGAGTGCTTGCTGAGACTAGGCTGACGCAAATAACTCAATACATTTTCAGAGTACCCACGCCAATGCCAGTCTTTTCACCCAAAAATAATCAGTAGAAGAAATGACACTTGTGATTATTGTAGCCACTCGGTGTTCTACTACGAAATGGAAATACTGAGAAAATATTAAGAAATAACATTATTTCCATCGATATCACCGTCCCACCTGGGTTGAGATCACATCTAGGCGGTGCCATCCAAATATCCACGGGATGTAAATGGCAGATCAACCACATCGGCGGTAGTCTCCCCTACAGTTACAGTTAAACCCGCGCCACCGGCTTTAGTACGGAGGTACCCTAGGCCCCAGATACCACTGTCGTCAGCGACCATGCTGGTGATTTTGCCAACCGGTTTACCTTCTAGGGTGAGAGAAACATCGGTGGTGGGGGTTCCTAGTTTTAACCCCCAAAGTTGTTTCTTGACACCCTGGTAGGTATTAAGTCGGGCAATGGTTTCTTGACCGATATAGCAGCCCTTTTCAAAGGAAATGGCATGCCATAGGCCGGCTTCTAGGGGATTATCCTGATCGGTTAGCTCTTGACCCGGCATGGGACGGCCCTGTTGAATGCGTAGTACTTCCCACTGCTGCGACGATAGACAGGGGACACCCTGATCGCCTAGCCATTGGACCAGCCACGGCTGCGCACCAGACTCTTTGGTACCGATGAGAGTGTATCCGGAGGTGGTCAAACCTGTATCCCTGGCAATTTGAACCGTGGCGTTAGCGATAGACAAGCGGCCGCGAGTGTGGCTGCAGGGGGCCATGTCCGGTTTAGGCAAACCTAGCTGGTCTAGCAGCCTGTCGACCTCGGGACCTAGAAGAGTAATGGCAAATGTGGTTTCGCTACGATCCTCAAGGGTGACCTGATCGGCAAAAAAGATATAGCGATCCATCCAGCTGATCAGCTCCGCTGCCATGCCTGGAGAAACCAGGAGCAAAACGCTCTCGTCATCTACATAGGCGCTGGCTAAATCTACGGTGCGGGCGGTGGAGCTGACAAATACGGTTTCACAGCCTGTGCCAGGGGACAGTTGCTCAAACGCGTTGGTGGATTGGTTATGGAGAAAGCGGAGTCGATCGGCTCCACTTACCTGGATACGCCCCCAGTGAGAGCGATCGCTAAAGGCAACGGCGGGAAACTCAGCCATGGTGAGAATGGGGGTAACTAAGCGGGGGTGTCTTAATACTTTAGGGCTAGTTTTGCTATTGGTGAACCCTTTTCAAGGCTGCTAAGGAAACAAAATTTATTAGGTTCCACTATTGGACATACAGACGTTGCATGCAACGTCTCTCCAGCATTAATTTTTGGCTCCTATACAATCCTGCTCCCTAAGCCATCTACCTCTGGTTAATTTTCTCAATAAAGAACTCTTCGAGGGAGAGACGACTGAGGTCGAGGGTGATTAAGGTGCCATTCATTAACCGGACACTGGCGATAAAGTCGTAGGGGCTACCTGGGAGATAGCCCTGCCAATAGCCCCCTTCAAAGGTGAGATTGTGTAGCCATTTTTTAAGGACATCCAGACTCCCCCCCTGGCCTTTGACAAAGTAGGCATCGGGGGCTCCAAGCAAATCGTACAGGCTGCCCTGGGCAATCAGGCTGCCCTGGTCAAGGATGGCAATGCGATCGCAAATTACCTCCACATCCGATAAAACATGACTATTAAAAAAAATAGTTTTACCCTGCTTCTTCAGGGATAAAATCACCTCCCGCACCTGGTAGCGACCGACGGGGTCCAACCCCGACATGGGCTCATCCAAAAAAATAATATCTGGATCGTTGATTAAGGCTTGGGCCATGCCAATCCGCTGCAGCATACCCTTAGAATATTGTCGCAGCTGTTTTTTTATCGCCGTTTGTCGGGAGAGACCTACTCGATCCAACAGCTCCGGAATTCGCTGTTTGTATAGGGATGCCGGGATATTAAACAGGCCAGCGGAATACGCCAAAAATTCCCAGCCCGTCAAATAGTCATAAAAGTAAGGATTTTCTGGCAAATAGCCGATCTGCTGTTTGATCGTCTGATCACCAGCGGGCTGATTAAACAGCTGGGCGCTGCCTGATGTGGGGCGAATAATCCCCAGCAGCAGCTTGAGCAGTGTGGTTTTACCCGCCCCGTTGGGGCCCAGAAGGCCAAAGGTTTCGCCCTGGTAAACCGTCAGCGAACATCGCTGCAGCGAGGCCACCTGCTGATTTAGCCAGAAGCCCGTACGGTAGGTCTTACTGAGGTCCTCGGTTTTGACAATAACCGGGCGATGCACAATGGCAGTAGGATTAGCACCAGCAGAAGAAACGGCGTCCATGAACTCACAAAAAATATCACCCTCAATGGGGCGCTGTCCCCATTAGGTATGGTCTAGTCGGTATAGTTGAGGGGCGAGTCGCTCATCAAAGCCTGGATGACCCGAGCGACTCACACTACGTTAAAACGTTAGCCTACCCCCTTAACGATGGATCGTTCAAAAATTGTTGCGATTATTACCGGCACAATTTCCCTGGTACTAGCCATAGCCTATCTGCTGCTGGTGCAGCTCCTCGACTTTCGGGGGGAAATGGTACCCGCCCCGATTGGTAGCCTGGGACCAGCGCTATTAGCGATATTCTTCTAACCAGGCGGACAGATCCCGCTGGAGCAGATCCTGCAGCTGCAAAATATCGTCACGATAGTACTGATGCAGCAGAATAATATCTTCCTCTGTAAATTTGGCCTGGTTCTTATCTTGGGAGTTGAAGGCAATCAGCCGCTCGCGCAGCTGATTTCTAAGCGGCTTGGGGACAATCTGCATCATGCCAGTGGCCACGGTGCGGATCGGATTTTTGGTTTTTAACAACCGATTTACGGTTTTATTTTTGGGCACTTTGGCAGTCTGAGCCTGTTTAGAGGTGTTGGCTACAAAGTCGGGGCTAACGCCAACTGACCGATACAGCTCCCCCATAAACCCTTGGGAATCCTGTCTGAGATCGTCATATAGAAAGGCATCTACCCGGCTGCGACCAAACCTGTCCATAAAGTACTTGAGCGACTCATAATACTTGCCCTTTAGCAGCATATAGGACGCATGGCCTCGGCTGCGCACCTGTTCAGCCAGGGGAGTGGGCTCACCCACCGCATCACGCAGATGCATCAAGTAGTCAGAACAGGCGCGCTGTACTGGATTTCGCAATACAGCAATTAGTTTAGCCTCGGGGAGACGGCGCTGGATTTGTTCGGCGGATGAACGATAGTTAAGCATGTAGTTGGGGGAGGCTTCCCCCAGGGCAAGGTGCTGCTCTGTCGCACCACCAAACAGCTGCTGATATCGGTCCCAGGTGACAATGCCGTTTTTTTTGCGACGCTGCACATCAGCTGGGGCCTGTTCCCAATCCCGCTCAAAGAATCCCGTCTCTTTGACGGGGCTCATGTATATCTGGGGATGCTGCTTTAAATAGTTATAGATAGACGTGGTTCCTGCTTTTTGCACCCCGATAATCAAAAATGTGGGGGTACGCTTGGCCGATTTGACAGCCTTAGAGGCGTGCTGCTGATTCTGATTGGCGGTCATTGGGGCTGACGATAGACTACGGCGGCAGGGGACACAATGGAGTCTTCACGATATAACAGCTCTAGTTTATTTGACTATGGTTTGACTATCGATTGTGGGTAATTACAGATTAACTACGCACAGAGGCCAGGGCCTGCTGGATAAACTGCTGGACAATTTGGTCCCGCTGGCTGAGTTGGTAGTGTTTGGTAACCACCGCCTGCATCCCGCCATCCCCCCAGTCCTGCTGGTTTTGAAAATAGTCCATAAAGCTTTTACCCGCAATGCGAGTGAGATAGGCGGCGCTCACACCCTGCAGCAGTTTTCCTGCCACCGCTGTCGCCAGATTGGCCTGTAGCCCGACGGTTAAAAGCTTGAGGGCTCCCTTGACTAAACCCAGGCTGCCCATGGTTTTTGCTAGGGACACAGCCAGGGTGCGGGCATCGTCAATGCTGACGGCTATGCCATACACCTGGCCTAGCTCCACCACCATTTGGGTATTGACTGCGGCGGTGGCTAGCATATCCACCACGGGCAGGGGGGTGGCGGCCAGCACACCCGCACCAATCCACTGGTAGCGATCGACAATGGCGCTGGCCTGCTGCTGTCGCTGCTGGCTGAGCAGCTGTTGGGCTTCGGTGCTGAGTCGTTGGGACTGGAGCAAAATATTGTTGGCGATGAGATCGCGACCCTCGGCCCGCAAAATGACAATAATGCGGTCGATCAGAGCCTGGACAGCGGGGGTGGGGTGATCCTGGGGCCGGGCTGCGATCGCAACCACATCCTCAGAGTCGAGACCAGCTCGCCGCCGGAGCTGCTCCACCAGCAGCTGGGCGTCTCCGTCGGTATATAGATCAATCTTATTTAGGACCACCAGGGTGCGTTTGCCCACCGCCAGCAGCTGTCTCAAAATCTCATACTGGGACCGGTGCAGATCGTTGTCTACCACATACAGCAGCAGATCTGCCTGGGTGGCCAGGGTGCGGCTGGCCTCGTCGGTGGCTCCAGCGTCCAGCAGCCCCGGACTGTCACTGAGAATGATTTCTCCGTTGATGGCTGGCATCGCCACCCGGTAGTCCTGCTGTTGCTGTGTCGTGCCCTTGGTCACGGCGGTGGCCCCCGCCATTTCCCCCATGAGGGCGTTGGCCAGGGAGGTTTTGCCCACGGAGCCGCTGCCCACAATCACCAGATGCAGCCGCTGCTTCTCAAAGGCATGGGTAACCGTTTTAGCCCGTTCTATCAGGGCCTGGCGGGCCACTTGATCTTGGATTTGACTGAGCTGCTGGTCGAGACTTTGCAGATGGGCAATGGCGGCTTCATTAGTGGTTTTAGGCAAGGGCGGCGGCGGCGGGCGGCGCGATCGCAAAAACAGCCAACCATAGTAGACCACCACCCCAAAGGCAACCAGCAATAGTACCGCCAGTATCGCCGTCAGCCCCTGGGCCAGCCAGGGATGGAGGGTGGCCAACCCCGCATACAGCGTCCCCAGGGTGCTGACTAACCAAAGCAGCACCCCCAAAAAGATCAAAACAGCAACAGCGATAATCAGAGGTCGCTTCATGGGGTTATGTGGTTACATCTATCCAACGCCGTCTATCCACCCAAAAATATCTAGGTCCCATAGCCGATGTTTACAGGCAAGGATGCTGCTATTTTTATATCTTACTCAGCGTTTTACTATACATAGGGCAAGCCAAGTGCTATGCCAAACTATTGTTACTAACCAAGGACACCTTAGATTCCCATGGGAATATTTGATCAGGTTATGGGGGCCATCCAGGACCCCAATCGCGAAGCTAGCGTCGGTCAGCTCGGCCAAATTGTATCAATGGCGCAGCAGGTTGCTCAGGCTAACAATGCTAACAGCTCAGCTACTCAACAGGCCGCCTCGGTGGTGGGTGGCTATGTCCAATCGGCCCTGCGGGAAAAACAACAGTCCCAGGGGATGGACGTCGTCCTAGACTTGGTAAGACAGGGAACAGCCGACGGTCCTGGGGTTTTGCCCAAACTGTTTAGCCCAAGCCAGCAGGCTGCGATCGCAACGGCCGTTTCCCAAAAAACCGGTCTTGATGCCACCCAGGTACAGGCCATGCTGCCCATGGTCATTCCCATTGTGATGAGGTTTCTCAATCAGGGAGCGGCCAAAACCGGGACCCAGGCCCAAGGAAATCCCCTAGTAAATGCCTTTCTAGACTCCGACGGTGACGGCGATGTCGATATGGGCGACATGCTCAAGATGGCCGGACGGTTTATGTAGGCTTATTGGGAGATGCTGGCAGGAATAGCGTTCTATTTCTCCAATATCTCCCATCATCCCCTGTATAGTTCTCCTAGGGATTTGCTTTCTGGAGCGCTAATATGGCCCGCAACCAAAATGGCAATCGATGGAGCTGGCTAAGTGCCGAAAGCTTTTTACATGGCATTGGCAGCATAGAAACCATCGTCTCAAAGCTGCTGTCCATTGCCATGCTTATTGTGATCTTTGTGATCATGGTTGACCTGGTGCGCTTTTTGGCAGTGGCGCTTTTAGAGCCTAGCCCTGTTGGTTTTTTCAAGGCCACCCTCAGCGAGATTTTTGGCCTGTTTCTGAGCGTACTGATCGCCCTTGAAATTTTAGAAAATATCACCGCCTACCTCAAAAAACATGTGGTGCAGGTGGAGCTGGTGATTGTCACCTCCCTAACGGCGGTGGCCCGCAAGATCATTATTCTGGACCTAGAAAAAGTAACCGGCGTTAGCCTAATCGGTTTGGCCGTCGCTATCCTTGCCCTATCCATCAGCTACTGGATCGTGCGGACTATTCACAGCTAGGACGCCACTAACAGCCGTGGCAAGGCTCAAACCGTGGTAGCAGTGCAACCCATCCCCCCAAGCAATAAGCTTCTGAAATCAAAATTACCAAAACTTATCCATACGGTTCCTAGACCCTAAACCTTTATAACGGGAACGTTTCTAACTCAAGGCCAGCGCTACGATCAGCAAGCATTTCCATCCCTGGTCTTCATGGCTTCCCAACTCACCCTAAATCTGGTTCAAGGCTCCATTCAGTTTAGTTTTTCCGCTGCAGCGGCCCAGGAGCTAAAAGAGGCCCTAGCTGAATTAATCCAAACCCTGAAGGCCAAGACAGCAGCAGGCACCGGTAGACCCAAGCCCATAAAACCAACCGAGTATCGCCACACGGGGGATGTGTTTCTAGAAATCTTTTGCAACCCCAACATTTGGCCAAGTCCGTTTGCAGCCAAGCTGCTGCTTACGGTACGCGACGAGCGCATTCGGCTAACCACCGAGGCAGAGCTGACCCGCATTATTGAAGATGTAAATCTCTATCTAGAAGAGAATGCCGACTAGAACCTACACCACTTCCACATCAATGGGGCCATCTGCAGGAGCGGCCTGCGGCGGCGGCTGTGGCTGAAACTGGAACATGGTGTACACCACGTTACGACGGATGCCGGTCATCATATCCAGAAAGACCTCGTAGCCTTCACTTTTGTATTCGATCAGCGGATCCTTTTGACCGTAGCCACGTAGACCAACGGTTTCCCGCAGGGCATCCATCTGCTGCAGGTGCTCCCGCCATAGGGTATCCACCTGTTGCAAAATAAAGAATCGCTCCGCTTCTCGCATGAGACCGGGTTTCATCTTATCCACCTGAGCTTCCTTAATGTCGTAGGCAATGTGTACCTGTTCCCTGAGAAAGGTTTTGATTTCTCCCATGGAGAGGTTTTCTAGCTGGTCAGCACTCAGATCCTCAAGCAGATAGATAAACTCTTTAACCTTGCCAACGATATTTTCAAGATCCCACTCTTCTGAGGGCAGCTCAGGATTGATATAGGCTTCGACAATATCATCCATGGTCTGTTCGCCGTAGCCGATGACAAGTTCCTTGAGCTTATCGCCCTCTAGAACGCGCCGCCGCTCAGCGTAGATGGCCCGACGCTGGTTGTTCATCACCTCGTCGTACTCAAAGACCTGTTTCCGAATGTCGTAGTAGTAAGTCTCCACCTTCTTTTGAGCACCTTCCAAAGAACGGGTCAGCATACCCGACTCGATGGGCATGTCCTCCTCTACGCGGAAGGCATTCATCAGGGAGGCAACCCGGTCACCGCCAAAGATGCGTAGGAGGTTATCTTCCAAACTCAAAAAGAACTTAGTGGAGCCCGGATCTCCTTGACGACCGGCCCGCCCCCTAAGCTGGTTGTCTACCCGGCGAGATTCATGACGTTCGGTACCAATAACATGTAATCCACCCAGCTCGATTACCCTGTCATGTTCGGTGTCAGTAAGGGCTTCATACTCACCCAAGATTAGCCTGTAGACATGCCGCAGCTTTTGAATAGCCGGATCGTCCGTCGGTGCTTTCTCGGCGGCGGTGGCAATTTTATCCTCAGCTTCTAGTTCTGATAGGCTTTGGGGACCGTAGGTCTTGACCGCAAAGGCAACGGACTCCTTGAGGGCCTTGTCAGTGTCAGCCGACAGCTCAGTGGGAAAAATCTCAGGGGATGCTTTCCAGGTTTTTTGCTTTTTACCATTGCTTTGGAAGCCTTTAGCCGCGCTCTTACCGCCGGCTGCGGCCACCCTGGCAACACCAAACTTCTGCTCGTCCTCAGGTCGAACTATCTTTGGCATTAGGTATTCTCGCACCTTCAGGCGAGCCATATAGTCAGCGTTACCGCCAAGAATAATGTCAGTTCCACGACCGGCCATGTTGGTGGCAATGGTCACGGCACCGCTACGACCTGCCTGGGCGACAATTTCTGACTCCCGCTCTACGTTTTCCGGTTTGGCGTTGAGCAGGTTGTGCTCCACGTTTAGCTGCTGCAAAAGTCCTGACAATAGCTCAGATTTTTCTACACTAGTCGTACCCACCAGCACAGGACGGCCCGTCTCATGCATTTCTGCACATTCCTGGGCCAGAGCCTTCCATTTCGCAATTTCAGTTTTATACACCACGTCCGACACATCATTACGGGCGATGGGACGATTGGTGGGGATGATAGTGACTTCAATGTCGTAAATTTTTTCAAACTCAGCCTCTTCGGTCTTGGCCGTACCGGTCATACCCGAGAGCTTGTCGTAGAGTAGGAAAAAATTCTGGTAAGTAATGGAAGCCAGGGTCTGAGTTTCTGGCTGAATATCTACATGCTCCTTGGCTTCAATCGCTTGGTGCAAACCGTCGCTCCAGCGACGACCGGGCATAACCCGCCCGGTAAATTCATCAACAATTACTACGTCATCGTTACGTACGATATAGTTGACGTCCTTGACAAACAATTCCTTTGCTTTAACCGCATTAAAAACAAAATGTGCCCACGGATCCTTTGGATCAAAAAGATCACTGACGCCGAGAAGATTTTCAGCTTTTTCAAACCCTTCATCGGTGAGGAGAACGTTACGGGCTTTTTCATCGACCTCGTAGTCAACGTCTGTCTCTAGCTGGCGGGCTAGGTCTGCCGCCTGCACATATTTTTCCTGGGGCCGATCCACCTGCCCTGAGATAATCAGCGGCGTGCGGGCTTCGTCGATCAAGATAGAGTCAACTTCGTCGATGATGCAAAAATTAAACGGACGCTGGACCACCTCCTCAATGGAAGAGGCCATGTTGTCCCGCAAATAGTCAAACCCAAACTCGCTGTTGGTGCCGTAGGTAATGTCGCAGCCGTAGTTTTTACGACGCTCCGCTGGACTCATGCCCTGCTGAATCAAGCCCACTGACAGCCCTAGAAAGCGGTGAACCTGGCCCATCCATTCCGCGTCACGACGGGCCAGATAGTCATTGACGGTGACCACATGCACCCCTTTGCCTGACAGGGCGTTTAGGTAGGCGGGCAGGGTCGCCACCAGGGTTTTACCCTCACCGGTTTTCATCTCGGCGATCTGGCCATCGTGGAGGACCATACCGCCAATTAGCTGTACATCATAATGACGCATACCCAAGACCCGCTGACCCGCCTCACGCACGACGGCAAATGCCTCCGTGAGCAGATCGTCGAGATCTTCGTCTTCCTCAAGACGCTGCTTAAATTCAGCAGTTTTACCCCGCAGCTCGTCATCGGAGAGGGCCTTGGTCTCCTCTTCTAGGAGGGCGATCTCTTTGACATCAGGTTGATAACGTTTGAGCTTACGGGCGTTCGGATCGCCTAAAAGTCGTTTCAGCATGTCTGGGCAGTAAACGGCGGGTGTGGGTACTATACCCCGATACCTATCTTATCTAGATATCCCAAACCTAGAGAACCTCTACTAGGGACGGTTTACCTCACTTAAAATAG
>JBCCAQ010000019.1:0-34225 GCA_039814735.1 Cyanobacteria bacterium P01_A01_bin.15
CCTTTGTTGAAATAGCTAAAGGGTTGAGGGGTTTTGCCATAAAGCTGTCTGCGAATATTGCGGGCCACGGCCACCCCCTGCTGCAGAGCTTCTGGTGCCACCCCCGTCAGCGGTTTGCCATTGGATTTAGCATAGGCCAGGTCACCCAGGGCATAGACATTAGTGTAGCCAGTGAGCTGTAGGGTTGACTGTACCTGGACCTTTTGTTTGTTTGCCGTTTGGGGGGCCTCCGCTGTTTCCGGTAGGGCGGCCTCAAGACCGGCGGCCCAGATGACGGTGCCAACTGGTAACGATGAGCCATCTTGAAACTCAACGGCGGCTGGGGTAACCCGACTCACCCGCGTCTGGAAACGTAGGGTAACCCCCAGCCGGTGCAGTTTTCGAGCCGTGTAGAGACCGAGCCGCTCAGGCAAATTGGCCAACAGCCGATCGCCCGAGTGAACCAGGTCAATTTGCATTTTTCTCAGGTCCAGCTCGGGATAGTCCCGGCGCAGCGCCTGGCGAAGTTCCACCAGCGTTCCTACCATTTCAACCCCCGTCGGGCCGCCCCCCACCACCACAAACTTTAGCAACTGCTGTTGCCGGATCGGATCGGGTTCTCGGCTGGCTTGTTCAAAACGGCGAAAAATGTGATTACGCAGGGCCACTGCTTGCTCCAGCGTCCTGAGTGAAAAGGCATTGGCAGCCGCCCCCGGTACGTTTAAAAACTGGGTGCGACTGCCGGTTGCCAGCACCAAATAGTCATAGGCAATGGTGGCACTGTCTGTTTTGACCACCTGTCGGCCAAAATCCAGATGTCTGACCTCGGCTCGTAGAAAGCGGGTATGGGCCGCCCGTCGTAAAATTGTACGAATCGGATAGGCAATGATTTCAGGTTCAATTTGGGCTGCGGCCACCTGGTACAGCAGGGGAACAAAGGTGTTGTAGCTGTTCTGGTCAATCACCCACACCTCAGCACCGCTTTTGGCTAGGGACTGAGCTGTCTGCATACCACCAAAGCCTGCACCGACAACGACAACTCTTGGGCGTTTTTGGGTAGTCCCCATGGTTTGCGTGGCGTGAATTTACATTTCTCAGCATTGCAAATAGGCTGATGCCAAGGATGAATCTAAGCTGAAAAAAAATTCAGCTAGCGTCCCTGTCTGATGGCCCCATCCTCAAGCTGGTGGTTTTCTGCTGGTATGGGGCGGATATACTGCTGGTGATAACGCTGCTGTAGTTATGACGCAAGCAATCCATACCCGGTTTGTAGACATTGCCCAGGGTCTGAGTCCGATCTTGGCGGATGCGATCGCAACAACCCCACCGATTCAACAGATTCCCCGGCGAGATATTCCCTTTCCAAATCGTCTGTGTCAGGCCGTTGCTGGGCAGCAGCTGTCGGTCAAGGCCGCCGCTTCAATCTGGGGCCGGGTTGTCGATGGCGCGGCCGGGCAGCCCCTGATCGAGTATTTGGTCACAGTCTCCCCCGACACCCTACGGGCCTGTGGTTTGTCGGCAGCCAAGGCCAAGGCGATGCGAGCGATTGCCGCCGCTGCCCTGACAAAACAGCTCGATGTCCATGAGCTAGCCGCCCTTGACCATGGCGAGCGCACCCAGCGTCTGACCCAGATTTGGGGCGTAGGGCAGTGGACAGCGGACATGATGGGTATTTTTTACTTTGGCGATCCAGATATCTGGCCAGAGGGTGACACCGCTGCTCGAAAAACCCTTGAGCGTTTGACCAGCCGTCGTCGAAAAACAACCCGTACCGCAGCGCGCTTTGCTCCCCATCGATCTTATCTGGCTCTGTATATGTGGCACCAGGTTGATGCTACACCGACCTAAAAAAAACGAGCGGCTTAAAAAGCCACTCGCTGCGATGAATTAACTAAATTTGGCTCGGCTCGTAATCCTAGAAAGAATTACGACGATAGCCGCCACCGCCGCCGCCGCCGCCGGAGTTGCTCCGAGGCTTAGCTTCGTTGACTTTCATCTCACGACCCATCCACTCGGCTCCATCCAATGCTTCGATGGCTTTCTGCTCATCTTCTTTGGCACCCATTTCTACAAAGGCAAAACCCCGAGGGCGGCCAGTGTCACGGTCCATCGGCAAACTAACTCGGTTGACCTTGCCATATTCAGCAAAGACAGCCTCTAGCTCATCACTGTTGACGTCATAGGACAAGTTGCCCACATAAATAGACATAAGGAAATCCCCTTAATGAAAAAACGTAGCGAGTTAAACGGAGATATTCCTTGTTACTGAAATCGAAATCTCAACAAAATTACTATTCTTCCGAAAACTTACCATCCATGATAATAGCATCTAATTCTAAGTTTCGGGAATTCTAAATAGATGACTTTTGCCGCGCCCTGACCCACCTGAGTTATTTCTTGGATCACCTGGGGGTTGGTCGTTTGGAAAAGCCTGATGAGCCAAAGCTTTATTGGATTTTTTAGGGTTGCGATCGCGCCCCTCAGTTTACAAGATGTGACAATCATTGTGCCGCGTTAGTACAGAGCTGCTCGCGATTTCTGATGACTTGGCCCGTTCGTTTCATGAGCAGCAGTGCATTCAGGACAACTGAAGCGTGCGAGAGCTGAAGCGACAGAAGAACTCGGCTCTGTTGGAGTTGGCGAAGGAAGCGGGGACAGGTGCCCACTGAGACCAGGGATATGGTGAAGTATCCCTATGTGTTTGAGTATTTGGAGTTGTCAGAGCAGCATTATCGAGAGCGTGAGCTGGAGAGTCGGCTGCTTGAAAAGCTAGAGCAGTTTTTGCTAGAGCTGGGTAAAGGTTGTGCGTTTATTGGTCAGCAATATCGGAACATGCTAAATGATACGCATTTTCATTATGAAAAATGTACTGATAACAGGCATCCCATTTGGGATTTTCATGGGGCTTTTCTTCAGTCTCGTCTATGGTACTGGCTTTGGATTAGTAGGGGGTGTTGCAAGTGGTCTACTATTTGGGGTTGCTATTTCCATATTTACAAAACTCCAACGAGAAAAAATGGAGTCTAAGGATGCCATCTTTGAAGGAGAACGGGTGCTTTTTCAAGGCCCAGCTAACCATTTTAAGAACAGAGAAGGCAGAGGTGGATGGTTAACGCTTACACCGTCTTGTCTAGCCTTCAGATCGCATGGCGCAAATATACAAAATCAGGGTGTGAGTCTTCGTGTTGAAGACATTGCTCACGTTACTCGTGCTCTCACACTTGGAATTGTTCCAAACGGGCTCTGTATTAAGAAAACGAACGGTCAAGAGGAATTCTTTGTCGTGTCCAATCGTCAACAATGGGTAAAGCTAATAGCTAGACAAGTCAATCATGGTGTGAGTCAGGAATGACGACGAGAATGACGACGAGACAAAATATTTGATGCAGTCCGCTCTCCGAGCTTGTAGGGTACGTTCTCTACTGTTTGGTCTCACGTTACACGGGTGTTTAAGCAAGTCAAAGGGATGCTACAACAGTTTTGGCGGCAGGTCTAATGGGTGGCTTGCAAACGGCTAAGCAGATAGTCTCCTGATTTGACAGGTGGGTACTTGGGTGGGTTTTGGTCGTCGCTACAGGTGGGCAGACAAACAATATCAACATCGGCATCGGGCTGGCAAAAGAAGGCAATGGAATTGCGACCTGGGCCGAGGCTGGTGCTATTATCCTGAGCCTGTACACCCTGGGGTAGTCTCACCCGATGTCGGGTGGAGCGAAACACACCGTTTGTCCATCGCTCCATCAGGTCGCCTATGTTGATCAAAATGGTGTCACAAACTACCGGTGCTGCTATCCAATCGCCGCTGGTCCGTTGTATCTCTAGACCGCCTACGCTGTCTTGAAATAGCAGCGTCAGCGAACCGTAGTCAGAATGGGCACCCGCCCGCAGTTGCCCCGGTGCTGGCAGAACGCCCAGGGGAGGATAGTGGAGCAGCCGTAGGGTATAGTCGTTGGTCTGATGCCGTTTTATCAGGTAGTCATCAGGCAGCGCCAGGGCGCAGGCAAAAGCGCGAAAGACCTGGCCAGCTGTGGCAGCGCAGAGTGCAAAAAACTCGGCAAAGGTTTGATGAAACAATGGACAGTTTGCTGGCCCATAGCCGGTGGTGCTATCGGCTAGGGAGAATTCCTGGGTGATGTTGAAGGCTTCTTTGAGATCTCCTGGCTGAGCCTCATCCAGACGCTCCTGTTCAACACCGATATAGCCCTGATTGCTATGGGCGCTAGACCAGGCTAGCCGTTGCTTTTCTGCTAGGGATAGTCCAAAAAATACGTGCGATTGTTCAAACGCTTGAACAATCGCCGTTTGGGGAATACCGTGATTTTTGAGATACAGAAAACCCACCTGGTGACAGGCTTGAAAAATTTCTTGGGCAACCTGTTGCCTATCCTTTGAAGAACCGGTCAGAAACAGCGAAAAGTCAATGATGGGTATATTAGCTGACACGGATTGAGGCTCAACAGTCGTCATCGGCGCTAGCGTTGCTGATAAAGTACTGGAATAAAGCCTTTGGAGCAGTCAGCTCAACTAGGCAAAACACTTTAAGCTTCAATCTTTCAAGCTGCCTTGGCTGGGACCATTTCGGTTATAAATTCGGCACGAAACTCACTGATGAGATCCTGTTGGCCGTCATCTAGCAGTCCCCGTATCCACTGTTGCAACGATTTTGGAATTTTAGGGTAAAAGGCTTCAGCAATACCACCTGAAATTGCGGCCAGGGTTTTGGCATCCCCCCCCAACCCAACCGCTTTAGAAATTGCGTCTTCAAAACTGGTGGAATGAAGAAAGGCCAGGATAGCTGCTTCTACAGTATCTGCTGCCAGGGTGCTGTACTGATAGCTTTGTTGTAGAGTCTCATAAGACATCTGAAAGTCGTAGCCAAAGACGCTGGCTAGCAAGTCCGAAATAGTCTCCTTTGGCGTACCAGCGTTAGCTAGAAAGATTGCAGCAGCTGTGGCCTGGGCACCTTTGATACCATCGGGATGGTTATGGCTAACGCTGGCAGAGCGCTCTGCCTCCTCCATAACCTCCTTGAGGTTATCAAACGCATAGGCTATGGGAGCTGCCCGCACCGCCCCATCATTACGACAGCTATAGTAGGGTTTTGCACCACTTGCTTTGGCCCACTCGCTAAAACTGTTGTTGTAGCCCCCGTTTATCTTGGGATACCAGCTATACCAACGTGTATAGGTTTCCTCATACTCTCCGCCATAGAGCAGATAGTCGGCAGTAGCTAGGGTGAAAATCGTATTTTCTGTCCAATGGCTACCTGGGGTAATTAGATCAAAGTCTTGGATCTTAGTGCGCTGGTAGGCAGAACCAACCGCATCTCCAAGAATTACTCCGAGCATATTTTATCTGAATTATTTCATCGACATGATTCGCTACAGCATTCTAGCGTATATGGGTTCAAGTAGGATGGTGCGACTTATCAAAAAGCTATAAACAGTCTCTAGAGCCCTCGGTTGTGGGGTTCCATAAAGTTTATTTCGGGTCCCATGGGAACAATTTTGACCGGGTTAATGGCCCTGTGGCTCTGGTAATAGTGACACTTGATGTGTGAGAAATTGACGGTCTCTGCTATCCCAGTCATCTGGTAAAGTTCACGCACATATCCCCACAGGTTTGGATAATCTGCAATACGGCGAATGTTGCAATGAAAATGTCCGACGTAGACCGGGTCAAATCGGACCAGGGTTGTAAACAGTCGCCAGTCGGCTTCTGTAATCTGATCGCCTGTCAAGTAGCGCTGGGTTGAAAGTAACTGCTCTAGCCAATCGAGAGATGTGAACAGGGGTTTGACGGCCTCATCGTAAGCCGCTTGGGTGGTGGCAAATCCACATTTGTATACGCCATTGTTGATGGTGTCGTAGATGCGCTCGTTGAGGCTGTCGATTTCTTCTCGCAGCTTGTTGGGATAGTAGTCTCCTGGCTGAGCCCCTACTTGATCAAAGGCGCTGTTAAACATCCGAATAATTTCGGCCGATTCGTTGTTGACGATAGTCTGGGTCTGTTTATCCCACAGTACTGGCACCGTTGCCCGACCGCAGTAGGTGGCGTCTGCATGGGTGTATATTTCGTGCAAAGCCTTGGCGTCAAATAGGGGATCGGCAATTACGCCTGCGGCTGGTTCAAATGTCCAACCCTGTTCTCCCATAAACCAGTGGGTAACGGAGAGCGATATCATCTTTTCTAGCCCCTTTAATGTTCGAAAGATGAGGGTGCGATGGGCCCAGGGGCAGGCATAGGAAACATAGAGATGATATCGGTCAGGTTCCGCTTTGAAGCCGCCCTGTCCGGTGGGACCGGGACTACCATCGGGGGTAATCCAACTGCGAAATTGAGAGGCTTTGCGGATAAAGCGATCGCGATTGCTGCTGACGTCGTACCACTGTTCGTGCCACACGCCGTCGACTAACAGTCCCATAGCTATGATGTCCTATATGATATGTAAAAACCTTTCCCATACGTTAGCGCACATAGGCCATTTCCGAATTCCATCTTGGACAAATTAATCGTTGAGAAAGCTGTGGGGAGGCTAAAAGTTTTCTCTTTTGCTCCGGTGTTGTTGGCGGCTACAGGCCTATAGCAGTGGCCATCGGTGGCAATTTGTCAGGCATGCTGTGCTCCAGTATTGTCAGAATTCTCTGGCATGCTGACCCCAGCGTAACTATTTTTATAGCAGCTGTACGTAGTTGCCTACGCTAACTGTGCCGGGGGATACTACACGGGCGTAGAGTCGACATTAAACAAAATACCACCCATACCGCTTTCCCCTGGCCCACTCCCCAACCGAGGCTAGATTTGCATACATTCTTTAACCGTATGTCCTAATAGTCTGCGCCGCCAGCTCAACAGTTTTAGCAATATGCGTTTCTTGCGTAGGGGCTCTCTTGTGCGTTTGACCCATTGCAGGATACCTCTGCCCCTATTCGAGGATATGGCTACACAGGGTACCCGGATGGGTAATGACAGCGGTTTATCCAACATCCATACTCTAAGCATTGTTGTAAACGTGACGGTGCTCAGGGTTTTTATGTCTATGGATGCTACTGCCCAACGCACGATTGCTCTCCGGGCGTACTGTGATGAGGATTTTCCAGCCGTCTGTGCCATTCACGATCGTGCCCGTTTGTTTGAGGTGCAGGATGTTTACGATCTAAAGACATTGATGCGACTGATAGGTGAGGAGGGCGACTTTGAGAACTTTCATCACTCGGAAAAATTTGTTGCTTGCCTGGGGGAAACCATTGTGGGTTTTGTGGGAGTCGATGAGAGTTTAGTATCTTGGCTACAGGTGGATCCGGCGTATTTTGGCCAGGGCATTGGTCGCGAGCTGCTGCAGTTAGGACTGGAGCTGACCGGCCCGCAGGCATGGACCGTGGTCTTTGCGGGCAATACTTGGGCGCGACAGCTCTACGAAAGCGCAGGCTTTGTGCATACATTTGATGTCACCAGCGCGGGATCTACGCTCATCTATTTGAAACAATCCCTACACCAACATAGTTTGTGCCTAGGCGCGGAGCAGGTAAAGTACAGCCGGGCAGCCTGACAATCCTCATCCTGATGGAGGAAAGATATGTCCGCCTACAGCCGTTGCCACTTAAAGCTTGCTGGGATTGTGTATGGTCTGAACTATGGGTATGCGATCGCACCGCTCCATTTTCTATCCAGGGTCAGTGCTAAAAAAATAAGGATTCACCAGCCGTTAGGGCTGGTGAATCCTTGGGTCTGTGGCCTATCTCTTAGCCACTTCTAATCAACTAAATGCTGCCGTCAGCATTTTTATCTTTGTCGACTGCCCGGGCTACCATAGGGACTATCCACAGAAAGTAGAATTAACCCCAGGCAAAACCTGAGCACGCATCTTGCTCACTGGGTGCCCCTATGATTAAGCGTGGGACTGATTCTTCGACGTCCCCGTGGAGTGGTCGAAGGGGCTTACACCACCAATGGCCCAGCACAAAATTGGACAAAATACGACACAGTAAACGGTCAATACTGCAACGAGTTGGGTAGCTGTTAAAATGTCAGATGCCATGAGAATCGCCTCCTAAAAGCTATGCATCGGAGAGGCGCGTTCCTTCGGGAAGCTATCCCTACTTCCGTCCTTTAACCTTCAGCCATAGGGCAGAACCCCTACAGCAAAGACAAAGGATGAACGTTATATGTATACTATTTTACTGACTGAGCGTCTACAGGCAGTGGTGATAACCGAAATATCTACAATTCATAACAGAATGTAAGTTAACGCTTACTGCATGGCTATGCTTGATTCCCAGTGGAGCGGTACGGCAACGTTGTATGAAGAGAACGGTCAGCGAACTGAGTGCCAACGACATTGATCCCATTATCAACTACTTTCTGCAGGCAGATCATGCCTTTCTTCACACCATGGGCGTGGATCCCCAAAAACTACCCAACGGCGATGATTGGCGGAATCGTCTGCTGGAGGATCTCAACCGCCCCATCCCTGAGCGGCAATATTATTACCTGATGTGGGAGCTAGATGATCGTCCTGTCGGACATTCCAATATCAACAAAATTATCTTTGGCACCGAAGCCTACATGCATCTACACCTTTGGGAACTATCCATCCGTCAGAGCGGCCATGGAGCCCATTTTATTCGCAGCAGTATTGATCGTTATTTTGAGACTTTCAATCTCCAAACCCTGCTGTGTGAGCCCTACCGGTTGAACCCGGCTCCTAACAAAACCCTTGCCAAAATAGGATTTGAGCTGATTAAGACCTATGAAACGACTCCAGGATGGATCAATTTTCAGCAGACAGTCAATCGGTGGGCATTAACCAGGGAGAAATGGTTGCAAATGCCCACCAGCTGAGCAGCTAAAACAGTATCGGCAAATAGTACGTCCTCCATAGCTAAAAAACGGTTTGGTAAGGGATGTGGGCAAAAATAAAATACCTGTCTCAGCTGGGGTAGGGAAAGGGTGCGGACGGTACTTTATTTAATGGCGAGTCTCTCATCATCAAAAACAGCTGTGGTGGCTTTTTGCTTTCAAAGAGTCAGCTATGGCGGCCGGGAATAACGACCAATATGTTGTTCCGTCTGCCAACGGCCTGGGCTGGGTGCCCAGATGGCAGAGCTGTTTTGGAATTAGGATCATAAAGCTCTGCTCGCCAAATCACCCCTCCGTTAGTTTTGACTCGGCCCAGATCGTCTGGTCGAATTAATTGGGTAACGTCACAACTTATCGGTGTGGAAAACATTTCAATCGTATCTCCCCTAAATGGAGATGAATAGGAATCAGAATTGGACGTGCGAAACCAGCTCATGGGAATTTAACTCCTTAAAACAAAAAATGCAGACGGCTGAATGGGGAAATTCCCTTCAATACCGTCCGCAACAGTCACAGTTGTCAGAACAGGTCTATTCATTTGTTTTTGAAACTATCTACAGGGGTATGGTTGAACTAAAGATGTTGCTGCATGATGTGGCAGCAGACCCGGGCAAACCAGCTGTCGATTCTCTGAAGCTCTTCTGGATATAGGTGCTCTAGGTAGCTAGTTCCTGAGTGGATCTGCAGCTTTTGGTGTTTTCCTTGTTTGATAAAAGCCTCCACAGACAGAGTGCCAAAGCCCTGTGTGTTCAACATTTGTAGTTGACTCACCAGCATTAAACAAAGCGGTGCAGGCAGCGTCATTAGGACAGTATTTTGTGACGCATCTATACTTGCCTGTGAAACACGCTCAGCCGTTCCTTTCATTTTGGCTGGCTGAGGATTGAAAGAAAGCAGAATCTCAAAGTGTTCAGGATGCTCCTTTACAATCTGAGCATAGTTTAAGTATTTATGTTTACCCATTGCCCTATCATCCATTTTCTAGGTAGGCCGCCCGGAGGAATGTGGACCTTAGGGAGCCGCTTTTGTACTTTTTGTACTTCTATGATGTACATCATTTACTATTTATGCCGTATATAGCATCACAAATCCAGAAATATTGGTGACGCACGCCCCTTTAGCTCTGTTTTATTCTATTTCAGGCGGCCCAAAGAACAATTGAGCATTAAAATCTTTAGATAATCTAATGCTTTAATAATAGTCTACTAAAAAATATTTACAGCTAACATGTTTTTTATGTTCATCTGAGCTGTAAGCTAAACTGAACCCATCACCCGAGCCCTGAGGCTGTGTAGCTTTACAAGCTGTTAGATGCCATATCCATCGTGTCTGTCACGCTGATTAGGACCGTTCGTATCCCTGGCAAGATTACCCGACTAACCTGCGACGCCAAATGATCCGCAGACGTCCTGATGTATAGGGGCGTTTGCCATACCAATCAGCTGAACCCTACCAGTACGTAAAGAGATGAGCAACGATACCAACCATCAAGGTCGTGGTCGACGCGACTCAGAAGATCAGGCCCGCGATCGCACCGTCTATCGGTATGTACTATCGCTGAGCGATCTAGGTCTGACCGGTCGAACCCCCATACCCAATGAAACCGGCATTGCCAAGCAGTGGGGCACCGACCGGATCTTTGTGCGTCGGGTGCTACGCTCCGTTCTATATGAAAAGTTTTACCAAAAGAAGAAGGAAGACCGGCCTCCGGTACCCGGTCTCACCTTAGCTAAGCTAGTCGGTATTTTGGTTGCCTTAGAAACCCATCAGCGTGAGCAGCAGGCCCTTAGCAGCGAGGGGCCGCTCACGTCGATCATTACCCATTCTGAAAAAGTCAAGGCCCTCAGACTTTTTGGTCAGCTATCCTCAGAGGAGCGCGCAGCTCTCGGCCTGCCCGTACATCCGGGACAGTCGGTGCTAGACCAGCTTGTTGACAAAGCCACCGATCGATCGGCGGATGTGACGGCAGACCATGTTACCCGTTTGTACAACTTCTTTCTCCAGGGGGCAGGCCGGGGAAAAGACTGGCGTCTGTCCGATGCGCTCAAGAATTCAGACAAGACAACCCAGCGGGACTTTATCCACGACATCGTCAGTGAATACACTTGGCAATATTTTGCAGGCTTGACCAAGTCAGGCAAAGAGGACAGAGACTGCAAGCTAGTGGAGCGGGTTGAGCGCGAGCTAGATCGAATTAAGCTACAGTCGGGGATTGAACAGGCCAATGTCTTTTTAAAGCAGGATGACGATCTCTTTAAGACGGCCCGGTTGCATAACCATTTAACAGTGGATTTTATCCAACAGCTTGTTCGGTCCGTGGTGGATAACGAGCTGCTGACAGATGAGTTTCCTATTTATCTCAAGTACTTTGAAATTGAACGGGTCAAACCGCTGCCCCTATACATTAAACAGAAAGGGCTAGAAATAGGCGTTCTTAATCCCCACTTCTTTCAAGACGATGAGGATGTTGAAAGTGCCAGGGGTTTAGAGCGTCAGTACGCCTATCGGGTGCGCCTACACTTTTATATTAAGCTGCCAGACAGCTACCAGATTAAGTTTACGGACCTGGTGGTTGTCAATCGCCAGTCGGGTCAGCGGCGGTTAGAATTTTTTGAAGAGGTTGTTGGAATTGGTAGTCCCCTCAACCATATTACAACTGCTATCAACCGGGTCTTGCTTTGGGATATTCCCGTTTTAGAAGATTATGCTCCCGTTGCCGATGGCATTCACTACCATAATGAAGTGATTCGGGGTACGCCCAACAGCCCGGTCTGGTCCCACTGTGTGGCCCGACTGTATAAGGTCCAGGATATCAACGATGCTGTTGAGCGAGACGAGCCCTGTGAAACGGTGGCCACATCATCCGAGACGGTCAGTGCCGACTTTTGCGGGTTTGATTTACTTGAAACATCCGCCAAGGCGGCCCTACATGCCCGGCTTAAGCTAATCAAGGCGACCCTGGCCCATCAGCCCGATCGCGATGCCAACAGCTACATTGAGGAGCTGTGTCTGCGGGTGGAAGAACTCACGGCGCTAAAGCGGGCCAAACACCATCTTAACTTTTATCCGTTTTCGCTACGGGCCATGGAGGGCCAGCTAGAGAAGACTATTTTTAAAGATAAGTATCGATTGCGACAGCCTGACTTTTCTTTTCAGGAGGTAGCACCGGGTACGCGCTGGAGTATTGTTGCCTTTGAGGCCCAGCTGGAAATTGCAGAGGGCAATCTCAAAGAGGGGCTTTTGCACATTGCCAAGCAGTATCTAGAGGTGATACGCCCCTATTTTGAAGGGGATGCCCAGGGGATTATCGGGGACCTGTTGTTAACCCGCTATCACCTTTGCTGGTTTCGCTACTACTATCTGAGCGACTTGGACGACACCACTAACCGGGTTGTCCCAGATCGCTATATGGCCGTTCGCAAGGCAGAAGAGGAATTAGAAAAAGCACAGCTCCATTTACAAAGACGGCTTAACAAGTACGAAAAACTCAAAGAACTCTCACAAAGTAATTTGCATCCTCAGTTTTTTCTGTTGTCTAGTATTCATGCCCATCGAGCCAAGCTCTATATGTATTTCTCTAACTACACCCGTAAGTTAGAGCGATGGGAAACCCTACTAGAACCGGTTAAACTTCTGGAAAAAGCTAAAATGTATGCCGCTAGGGACGGCGATCCGGCTCTGTATGCCCAGTGGTCAGCCTACCAGAGCTGGTGCTACATTATGTTGGCCTATCTGGGAGAACAGGAGATTTATACCCGTCAGGGGTTTAGCTATGCCGAATGTTTTGACTGGGCTAAACGGTTAATTGATCACGCTGTGCTGTGCTATTCGCCTACCGGTCAGGCCTGCTATCAGCAAATAAAAGATGGTGGTGGTCGCATTACTCCCCATGTTTGTTTACCTGATTCATCCTCTAGTAAAAAGCCTAAAAAAGGTGCGTCTATTACCCGCCGGGTAAAGCCTAAAAAATACTATGAAAAGTATGGCAGCACCATGATGCAGGTGGTGCCGCTGATTCAAGAACTGATTCAAGATGAAGAGCAAAACTCGGCCCATGGCTATGAGGAAGGTAGCCACGTGGTGAATTTGGAGATGTCTTTGCTCAAAAAGTATGGTGTCGATGAAGGTCGTTCAACTTATTTATTTGGCATGAGGTCTAGCATCTTGTTGTTTGCCAAGGGGATGTTAGAGCTTTGTCAGACGTATCCGGACGCCGATGGGATGCTCCGCTCGATTAGGGAAAAAGCGCTAAGACTGTTTACCTACTGCAGTGCGATCGCATCCGACGGCACTGAGAGAAATGAATCTGAGCAGCCCAAGGGAGCAGAACCCGATTCGCTTATCCTAGACCGGGCATTTCCCGACGGCACAATACATACTGGCGATCAGCTGCTGCAGTGTCTTTACCCCCATCGCCTCACGCAGTTTGCCGATTTGGGCAAGATATTTATCATTGTTTGTGAGCTGATTCTATTGACGGCTAGCGAACCGGTACAGGCCCATCTCAACTCAAAGTCCTCTCCCAAAACGTTTGAGTCCTTCGTTGCCAAAGACCTTCAGAAGATCCGAAAGCTTATCCTCGAGCTACGTGAGAACAACAACTTTCCGTTTCCCCAGGCTCAGACCTGTGGCCAAAAACGATATAACGGTCACCTTGCAGAGCACTATATTCAGTTTGAAAACTACGTTGAAGCCTTTATTGTTCGGTTAAATTCTAGCCAAATCAAACACTCCGATCTAATGGGCGTTCGCAACCAGCTAGTTGCCGATACGTTTAAGATTATCCGAGGAGAAATCAACGTCATTCCCTAAAATCTATTACGTTGCTATCCTCGGTCTGCTGTAGTATTTCAAAAAACGGATTAGCCGTTTTTTGAAATAGCTAATTTCTCCAAATCTTAGCGGACCCAATAGAAGCTAGCAGATCGGTTTTTATCTAATTAATTCCCCTAATTAATAGCCCGTTAAATTGTTTAATTTATAACCGTTTTATAGGCTTTAGTTGGGTCACTGTAGCTCGCCTAGTCACCCATATAAAAAACGGCAGACATCTGAGAGCCTGCCGTTAGCATTAACTATCTCTTACTCTGGCTTTTGGGCGTTGATACATGTGCCAGTTACATGTGCCGGTGCGTCTACGTCTTTGGCAAGGTTATAGAAAAACCTCTTCTAGGACGGTACGTAGCCCCTGGCGATACTCAAGCAAGACGCGGCCTTTGCGGCTATTTCTGAGTTCCTCTAGTTCCCGGTAGGTTTCTAATACGGCCTCTCGCTCAGCGTCTGTGATAGCTGCATGCCCCTTGATCTGCTGTCTTTTGCGCTTAATTCGAATAATTTGATCAAGAATACTGTTGAGATCAGCACCCTTTGTAGACTTTGGAGTATCACTGCTGGGGGGCTGTGATTCGCTCATGATTACTTGACCTAAATAATCAATTTACTTTGCGAAATGCTACCACATTTCCCTGTAGTTCAACCTCAGAATTCTCAAAGTTTATAGTCTCCAACTACACATTTAAAGATATCTAATAGTGAGGGTATATAGCAGCAAAATTTGGTGTTTTGCTGCTGTTTTCAGGGGATAGATCGGTAATGCTATTACAGAGGTCTTTTGTACTAACTATAGTACAAAAGACCAGGCGAGGCTAGGGGGTTCTCGCCTGGTCCACAGTTATCGAACTATCCCATTGTCTCTGCTGACTGAGTCGACACCTAGCATTAAGCGGCCATATCAAACAGCAGGATTTCAGCATCGTCCGACTGTCCTTGAATCACCAGCTCTGGCGTTGCTGTAATGGCAGCCCCATCGCCGGCGCTGAGGAGCTGACCGTTAAGGGCAATGCCACCGCGCACTACCTGTATCCAGGCCGCGCGATTGGCTGGGAGCGTGTGGGCTACCTGCTCATCGGCTGTTAGTCGAGCCCCATAGAGGCTTATATCTTGATGGATGGTGACAGACCCGTCACGCCCATCGCGGGAACCCACCAGACGCAGGGTGCCTTGCTTCTCTTCAGGGCTAAAGTAAGTTTGCTCATACCCCGGCTCGATGCCTTGGCTTTCTGGCAGTATCCAAATCTGCAGAAAGTGGACCGGGCTGTCTTTAGAGGCATTGTATTCACTGTGGCTAATGCCAGTGCCCGCAGACATGCGCTGCACGTCACCAGGGCGCATAACGGAGCCGTTGCCGATGCTGTCTTTGTGCTCTAGGGCACCATCTACAACATAGGAAATAATCTCCATATCCCGGTGGCTATGGGTGGGAAATCCTTGTCCTGGTGCTACCTTGTCTTCGTTGATAACCCGCAGGCTGCTAAAGCCCATGTGGGCCGGATCGTAGTAGCCACCAAAAGAGAATGTATGACGGCTGTCGAGCCAACCAAAATTGGCGTTACCCCTGGCCGATGCGGCGCGGATAGTGATCATGGCAGTACCTCCCGTTGGTTCTATAGGGTGGAGAAATTTGAATCTGATTTAATTATGGATTGTAATTCTAAAAAAGACAATACCCAATTTAATAGACTAATTGTCTCTAATTAGGCGACAATAAAGGCAACTAAAGAACTATCTAAAGGGCAACGTATTGTGGATAAGTTTGCAGCCATCCATGCCTATGTGCAGGTGGTGGAGGCCGGTGGTTTTGCTGCTGCCGCTCGGCATATGGGGCTGTCGCGCTCAGCGGTCAATAAATTGGTGATTACCTTAGAAACGGAGCTAGGGGTGCGCCTGCTGCAGCGTAGCACCCGGCAGGTCACCCCAACGGCCACGGGGGCTGCTTTTTATGGGCGCTGTTTGGGTATTTTGGCGGACCTTGAAGAAGCTGAGCTGGCCGTTTCCCAAGCCCAGGCTGAGCCAGTAGGTCCGCTGCGAGTCAATGCCCCCATGACCTTTGGTACTCTACATTTGGGGCCGCTGCTGGCGGAGTTTATGGTCCAATATCCTGGGGTGCAGGTGCAGCTAACGCTAGAGGATCGCTTTGTGGACCCGCTGGCCGAGGGGTTTGACCTGACCCTGCGAATTGCGCAGCCGGAGCGGCTACCTCGGCTGGTGGTGCATGAGGTGGCACAGCTGCAACGTCTGCTGTGCGCGGCTCCCAGCTACTTAAAGCGCCATGGTCATCCGAGGGAGGCAAGGGAGCTGAGCCAGCATAGCTGTCTGGCCTATGGTGAGCTGGCAGGACGCAACGAGTGGGTCTTAGATGGACCGAGTGGGGAGTGCCGCATAGCCGTTAGCGGAGCGATGTGCTCTAACAATGGTGAGGTGCTGCGGGATGCGGCGATTCGAGGGCTGGGCATAGTGCTATTGCCCCGGTTTATCGTTCAAGCAGGTCTAGAGCAGGGGAGACTGGCGGTGGTCCTGCCGGATTATTCGCCTCGGCTGCTCTCCCTGTGGATAATCTATCCCACCAACCGCCACCTGTCCGCCAAGGTGCAGCTGCTGACGGCCTTTTTGCAGGAACGATTTGGCCAGCAGTTTGGCTCCTAGGCGGTTTTCTGGTTTTGGCCGCATCCTAGCCTTTGGGCAGTCGCTCACAGACATACTCTTCCATCTCTTCATAGAGAAACTGCTGTTTGAGACCTGAGACTATATCAGCGGTTTGAGTGCTCAATTCCATCAGCTCGCCGACGCGGTTGGCAATGATTTCGCTTGAGCCGTAGAGGGTATCCGGTGCTATCCCCCCCCGTCGTCCGGCTTCTAAAAAGGTGGCCTCCAAATCTTCGCGCAGATAGGCCGGATCGATAATGCCGTTGGGGAAGCTTACAGCCAAATAGGCACGGCATTCTAGCTCCATGCGATCGGCGCTATTCCCGAGCATGATGGAGTAACCGTCCTGATTTACGGTGGTGGCAACTTCAGGGGTATCTTCAGCGGGAATCACCTGGGCTAGGGCCGGGGCCGCACAAAGCGTCAGGGGGCCAAGGATAGAAAGCAAAAACGGTTTCATAAACGGGGGGATAGAAGGGGACGGCTGGACATGAGCCTAACCAGATACTATACATTTAGCCCTGGGTTTAGCCTGGGTTTTAGATTGTTTTTTGGCTAACGAATCGCGACGTTTATGCAGATTACTCAACCCCAAAGCCCAGATACTCCCATTCATCCGATTTTTGATCGCCCCTGGTATCGTCGGTTTGAGACCTGGTTGGGTAACGCATCGCCCCTGGGTAATGCCCCCATATTTCCATCGGAGACGTTTCCCTGGGCCGCTAGCCTTGAGCAAAACTGGACCGTGATTCGTCAGGAGCTGGATCGGGTGTTGGCTGATGTCAATGCCCTGCCCAGCTTTCAGGATATTATGCCGCGTCAAAATCGGATTAGCCCTGACAATAAGTGGAAAACCTACTATTTCTGCGCGTTTGGCTTTGTGGCTACCAAAAACTGCAGCCAGTGTCCCCAGACCTGGGCGCTGCTAAAGGATATCCCAGGGTTAAAGGTGGCGTTTTTTTCGATTCTGGCACCGGGAAAACATATTCCCGAGCACCGGGGCAAACATAAGGGGCTGATTCGCTACCACCTGGGGCTGCGGGTGCCAGAGCCTAAGGAGGCCTGCCGTATTCGGGTCGACAGCACCGTTACCCATTGGGAAGAGGGTAAAAGCCTGATTTTTGATGATACTTACTACCACGAGGTGTGGAATGACACCGATGGTTACCGGGTGGTGCTGTTTTTGGATATTGAGCGGCCGTTTGGGGTTCCCCTGGTTTGGGTGAACGCGGCTATCTCCCGGCTGCTAACCCTGTCGCCCCAGGTAAAGCAGGCCCAGGAAAACTATGAAAATTTTGGCCGGTAGGGACGTTCCATCGGGCCGGTAGGGACGTTCCATGGAACGTCCCTACCACCACCGTACCGCCAGCATAGATAGCTCAGGCAGGTCGTCTTCGGCGGGCCACTCAACGGGCTTATAGGTGCCAAAGATATGATCCCACCAGTCTACGCCAAGGCCAAAGTTATGGTTCCACATGCCGTATTTGTGGTGAACATAGTGGACGGGCATTTTCATCCAAAAACATCGGCGGGGATTTTCGTGCTGGAGCTGGTGGGCATAGGCGGAAAATGCGGAGTACACCAGCGCGCCACTGGCCCAGCCCAAGCCAACGGTGAGGGAAAAAATAAAGGGAACGGCCATTGCGATCGCACTACCCAACACATAGTCGCGAAATTCCCACACCACCCCCTGGCCTTCATTACGGCGGTGGTGGTCGCGGTGGCGCTGGCCCACCTTGGCTGACACATGCATCAGCCGGTGTAGCCAGTACTCGACAAAACTGGCAAACACAAAGGCCGCCACAAAGCTAAGAATAAAAATGACAGGCTGGGGCATGGATAACTCCATCTAGGAAACAAATGCAGGGGGCGAGCAACCCCGACTGCTTCATCCTATTATTGTGAAATATTTTTGCCAACACAAGCCGGATTCGCCCATGGCCCCCCGATCGATCCCTCTGTCCGTATTTGCTAGGGCCGCCCGGTGGCAGCAGCGCAGCTTTACCCGTCGGCTCCCCCAGGCCCAGGCCACCCAGGCCAGATTTTTGCAGACACTTCTCAAAGAGCAGACCGGAACGGCCCTGGGAGAGGCCCTGGGCCTCGGGCACGTCACCACCCTAGGGGAGTTTCGTCAGCGGGTGCCCCGGTGGAGCTATGACGGCTATGCCCCCTATTTTGAACGGGCGGCGGCGGGGGAACCCAATATGGTATCCCCTCGACCGGTGCAGGTTTTTAACATGAGCAGCGGCTCCACTGGCAGTCGTAAACTGGTTCCCATTACTCAGCGGGTTCGGCAAACTCGGGCCTATGCCAACCAGGTGGCCATGGGTTATGCCTTTGAGCAAGCCCGGTCCAAGCCCGTGGGGCAGCTTTTACTGACCACCCTGATTGCGCCCTTGGGCCAAACCGAGGGGGATATTACCTACGGCCATGTCAGCGGGAACCAGCTGCGAACGACCCCACCGTTTGTCTTTGATCGGCTGTTTGTGCAGCCCTATAACGCCCTGCTCGTCAGTGATACCGCTGCGCGCAACTATGTCTGTTTGCTATTTGGTCTACGGCAGGAGCGCCTGACCTATGTGGCGGCCAACTTTCCGCTGATTATGCTGCAGCTGTGTGCCTACCTGGAGCGCTTTGGCCCAGCCCTGGTGGAGGATATCGCTCGGGGCACAATTTCCCAGGATATGGCCTTTGAACCAGGGCTACGACGCTCCCTAGAATCCCGGCTGTCCCCCCGGCCCCAGCGGGCCAAACAGCTCCAGCAGCTGCTCAATACCCACGGTCGTCTGCTCCCCCGCCATGTGTGGCCAGACCTGGTCTTTTTGATTACGGCGCGGGGGGGACCGTCGGACTTTTACTTTGAGCGTTTTGATGAATACTTTGGCCAGACGCCTATTTTTGGCGGTACCTATTCCGCCTCGGAAGCGGTGTTTGGTAGCTATCATCAGCTTGATAGCGACGGGGCAATTTTGGCCCTTAAAACCAACTTTTTTGAGTTTATTGCCCCGGACCAGTGGGAGCAAAAAAATCCCCAGACGCTGCTGCTCCACCAGTTAGAAATTGGCGAATATTATCGGGTGCTGGTGACCAACTATTCGGGGTTTTGTCGTTATGACATTGGCGATGTGCTGCAGGTGGTGGGCAAACATCAGGGGGTGCCTTTGGTGGTGTTTCGCTATCGCCAGGGGGGGACTCTCTCAGCCATTTCAGAAAAGACCACCGAGTACCACGTCACCCAGGTAATGGCCGCCCTACAGGATGAGCGGCTACCCATCGAAGACTTTTGTATCACGCTGTCGAAATCCCTGGTGGAGCCCTACTATATTGTCAATGTGGAACTAGCGGGGGGGGCGAAGCTGCCCAGCCCCCAACAGTTTTTACAGCTCTTTGACCATCAGATGCAACAGGTCAATGAGTCCTATGCCATCAAGCGCCAAAAACACGACATCACCGCACCCCAGCTAAATGTGCTGGCCTCGGGCAGCTTTCGGCAGCTGCGGCGGCAGCGGCTAAAACCGGGCATAGGAGATGATGCCCAAGTAAAGCTGTCCCACCTGAGCTGCGATCGCACCCTGCTAGACGGTATTACGATCCTCTACCAGGCCCGCTAAAACGGCTGATACTGGAGCGAGAAATAGACGCCGCTATCCTGCCAGCCGCTGCCGTCTGTGTCCAAATCTACCAGGGGAATGCCCCAGTCCAACCGGGCTGAAAAGTTGTTGCCCTGCTGCCACAGGAGACCGATGCCGGCTCCCACCAGGGTATCGGGTCCGGGCGAGCTGCCGTCGTGGTTCCAGGCGGTGCCCGCATCGATAAAGGGAGTTATTTGCAATACCCCATCTAGCTCTGGGATCTTGGCAACAGGCCAGCGCAGCTCCGCCGATAGAAATGCACCGCTGTCTCGTCGCAGGGCATCTTGCCGGTAGCCCCGCACGCTCTGGCCCCCGCCCAGGCTAAACTCTTCCTGCGATAGTAGGTCATCGGGGGTGAGTTGGATATCTCCTCGCAGAAAAAAGAGGCGGTTTTCTTTTCCCAGCTGTTGTACCCACTGCCCCTGGCCCCGCCAGGAGAAAAAACGACTGTCGGGGGCCTCGCTGTTGATGGTGGCATCCAGCAGATCTAACCCGACACTAAACTGCGATCGCAGCGCCAGCACATGGTTCTGACTACGCTGGGTCCATTCTTGAGAAAATCGGGCGGCAGTAACGCGGGTGCGGCCATTTTTATCGGCCCCCGGCGATAGGGGCGTCGGACCGATATCATCTAACCCCAACCGGGTTTGACTGGACTGATGGGACAGGGTGATCCCCAGGGCCGTCACCTGGGTGGGGCTCTCCACCAGCGGTCGCCGATAGCCCAGCTCATAGTAAACGCTGTCGGATGAGATATCGAGTATTTCAAACTCCGAAGCAATCACGCGGCTATCGGCGTAACCGGCTGCTAGGCGCAGAGTGTCGTTGTTGGGGCTCACCGGCAGGGTGTAGCTAAAGTCCACCCCGTCGCTGCCTTCGGTATGTTTGTAATCCAGCGTAATGCGATCGCCAATGCCCGCCAGGTTCCCTTCGTCCACCCCGAGGGAGACCTGGGTGCCCCCAATATTGGGGGAGCGATTGTTGGCCAACCGGGTATTGACCTCAAACGAATCGGCCTCAGTCACCTCGATCAGCAGCAGACTAGTGCCTGGCCGCACCCCGGCCTGTAAGTCCGCCGATACGGTCTCAATCAGCGGGTCTAGCTGTAATCGCTGCAGACCTTTTAAGAGGGTATTGACATTGAGGGGGGGCTGGGCGGCTAGACCCACACGGCTGCGGATATAGGCGGGGGCCAAACGGTGGGTGCCGCTGACAACAATGTCCTCTAGCTGCCCTTCAATCACCTCAATAATGAAGACACTATCCACCGCCGTTTGTGGTGGTAGTAGCGCGCCTGAGGTGACATAGCCAGCGGACACATATCGCTCGGTAATATCTGCCCGCAGCTGCAAAAGTTCGTTAAAGCTAACCTGGCGGTTGCGGTATGGAGTTAGCAAATCGGCTAAATCCGTCTCGTCAAAAACCGTGCTGCCGACCACTTGAATCTCGGCCACATAGAAGGTGGCTTCCCGTTCTTCCAGTCCGTCCTCGGGCGGGGGCGGCCCGTCTGGGGAGAGCAGCTCATCAAGGGGCGGCAGCGTGGGTAACAGCTCCTCTGGCAGGGGAGATTCCGGGGGCGTATCCGGGGGGGGCACCTGGGCTGCCACCGGGCTCTGGCGCATGGGGGAGAGCAGCAGCCAGCCCCATTGCCCCAAGGCAAGCAGCGCCTTAGTTAGTGATTTTTTTTCCATCAGGTCATCGCTGGGTGGTCATGTCATATAGCTGGGTGGCCATCTTTCGTGGAGATCCTCAAAGCTCCCAGCCGCTGGGTGAAGCTTGCGCCCCTTAAACCATACTCTTTTATTTGTGCGCTTTAGAGTAACAGAGATAGCGATGGGATGGTGCTAGAGCCGCTACCCTAAGGGAGATGTTTGTCCCCAGCTCGAATGCCGCTCCCCCTGCTAACCCTTACGGGTATTGATAAGATTTATAAAAATGGAACAGTTGCCCTACGGGGTGTGGATCTAGCGGTGCAGCCAGGGGAGTTTGTCAGCCTGGTGGGACCCTCGGGCTGTGGCAAAAGCACGGTGCTGCGTTTGGTGGCTGGGTTGGGGGCGCTCACCGGCGGCACCTTGGCCTGGCAACGCCCGCCTGCTCAGCGGAGTCTGGCCTTTGTCTTTCAAGACCCGGCCCTGATGCCCTGGGCCAGCGTGGTAGACAATATATATCTGCCGCTTAAGCTCAAGGGACACTCGCTGCGTTCGGTGCGGGCCGATATTCAAGATGCCATTAATACTGTTGATCTAGGTGGCTTTGAGGGTAGCTATCCCCGTCAGCTATCGGGGGGGATGAAAATGCGGGTCTCAATTGCTCGGGCGCTGGTCACCAAACCCCACGTTTTGCTAATGGATGAACCCTTTGGCGCTCTGGATGAAATGACCCGCAGCCGCTTAAACAGCGATCTGTTACACCTTTGGGAAAATAAAGCCTGGACGGTTTTGTTTGTTACCCACAATATCTACGAGGCGGTGTATCTGTCGTCGCGGGTGGTGGTGATGGCGGCACGGCCGGGCCGGATTGTGGCTGATATTGCCATTGACGCCGCCTATCCAAGGACAGATAGGTTCCGGACCTCATTGCAGTTTAACCACTATTGCCGAGACATTATGACGGCGCTATCGGTAGCAGAAGAAGAGGCTGCTGTACGATAAACAAAAAAGCACAGTAAGAGACTGGTGAAACAGGTGCCAAACAGGTCTGAGAAAAAAAGTTCGGGAGCCCTATGGAACTGGCTGGCCCCAGCTCTAGTGGGAATAGCGGCGGTGGCTGGCTGGGATATTTTTGTGCGGGTAACCAACATGCCCCCCTATTTGTTGCCGGGGCCGGGGCTGGTGGTGAAAACCCTTTTAGAAGAATGGGGAGACTTGTTTCCGTCGCTGTTGGTCACGATTCAGATTACGGTGGTGGCTTTTTTGGCTGCGATCGCATCGGGGTTATTGATTGCCATTTTGTTTGCCCAGAGCAAGTGGGTCGAACGCAGCTTTTTTCCCTATGCGGTGATTTTGCAGACAACGCCCATTGTTGCGATCGCGCCCCTAATTATTATCTGGCTGCAAAACAATACTTTTATGGCCCTGGTGGTGTGCGCCTGGATTGTGGCTTTTTTCCCGATTGTGTCCAATACAACCCTGGGGCTTAATAGCGCCGATCACACCCTGCAAAACCTGTTTGAAATTTACGGAGCCTCCCGCTGGCAGACCCTGATCCATCTGCGGTTGCCCAGTGCCCTGCCTTACTTTTTGGGAGGTCTGCGTATTAGCGGCGGGCTGGCGCTGATCGGGGCGGTGGTGGCTGAGTTTGTGGCGGGTACCGGTGGCACCCGTTCCGGCATTGCCTATCAAATTCTGATTTCTAGCTTTAACCTGCAAATCCCCCGCATGTTTGCCGCTCTGCTGATGACGACGGTGCTGGGGGTGGCTATCTTTGTCGGACTGACGGTACTATCCGATCGGCTGCTCCAACACTGGCATGAGAGCGCGGTTCGACGAGAAAATTAACCCCCTATGGCTGGATTTATCACGGTTCCCGATGCGTCCCACTACTGGCTACTCAATGGCCGGGTGCCGCTGTCTTTGCTAGGGAAGGATAGTACCCTAGAGCCAATTCCGTCGCTGCGGGCACATCCCCACCAGGAGGAGCTGGTGGCGGTGGATGTGGAGGTATGCGGCGGTGCGATCGCGCACATTATCCCAGCCGGGCAGGCTTCGGGCAATGTGCCTACGGCCAATCTAGCCCAGGGACTGATCTGGCCTTGTTTTGTGGATATGCACACCCACCTGGACAAAGGGCACATCTGGCCCCGCTCTCCCAACCCCGACGGTACCTTTACCAGTGCCCTAGAAACCGTGCGTCAGGATCACGACCGCTGGCGGCACGACGAGCTGTACCATCGCATGGAGTTTGGCCTCAAGTGCAGCTATGCCCACGGTACCCAGGCCATCCGCACCCACTTAGACAGCTTTGGCCCCCTAGGAAAAATAAATTTTCAAGGGTTTGACCAACTCCGCCGCCAGTGGCGCGATCGGCTAACGTTACAAGCCGTTTGCCTGGTGTCTTTAGACTATTTTCTTACCGCCGAGGCAGAACCCCTGGCCCGGCTTGTAGCAGAGTTTGGCGGGGTGCTGGGGGGAGTGGCCTACATGAATAAAGACCTTGTGCCCCAGCTAGATCGGGTTTTTACCCTGGCCCAGCGCTACGGTTTAGACCTGGATTTTCACACCGATGAGAGCCTTGATCCTGGGGATATGACCCTGCGCTATGTGGCTGAGGCCGCTCTGCGTCACGATTTTGAGGGTGCCATTACCTGTGGTCACTGCTGCAGCCTGTCGGTGCAACTCCCCGAGGTGGTTGAGCAAACCCTAAAGCGGGTCAACGCTGCCAATATCGGCGTTGTCAGCCTGCCCATGTGTAATCTTTACCTGCAGGATCGCCAGCCGGAACACACCCCCCGGTATCGTGGCGTGACGATCCTGCACGAGCTACACCAGCGTGGTATTCCAGTGGCCCTGGCTAGCGATAACTGTCGCGATCCGTTTTATGCATACGGTGACCACGATGGGTTAGATGTATTTAAGCAGTCGGTGCGCATTGGCCATCTCGATCGGCCCTTTAGCCACTGGCCTCAAAGTGTCACCAGCCGCCCGGCTCAGCTGATGGGTCTAGAAAACTGTGGGTTACTGGCTCCCGGCACCCCAGCCAATCTGATTTGCTTTAAGGCCCGCAGCTTAAATGAGCTAGTGGCCAGAGCCCAGGGCGATCGGGTGGTGCTGCGCCAGGGACGACAGATTGAAACGACGCTGCCTGACTACAGCGAGCTAGATGGCTGGGTGCAATAGTGCCGACGACATTAAACGCTGCCTAGTAGATCAGTTTGTTTACCCTAAGGATACACACCATGGCCACCGCTAAAAAAGACGCCATTATCTATCAGCTAAAAATCGGCCTCCGGGATGCGAAGCCCCCCATCTGGCGACGGGTGCATGTGCGTAGCACGACTACCCTAGGCAAGCTCCACGCCATCATTCAGCGTGCCATGGGCTGGTACGACTGCCACATGTACGATTTTGAGGTCGATGGCCAGCACTATGGTAGACCAATGCCCGATCTGGACATAAAGAGCGATCGCAACGTTCGTCTGAGCTCGTTTATTCCAGGTGAAAAATACAAGTTCTTTTATCTTTACGATATGGGTGACGGCTGGCTGCACCAGATTCTAGTGGAAAAGGTGCTTGTCCCTGAGTCCGGTATGCGTTATCCCATTTGTATAAAGGGCAAGCGGGCCTGTCCGCCCGAAGACTGTGGCGGTATCTGGGGCTACGCTGATTTTCTAGAGGTTATTGGCGATCCCAACCATGCTGAGCATGATTCTATGCTTGAGTGGATTGGCGGATCATTTGATTCAGAAGCCCTGGACCTAGATGAGATCAATCAGGCCCTCTCACAAATGCATTCATGATTTACCCAGCCGGTCAAGGGAAATTTTGGCTGCTTCTGACACCTGGGGGTGGCTATCTTTAGCCATATACCGCAGGGCCGATGTTCCTTTCTCACTGGGTAAATTTCCCAGGGCTTCTGCCAGCCGCTGCCGCACCAGCCAATCTTCAGACTGGGCAAACGCCAGGATTGCATCGATGGCACTCAGATCTCCAATTTCCCCAAATGCAGCAATGGCCGCCTGCTGCAAAATCACCTCCGGACTGCGCAGGGCCTGAATCAGCGCATCGTGGGCGCGGGGATCTTTTAAATTACCAAGGGAGACCGCCGCGCTAAACCGTACCAGCCAGTCGGTGTCCTCATAAAATGAGCGAATCAACGGTTCAAAGGCACGGGGATCTTCGAGGTAGCCCAGGGCACCCGCCGCATCGGCTCTGATGCCGTAGTCCGGGTCAGTTTCTAAAATGTTTACCAGCAGCGGAAAGCTTTCTAACGTTTGCTTGATACCCAGGGCAAAAATAGCCATGGAACGTACCTGCTGATTGTCATCATCTAGTACAAGCTTGATCAGTTCTACAGCGTCCGCGTCTGGCACATTCTGTAGGGCCGCCAGAGATAGTTTTTTATCTTTGAGATCGCCGGTTTTAAGTTTTTCAGCAAGGACGGCGAGATCGAGCATGATATGGGTGCCTTACAAAATATGGCTGGGGAGCATCAGCGAATGGTTTTGAGCTGATGGCTGCCGTACAGCAGCCATCATATTCTACAGGGCCTAGCAGAATGCCGCAGGCAAATTACGATCCCCATGGGCTGCGGTGCCCCTAAAACGTGCGGAATACCGAACAGGTTAGATGAAGTAGTTCAGTACGAGAACGCAGGCTGATACTTTCCATGGCCTGTGGCCCAACGCTCAAAAGGACATCGTGTATCCATGGCTTATTTTTCTAGTAGCAAGCGCCAAAAACGCCGCAATCGTCGCCGGTTTACCCCACCACCCACCGGCAAGCCCGTCCGCACCCGCTCCGGTGGCTCCCGTTAAATTCCTGTTTTTGTTAACGTTGATCGAGGGTGAGAGTTGTTATAGCTAGAGATAGAAATAGGACCATGGAGTATCGAATCACCGTGGTCTTTTCCCTAGCAAAATTCCATACTTTGAGGCTGCCTATGACTACCCGTACTGTTCTGCAGTTTATACAGAAGACCGCTGAAAATACCGCTCTACAGCAGCAGCTAGAACAGCTGCTAGGCTGTGGTGACGGTGATATTAGTTCCAGCGTTAACCTTGATCCCGAAGAATCTGTAGCCCTCAGCCAGCGAGCCCCCAAGGTGGTCGAACTGGCCGCATCTATGGGATATCAGTTTTCTGCCGATGAACTCTCTTTGGTCATTGATGCTTTTCAGCAACATCAAAGTGGCACCCTGTCTGACGAAGCCTTGGCTGACTTTTTGGGGATCAGTCCGGGGGGAAGTGTACGCCCCGCCGTGCGTAACAATGTTAAGCGTGTAGCCAACTATCTGTCTAAGACCTATTTGGGTGTGAATCTTTCCTAGTCAGGTCTCCCTCTTAAAATCAGGGCATTTAGCTTTTTAACCCGGGTTCTCAGTGGCAAAGTTTGAGAGCTCGGGTGTCTTTGTGGTTGGGCCTGGACCGATCCCGGCTCGATCTCTGTTCTGATCCCCGGTATTTTTTTGTAGTTTTTTCACAACAAAGTTGAACGGACGACCCCTATAGGGCTGGTTTTGTTGGCGCTATGACTCCCTGTGGTTAAGCCTTTGGCCCCGTTACACAACAACCTGGCCAGAATCAAAACCAGGATCAAAAAAGAATAGGCGCAATATTTTTTTTGGTAACGCTGCTTTGAGAAACGTAACAACTATGGATCACTCCTGCCGTGTTCGTTAGAGTGTTGGTTGGTGATCGGACCCCCAAGGTGATGGCAAGCGATCGCCACGGTAGATTTTTAGATTATTGTTAGAACTCCTGATTCTGCCCGCTCCGATATGGTGAATGCCATGGGCAGTTTGTCGCCGTTCTCTTTCTAGCTCTTTAGTGCAGTGTCACATAACATGGCTAATTCCCATTCTGTGACGGCGTCAGTCTCTGGATCCCAGGAGCTGATGCCGTTGTCTGAGGCGATCTCATCTGATGTTTCTACGTCTAGGGTGTATGTGTGTGTGCATGGGCACTTTTATCAGCCACCTCGGGAGAATCCTTCCCTTGAAGCGGTAGAACGACAGCCAGGCGCTGCCCCCTTCCATGATTGGAACGAGCGAATTTTGCGGGAGTCCTACCGACCCAACGCCTTTGCGCGCATTATGGACCATCAGGGTCAGGTGCTAGAGATCAGCAACAACTATGAGTCTATTAGTTTTAATATTGGCCCCACGCTGATGAGCTGGCTGGAGCGCCATGATATTGAGACCTATCGACGGATTTTAGAGGCCGATCGGCGTAGCTGCGATCGCAATAATGGCCACGGCAATGCCATCGCCCAGGTGTACAACCACATCATTTTGCCCCTGGCCAACGAACGCGACAAGATCACCCAGGTACGCTGGGGGATCGCTGATTTTCGCAAACGGTTTAACCGCGATCCCGAGGGTATTTGGCTGGCCGAAACCGCCATCGATCAGGCCACCCTGCGGGTGCTGATCCAGGAGGGGATCCGGTTTACCATTGTGGCTCCGTCCCAGGTACAGCGCTGTCGGTCGATGGCGGCTGGGTCCTGGCAGGAAGTAGGCGATGGTCAGATCGATCCCACCCGCCCCTATCGCTGTTTTGTGCCGGGGCTACCGGCTGGTCAAAACTACCTCGACATTTTTGTCTACGACGGGCCGATTTCCGGCGACATGGGTTTTAGCGACATTTTGCAGTCGTCCCAGTCCTTTGCAAATCGTCTCGGTCAGGCCGTTCGCGGCGATCGCAAAGACGCCCAGCTAATTTCGGTGGCCACCGATGGTGAAACCTTTGGCCACCACAGGGGTGGGGCTGAGCGTGCCCTGGCCTATGCCCTCCAACATGAGTTTAGGGATCGGGGCTGGCAGGTAGTTAGCTATGCCCGCTACTTGAGCCTATTTCCCCCCACCTGGGAACTAGAGCTAAAACCGGTCACCGCCTGGAGCTGTGCCCACGGTGTGGAACGCTGGAAAAGTGACTGTGGCTGCGGTGGCGGTGGCGAGTGGCATCAGCGGTGGCGGGCACCCCTGCGCCAGGCCCTGGACTGGCTGCGGGATGAGCTGATCGAAATCTATGAAATCACTGGGGAAGAGCTGTTTAAAGATGTCTGGGCGGCTCGCGACAGCTATGTTGACGTGGTGTGCGATCGCAGCCCCCTCAACATCGACCGATTTTTTGCCCAGCACCAGCTCCACGAACTGACCCCCATAGAGCGTACGGACGCCCTCTCCCTATTGGAGATGCAGCGTCATGCCATGCTGATGTACACCAGCTGTGGCTGGTTTTTTGAAGAGATCTCTCGTCCCGAGGGTACTCAAATTTTACGCTACGCGGCCCGAGCTATTGAGCTGGCCGAGGACGTTTGCGGCGAGTCCCTAGAGGCGGACTTTATGGCCAAACTGGCCCTAGCCCCGAGCAACGTACCCCAGTTTAGGGATGGGGCCGGTGTCTATCGGGCCCAGGTCCAGCCCACCCGGATTAGCGTTGAACAGGTGGTGGCTCACTATGGAATGTCATCGTTGTTTCAGACCTACCACCGGGAGCAGCGGCTGTACTGCCACACGCTGACCCACCAAGACTATCAAAAACAAACCATGGGGGCCTTGACCCTGGCCCTGGGCCAGGTGGAGATTGTCTCGGAGATTACCCAGGCCAAGGCCAACTACACCTTTGCTGTGTGCCACCTGGGGGGGCAGGAGTTTCTCTGTGGCATGCGCCCCTTCAAAAACCGACCGGTTTATACCCGAGCCAAAGAAGCCGTGCTAGGGGTCTTTGCCCAGGGCAGCATGGTCCAGACCATTGCCGCCATCCAGACCCACTTTGGGGAGCGTACCTTTAATCTGCAGCAGCTGTTTAGCGAGGAGCGCCAGCAGATTATGCAGCTGCTCAGCCAAAACACGCTGCACCAGCTGCATCAGCTATATGCCCAAATCTATCGGGAAAACTATGGCGTGCTGATGGCCTTCCATCGTGAGCATATGGACGTGCCCCGAGAACTCCAGGTAGCGGCTGAAATTACCCTGGGTCACCGCACCATCGACGTTTTGCGACGCCTGGAGCAGGACCTGAGCGAGATCGATGAAAATATCTTGGCCATCAGTACCGGCTATCTAGGTGAGCTAGAGGGGATCGCCATTGAGGCCAACCATTTGCGCTGCCATCTCACCCTGCCCACCGCTGCGTCTTTGTTGGAGAACCTGATTTTGCAGGCCCTGCGACAAACCCTGCGCTACGATCTAGACGCCGTTAGACTCGACTGTGTTTTAGATGTCAATCCTATAGCCATTCAAGGGATCCAGCGGCTGATTACCCTGGGGGGCAACTTGGGGCTCAATCTAAATCTGGAACGATCCCAAGAGGTGTACTACACCTATATTCAACATTGTTCGAGCATTCCCAGTCTGGGGCGTGCTCTGGGAGTTGTTGAATAGCTCATAGTTAAATAGCTCGCGAAAGCTAGATGATTGATAATATCTAGCTTTCGTTATGGCCGACCGCGCCCGATTGCGGTCGGCTGATATCGTTATGGTTTATATAAAATCTGGGCATTAAACCCAAATCGGCGAGCTTCGCGGACGCGCTCAACGGCGCTGGAGTGGCTGCTATATCTACCAATACTAATAAACTGTCCCTGGCGGGCTGAATCAATAGCCGCGTTGCCAAAATATCGCTGTACCTGGCCTAGGCTGCGGGTGGATTCGGTTACTGCCGCGACATAGTGCAGGTCATCTTCTGCCTCCCCTGCCTCATTGACCACCACCACTACCTCATTGCTCACATCGACTCCCAGGGAATCTAATGTCTCTGCATCAGCTATGCCCGTAATGGGCAATCCCTGCCACTGTTGAAACTGTCGTACGGCGTCACTTGTCAGCGGACCATAGTCGCCATCTATGGGACCCGGATTGATCCCACTGCGGTCCAAGGCCCGTTGCAAGGCCGCCACATCATCGCCGATGTCACCGATTTGAAGAGACCGTGCGCCAACCGGGCTAATTTGCTGCTGCTGGTTAAAACCGCTAGGGGTGGGCAGCGGCGGCGGCGGTGGCGCTAGCAAAGTCGTTTGAGCCTGGCTGGGCAGCCACCAGCCGGTGACCATGGCGGCTGCAACGGCCGCCGTCAGTAATTTAGGCATGGCAAAAATTTCTGATAGAACGCTGGTATAGTCTGGCTTGGCTAGATATCACTGCGTCTAGCTGGCGCATCGTAATCTGGTCTAGATGGCGACTATATTAGCGAATGATGGGCAAATCTGAACCTAATAAAGCAGTAATGCCAGATATTTAATCGCGCAGCACCCGGGCTTCGTAACCAAGGTCGCGGGCAGAGTCAACCCGCGCGGCGGCATCGGAGCGCTCAATAAAGCGGCCCAGGCTGATGTAGTCGCCAAGCCCGCTGGTGGCAACCGTTGCGTAGGGAAAGCTGCGCCGGACGTCACCCAGTTCAGACGGGCCTGCGATCACGGCTGCAACATAGCGGCCCTGGACAGTCTGACTACCGTTAAACCCGGTGGCACCGCTAGAGTCAAATCCCATATTTAGCAGGGTGGCGCGATTGGCGATGCCATCGACAGGCAGGTCTACCGTCCGCTGGTAGGCTCTCACGGCTTGCACCGTTTGGCCACCGTAAACGCCATCTGCTACTAAGTTAAAGCCAAAGCTACGCATAACTTGCTGCAGGATGCGGACGTCCTCACGGCTGGAGTTGGCCGTGACGCGATCGCTGCTAATGGTTCCGTGGATTGGGTGGGATAGCCCAAACGTCACCTGGTTTGTATTAACACCTAGCAAATCTAAGGTTTGGATATCGGCAATGCCGGTTACATTAAGCCGACGAATCCGCTGAAACTGTCGTACGGCTTGGGTGGTGGCTGGACCATAGATACCATCGACGGCCCATGCTGGAAACAGGCCATTACTGCCCAACCGGCGCTGCAGCTCGCTAACAGCGGGCCCCCGACTGCCTTCGCTAAGACTCAAGTTTTGGGCTATTAGCACAGGTGCTTGATCTGGGCTAAACGTCTGCGCCGCCGCCGGTAGGCCCGTCAGTAAGCAGATTCCCACCAACAGCCTGACACTCAATCGAGCCGTGCTCAAGAACCCCAAAATGCTCATGTGCTGTTGTCCTAATATCATCATTTTCAACTGATACAACAGTCTGGCGCTGTGAAATTACGGCCAGACCGTACAGACGCTATCCCTTTCTATTAAATCATCTGTCTAGGGAATATAGTTGTTTGTCAAGAGCCGTGATGTTTGCGGATAGTGGCTGTGCAAACCCTCTGCAACCTCAACGAATGCTAGGCCACTGCTTTTGGCTACAATAAGCGGAAACAAAGCATGAAAATTTGTAACGTTTCCGGGTTTGGGATATCTTAAATGCCTTAAGCCTTTGCCCTGGGGTTTTAAGTTGTCTGTTGTGAACAGCCCATTGGTCCTACTGTCTGCCGGGGGTTACGCCATGTCCGTGACCGGCAAACGCTGCCGATGCTGCCCTGGGGCTGCCCGTTTTTTGAATTCACTGCGTTCCGTCCTATCTCGTCAGTACGTATGTTAAAACCTCGACTTCGTCGTGCTTCGAAACGGCTGCTGCTGTATCGAGAGCACCGCTATCCGAATATTGAGCGGCTCGGTGTTACCCACTCTTATTGGGGGGATTTGTACCATATCTTGCTGACTATTTCCTGGTTTGCGTTCATCATGCTGGTCAGCGGCTGCTACTTGTTTGTTAATTGTCTGTTTGCGATTGCCTATAGCGTCGATGCGGGTGCGATCGCAAATATCCGTGAAGGCTATTTTCAGGATTTATTTTTCTTTAGTGTCCAAACCATGGCGTCCATTGGCTATGGTGCCATGTACCCCACCAGCACCTATACCCACTGGCTTGTTGTTATCGAATCCATTTTTGGGCTGTTTTTTATTGCCATGACAACGGGGCTAGTGTTCTCCCGCTTTTCCCTACCCACCGCCCGGATTCTCTACAGCCGCGTCGCTGTTGTCGCTCCCTTTAATGGGGTTCCCACCCTCATGTTTCGGACCGCTAACGAGCGGCGTAACTATATTTTGGAGGCGCAGCTTTGGGTTACCCTGGTGCGCGATGAGATCACCGAAGAAGGTGAACATATTCGGCGCTTTCACGATTTAGAGCTGGTACGTTCCCACACCCCTGTATTTAGTCTTTCCTGGACAGCCATGCATCGCCTTACTAGCGATAGTCCCCTCTATGGAGAAACCCCAAATACCCTACGCGAAACGCGAGCTGAAATTATCGTCACCCTAACGGGGCTAGACGAAACCTTATCCCAGACCATCCATGCCCGTCATTCCTTTAGCGCCTACGACATCTACTGGAACCACAAATTTGTCGATATCATCTCCATGAGTGATGCGGGTCGCTCCGTCATTGACTACAACCATTTCCACTCAGTCGAACCATTTGGAAAGCGCATTGCTCGCCACAAAGAGCAGACCCAGCTGACCAACTGGACCCACTAAGTGCTCACCCACTAAGTAAAAAGCCGGTCTAGAACCGGCTTTTCGCAAGAGTATGGGTATGTTCTAAGACCAGGTGCCAACCTTCAGCGGCTATTGACCTAAACCAGTAGGGTAAATAGATTCACCATTAGCTTAGTTCGATTAATAGGTTTACCAATATAAAAAGAAGCACCGCACAGCTTGGCTCGAATTCGCCCAATTAGATTGGGCTGTTTGGCCAGCAAAATAATGGGCACATCCTTGTATTGAGGATGGCGGCGCAGGTGGGAGCACAGATCAAATCCGTCTAACCCATCCATGGTGGTACTCAGCATGATCAAGTCAGGCTGGCACTTGGCCAGGTCCGCAACGGCGGTTGCTACATCATCCACCGACGTAATGGAAAAAACCGTGTCTTCTAAATATCCCTTCAGTGCCTGGATGGACTGATTATCAGAATCGATGCACACCAGCTGATAGCAGGGAGACGTGCCCCCCTTCACCGTTGCAGCGGAGTGAAGCATGTCAGACCCCAGGTTAGACGGGGCGAACGTACCACCAGATGTCTGCTGGAGTAACGTTTGAAGATCGGCTTTTGGAGTAATGCGCTCTTTTAAGGTTTGACTGCTTTGGGCAGCGGTAATGTCATCGCTGGGAGCGACACTACGCTTTGGTGAAACTGTTGTTGTGCCCTGATGGCACTGCTCTACTAGGGTCCGGAGATCCAAGCTGCAAAAGGCCGGATAGTCAGCGATATTGCCAAAGCTATTAACTTCGTAGCTGCCTGTGCTCACCCTGAGTAGGGACGTCAGCGTTGTTATTGCCAGGGCACGAATTAACTCACCTGCTTGATCAAAGCTCATGTGGCCCTGTTCAAAAAGCCAGCGAACGGCCCGGTAGTCCGCCATCAGCTCATTGTCCTGCTGTGTGTATTGGCGATGATAAAGCTGCAGCTGTGCTAGGACTAAATCGGACACCGATTCGGGAAACAGCTGACGTCCCTCAAGTCTCAGGGTGTCGAATCCATTTTGAGAGCTGGTTGCAAATAAAAGCTTGCCGCGCTGTAGCCATAGGGACCAGCGAACATCATTGGAAACCACTAAGAGTTCACCACTGACTTGACGCCCTACAAGCTGTGCCAACAAAGTAAGCGGATGTAACGTTTTTTGTGTAATAGTGCCTGCTAAAAC
>JBCCAQ010000329.1:0-4846 GCA_039814735.1 Cyanobacteria bacterium P01_A01_bin.15
CATTCACATAGCTAATGCTTGATTCTGTGGCGGGAATTCCCTCTAAACCAGGGCGATATTCGCATAGGGTCATCGTTAGTCGTCCTACCGCTACTCTCTTCTATTAGTTAAGGATATCGAGAAGTGAGCTGATTACGAATTTTAGACCGGTCTTTCTTCAGGAAGACCGGCAGACTTTAGACCATAAAACGGGGCGGCGCTAGCCAAAAGAGCTGGCTGTGGCCAATGGCATTTTGCGGGTCGGACAGACTCACCCCAATAATACCGGCTTTTTTTAAGACCCACTGAGCGTCATGCCCACCTTGAACCAGCTGCTGTGCCCACTCACTTAAATCGGGCGCATGGCCCACTAAAGCAACGGTTTCATGACCTAAGGAGCGTTCTCCGAGCCAATCCAACCAGTCCTGCAAGTTGCCACCGGGGGCCAGCGGTTCAAAAACCTGGAAGGCTGTAGCCAGATCTGCTTGACATAAAAGCTCCGCCGTTTGAACTGCGCGCACTAGGGGACTGCTCAGCAACGTATCAAAGTACAGATCCAAAGCCGCCAGCCGTTGAGCAACTTGTTTGGTTTTCAGCAGTCCTTTTTGGATCAGCGGTCGCTGGGCGTCGTTGACATAGGTGCCTCGCTCAGCGGCAATCCCATGGCGAATAAAGTAAACCTGGGTGGTTGAATTCGGCATCCCCCCTAATCCGTATTAATCATGCCGTTTTCTGGATTGATTAGTTTTAAGAGCTTTTGTCTAATCTGCAGGTCAAACACCTCCCACTTAAGGCGGTTGTAGTCGCTTTTTTCATAAAAACCTGACAAAAAGCCCACGGGCACCTCAAAGCCACCCGCCGTGGCACGACCGCCTCCAAAAAACCGACCCTGACCGTCTTGACCAAACGCCTCTTTGATAAATTCATCCGGATCCAGGGTGATTTTACTGGTTCGTAAAGAGCCAATCACCAATTCCCGCTCATCGTCTTCGTCATGGACAATCCCATAGACGACAGCGGTGTGAACATCCTCTTCGGTGAGCAAAAAGTCCGTCGCCTGGGGAATGGCGTCGCGATCTTCGTAGCGCAGATAGCCAACACCCGCCATGGAGACACTGTTGTGAATTTTACGATTGCGCAGCGACCGTTCGATTACGTCCATAGCCCTTTTAGACCGGGATGCCTGCAAAATAGCGCTCAAAAGCTGGGCGTCACAATATTGGCTAAGGTAGGCGGCGGCCATAAAGTCAGCTTCTGCTGCCTGCATCAGCTGCCCTGTATCTGAGCGCAGTCCGTGCATTAGGGCAGTGGCGCATTTGACGTGTTTACCATTGCTGCGGTCTAGATCCAATAGTCCCGCCTGGAGATACTGGGTCAAAATGGTGGCTGTCGCCCGAACGTCTGGGCGGATATCAGTAAACTCGGCATCGGGTTTACCTTGGAGCGTATGGTGATCAATCACCACTAAGAGGGGTACTTCAGCGGCATTCACCCGATCTAACAGCTGGCTGGTAGTACCTTGGGTATCGACGAGAACATAGCCTCCATACTGCGATAGATCCGGCGGCTTTTGATTTGACCATCGTTTGGCCGGTAGGTTGGTGAGTTTGACCAGTGCAATATTTTCTTGGTGACTCAGGGTGCCCGAATAAAAAATATCGCAGTCTACATCGTAGGTAGCGGCAATCAGCTGATAGGTCCAGGCTGAGGATAGGGCGTCCGGATCCGGGAAGTCCTGTAGTAACACCAGCTGTCGACTGCCCGCATGGGTCATGAGCAGATGCCGCAGCGATGATTCGGGGCCATCGCTCAAATCCAGGTTGGGTTTGTAGCTCTGGTTGGACGATTTCAGCAATGTGTCTTGGGATGCCATGCGCAAAGATGGGTGAGGGAAGGCAGAAAACGATAGAACTAGCGTGGGTAGCTTAGCCGGTCAGGCCAATCACATACTTACGCCATTCCTTGTGGGCCTCTCCGCGCGTGTGGCGGGCAATTTCAAAGTACAGACTGCTGTGGGGCTTGCGCGGTGTGATCCGCAGCGGCATGGTGGCTTCTTTGGGGGTACGATTGCCTTTTTTTACGTTGCAACGTACACAGGCAGACACCATATTTTCCCAGACCTCCTTGCCTCCACGGGAGCGAGGAATTACGTGGTCTAGGGTAAGGCCATCGCCGACGTAACCGCAATATTGACAGGTATGATTATCGCGGTAGAGCAGATTTCGACGGGTCAGGGGAATATCCTTGTACGGAATACGTACGTAGTGACGCAGACGGATGACGGTGGGCAAAGGAAAATTTGCATAGACTGCCCGTCCGTTATGTTCTACGGTTTCGGCCTTGCCCTTGATAATCAACACAATAGCCCGCCGCCAACTCGTAATGTTTAACGGCTCATAGGAAGCATTCAAGACAAGAACCTTACTCATTGAGGTTCAATCTGGGGTCAATAAGTTGTGATTTGATACTAACACAGGTCACCTGGGCGGCTGAACTCTTGCGATACTGTGCTGTGGGTGTGTTGTTGACGGTGAAGGAGAGCAAAATGCTGAGTTGGGAAGATACGCCTAGCGTGTCAGCAATGCGATGCTCAAGGGCTTGGGTGGAAATCAGCTTAGAGGCCATTCAGCATAATGTGCGCGAGTTTTGTCAGCTGCTGCGGCCAGCGACTGAGCTGATGGCGGTGGTCAAGGCCGATGCCTATGGCCACGGTGCGATCGCAGTGGCACGGACAGCTTTGGCCGCCGGGGCGACATGGCTGGGGGTGGCAACGGTACCCGAGGGGATCGAGCTGCGGCAGGCGGGGGTGGCGGCCCCCATTTTGGTGATGGGGGCGTTAAACCATGCTGAGGAGATTCGCGCCGTTGCCCGCTGGCAGCTGCAGCCGACGATTGTCTCACCTCAGCAGGCCCTGGTATTTGCGGAGGCTCTCAGCGAGGTGTGTTTGCCACTGCCAGTGCATATCCAGCTGGATACGGGTATGTCGCGGTTGGGAGCTGACTGGCAGCGAGCCTTGGAGTTTGTCGAGTTTGTGGCCGGGCTACCGGCGTTGCAGATTACCGGTCTGTATTCCCATTTTGCAACGGCTGATGAGACCGATAACACTGAAATGTATCGGCAACATGAGCGGTTTGAGCGTGCGATCGCAACGCTCAAAACCCATCACCGACTGCCCCCCCGGCTACACCTGGCCAACACCGCTGCCACCCTCAGCAATGCAGGTGCATTTCAGTACAACATGGTACGTGTAGGTCTGGGCATTTATGGGGTATCACCTGCTCCCCACCTCAGGTCCGTAATCAGTCTCAAACCGGCTTTAGCCGTCAAAGCACGCATCACCCACATCAAGCAGATTCCCGCTGGTGCTGGTGTCAGTTACGGTCACCGCTTTATTGCCAAACAGTCCATGACCATTGCCATAGTAGGTATCGGCTATGCCGACGGCGTGCCCCGCGTGCTATCAGACAGGCTCAGTGTAGTGATCGGCAATCAGCTTGTCCCTCAAATTGGTGCCATTACCATGGACCAGCTCATGCTAGATGTCTCCAATATTCATCCTCTACACGAAGGCGATGTTGTCACTTTGCTTGGCGGTTCACCTCCCCACCAAATTACAGCTGATGATTGGGCCAATCGCATCGGGACCATATCCTGGGAAGTTCTCTGCAGCTTTAAACATCGCCTGCCGCGCATCACTACGAGAAATAGCGCTAGAAAGCTTTGCCCTGCTGAAGATAGCTTGTTATAATGCAGCTCTAAACTTGGAGAGGTGGCTGAGTGGTTGAAAGCGGCTCCCTGCTAAGGAGTTATAGGGTGTAAATCCTATCGAGGGTTCGAATCCCTCCCTCTCCGTTATTCATGGCCAACTAGCGACCAGCGTTATGCACCGCCCATAGCAGTCGCTCTGCGCTGGCATTATGATGGGCAAATGAAAACAAATGCTGAAATGTCAGCTTGCCCGAGCGATCAACCACAAACTGGGCTGGCAGCGGGGCTCCCAGCGCTTGCCCTGTGCCATACCGACGAAAGCTAGCACAGTCAGGATCGATCAGCAGCGGCATGGCTAGCCCCAGGTCTTGCTGTATTGACCTGCTCTGCTGGGTATCGGTACTCGTAACCATAAGTACCTCAGCCCCCAGCTGCTCAAATTTTTTGTAAGCAGCCACCATCGACAAAAGATGTGGATAGCAGAAAGGACAGTATTGCTTTTCTGTAAAAATCCGTGCGAAGACAATGACGACAGCAGAAGTACCGCAATAGCTAGACAGTCTAATCGTTGCCCTTTGACCAGCAACAGGTAGCTCAAAATCGGGTAGAGGCTGACCTACCCGAAATTTGGTTAACGCGGGCAGTGGCAAAAAATTTCTGACGAATCGTTGACTCACAACCCGTCGAAAATCCATAGAGGTCAGCTTGAATGCTGCGGCCATTGACACCTAAAGATTGAGTAGTAAAGCGGATTAAGAGTCCACAATCGATGCAAAAAATTTCTTTGACTTCACCGGATCAGGATTCATCGTTTTATCCCCAGGAGTCCACCCCGCCGGACAAACCTCATCAGGATGGGACTGTACATGCTGTACTGCCTGCAAAACCCGCAGAGTTTCATCGACGCTGCGACCAAAAGAAAGGTTGTTAACGGTTGAATGCTGCAGGATGCCATCCTTATCAATCAGAAATAGTCCCCGTAACGCAACACCCGCTTCAGGCTCTAAAACATTATAGGCAGCGCTAATTTCCTTCTTAATATCAGATATCAAAGGATAGGCTAAATCCCCTATTCCACCTGCTTTACGTTCGGTCTGAATCCAAGCCAAATGAGAAAACTCACTGTCAACCGAAGCCCCCAGCACCTCCGTATTGAGAC
>JBCCAQ010000144.1:0-13458 GCA_039814735.1 Cyanobacteria bacterium P01_A01_bin.15
CAGCGGGGGGGAAAAAGCACGGCTGGCCCTTGCCAAAATGCTATTGGCTCCCGCAAACCTTCTAGTCCTTGATGAGCCCACTAACCATCTAGATATCCCCGCCAAGGAGATGCTAGAGTCCGCCCTAAAAGCCTATGACGGGACAGTCCTGATTGTTTCCCACGACCGATTTTTTATCTCCCAGGTTGCCAATAAAATAGTCGAAATCAGAGAGGGTGAGCTGCGGTTATATCGCGGAGACTACAGCTACTATTTAGACAAAATAGCCCAGGAAAAAGAGCGCGCAAGACTGGAAAAGTTGGAAGCTGAACGGAAGTCTAAAGCCATGGCCAAACGCCAAAAGCAGAAGGATAAGCAAAAATCAAAAGCCGCTACCAAAAAGAAAAGCTAGTCAATTCACAAGGTATACGGGTAACTTAAGCCAATATTGGACAGCACAATCTTGATTTTGGCTCCGTATTTCCAAAGCTTTTCTGAAATTCTAATAATTAGCTGGAGCGCCCACCCTAGACTTAAGTATATAGAACATTAGAAGCTTGAGTCTTTGGGCTTTCGTGCCAGGTAAGCTAATGCCGGCAGCAAAACAGCCATGGGCAGAAATTGATTGTCAGCTACCGCTGTGCTTATAGGTAAAATAACCTATTCAAAATTCAATTCTTGCCTTGATAAAACCTGTTTTCATAGGGGCTATGGGGCTAATTTTTGGCGTTTATTAGCTCTATTTTTACCGGACAAAATACTCAAAGAATATCGATGAAAGGCGCTTGCTAAGCGACCTTAGCAAGCATCAAAAATATTTAACCTCATACCAATTCTTTGATCAAAATTTCGCAAGCTGATTCTTGCCGTATAGAAAAGAATAGTAAAGCAAGCCTCAATAATCAGGAAAGCGTGGGTGATATGATCGCGCTAGATAAACGCTAGGCACAGTTGTTCAAAATTGCAAGAAGGATTTCTAAGTATGACACAGGAGCCTGTTTCCCCAATGGTGCTCGTCATCCTAGATGGATGGGGACATCGCGATGAGGATGATGGAAATGCAATCAATAATGCCAGGACCCCTGTCATCGATAGTCTCTGGACAGCCTACCCCCACACCTTGATTCAGACATCCGGTAAAGACGTCGGTCTGCCCGACGGCCAGATGGGTAACTCTGAAGTGGGCCACCTCAATATTGGTGCAGGCCGCGTTGTACCTCAGGAACTGGTTCGTATTTCCGATGCGGTTGACGATGGCTCTATCCAGGAAAATAAGGCCCTGCTGAACATTTGTCAGAATGTCCGCTACAACAACAGCAAACTTCATCTGGTGGGACTGTGCTCCGAGGGTGGAGTCCATTCACACCTCAACCACCTGTTTGGCCTACTGGACATGGCCAAAGCCCAGGACATTGACGATGTCTGTATCCATGTCATTACCGACGGGCGGGATACTCAGCCCACTGAGGCCCAATCAGCTCTCCAAAAACTGCAGGACTATATCGAGCAGCATGGCGTGGGCCGTATTGTCACCCTTAGCGGTCGTTATTATGCCATGGACCGTGACCGGCGCTGGGACCGGGTTAAAACGGTCTATGACACCATGACCGATCCAGGGGAAGGCAGCGGCGATACAGCCTTGGATGTGGTCCGGGCTGCCTACGCCAAGAACATTACTGATGAGTTTATTCAGCCGATACGTCTAGCCCCTGGTGCTATTGCTCCAAACGATGGCGTTATTTTCTTTAATTTTCGCCCCGATCGGGCTCGTCAGCTTACCCAGGCTTTTTTAGATCCAACATTCAATGGGTTTGAAAGGCAGGTGGTGGTTGACCCTCTCCATTTTGTGACGATGACGCAGTACGATAGCACTCTGCCTGTAGATGTAGCTTTTGAGCCCCAAAACCTCAGCAATATTTTAGGTGAGGTTATTGCTGACCATGGTCTCAAACAGTTTCGTACCGCTGAAACCGAAAAATATGCCCACGTCACTTACTTTTTTAACGGCGGGCGTGAAGATCCCTTTGATGGAGAAGACCGAGAACTGGTATCAAGCCCCCAGGTAGCCACCTATGATAAGGCACCAGCAATGTCTGCCAGAGCGGTTACTGATACTGCCATCACAGCGATCAATAAGGGAACGTACGGGTTGGTTGTGATCAACTATGCCAATCCAGATATGGTTGGCCATACGGGCAATATGGAAGCCACTATTCAGGCACTTGAATCGGTGGATGTGCAGATGGGTCGTCTGCTGGGTGCCGTGGGTCAAGCGGGCGGCACCACAATTATTATCGCGGATCACGGTAATGCCGAATATATGTGGGACGAGAAGGGTCGGCCTTGGACTGCCCACACCACCAATCCGGTGCCTTTTATCCTTTTAGAAGGGGAGCGATTAAAAATTCCAGGTCGCGGTGGCGAGGTTGAGCTGAGGTCAAATGGATGTTTGGCTGATATTGCCCCTACCATTTTAGAAATTCTCCAGCTGCCTCAGCCCAAGGAAATGACAGGCCAATCGATGATTGAGCCTGCTCGCGTTAACGTGAAGCGGAATCGTACTCCAGTCAAGGTATCCCTTTGATTTGACAGCCAGCCGCCCTAAAAAGACTAAAAGAGGTCGCTCGCCATGGCACCATGGCCTGGGTTACCATGGTTTGGTCCGCTTAGGATTTATAACCCTGAGCGCGGGACGCACACAGCAGTTTACGGAACAGTCAGGCTAAACATTTGCAATGGTAATATCGGTTTTACAGGTGGTATGGCTCGTCTCCGCCATTGGGTTAATAATTTTGGTGCTGTTTCATAGCCCCAAGGGGGACGGCCTCGGTGCCCTGGGCGGCCAAGCTCAAATGTTTACCAGTACTAAAAGTGCTGAGACGGCGTTAAACCGCGCTACCTGGGTGCTGACTATACTGTTTATGGGGATTACGGTTATTTTGAGTGCCGGTTGGCTGACTAATCCGGTCCCCGAACTGCCTGCAGCTGTGGACACTGCCCCCGTAGAAGAAACCGTTCCTGCAGCCGCTGAGTCAATTCCAGCAGATCTGGCCTCACCGGAAACGTCCGGCGATAGCACGGCTGAATAGGCCCGAGCTGGACATATCCTGAATAGAGAAAGGCCCTAGAAATTAATTTCTAGGGCCTTTCTCTATTCAGGGGCAATTACAACCAAAGATTATTGCCCCTACGGATGAATCTTCTAAATTAGAGAGATTAGAGAGCCTTGGCGCGAGCAACCACGTTCTCTACGGTGTAGCCAAACTCTTGCATGACTCGACCACCGGGAGCCGATGCGCCAAAACGACCGACGCTAATCATATCGCCTTCAGCGCCATAGTACTTGCCCCAACCCATCTCGATACCGGCTTCAACCACCAGCCGTTTGGTAACGGCCTTGGGTAGAACCGACTCCCTGTAGGCGGCATCTTGAGCATCGAATAGCTCCCAGCAGGGCATGGAAACAACGCGCACTTTTTTACCCTCAGACTGCAGCTGTTTAGCGGCCTCAACACAGAGCGATACCTCACTGCCCGTGCCAATCAGAATAATCTCGGCATCGGCTTCATCTGAAAGCACATAGGCTCCCTTGGCTACAGCATCGATGGAGCTACCGTCTAGCTGAGGCAGGTTCTGACGGGAGAATGCCATCAGTGTGGGAGTTGTACGACTTGCGATCGCAATCTTATAGGCCCCCGATGTTTCATTTCCATCCGCTGGACGAATCACATAGAGGTTAGGAATTGCCCGCAAAGAAGCAATGGTTTCCACCGGCTGGTGGGTGGGTCCATCTTCGCCAAGACCAATGGAGTCGTGGGTCATGACATAGAGCACCCCCGCCTCAGACAGGGCCGACAGGCGAATGGCCGCCCGCATATAGTCGGCGAATACCAGGAACGTAGCACAGTAGGGAATAAGGCCAGAACTGTGCAGCGCAATCCCATTACAGATAGCCCCCATGCCATGCTCACGCACGCCAAAGCGCAGGTTGCGATTCTCATAGGCACCCTTTTGGAAGTCGCCGGAAATCTTCATCAGGGTGTTATTGGACTTGGCGAGGTCTGCGGACCCCCCAATCAGCTCAGGGATAGCCGGAGCCAGAGCGTTTAGTGTAGCTTCCGAAGTCTTACGGGTAGCAATCGCTTTACCATCAGGGGTATAGGTCGGCAGGGCCGCTTCCCAACCCTCCGGCAGTTTGCCAGAGAGCATGCGTTCAAACAGGGTGGCATCGTCGGCATACTTGGTGCGGTAGGTGGCCAGGGTTTGGTTCCACTCCGCTTCGGCACTGGCACCTTTCTCAACCGACTGATGGAAACGGGCTGTCACATCCTCAGGAATCACAAAAGGCTCGTGGTCCCAACCCAGGTTTTCGCGGGTGAGGGCAATTTCTGAATCCCCTAGGGCGGCTCCGTGGACGCCTGAGGTATCAGCCATATTGGGCGACCCATAACCAATGGTGGTGGTCACCTTGATCATGGTGGGTTTGTCAGTTACCTTTTTGGCCTCTGCAATGGCGGCTGCGATCGCATCTAGATCACCATTGCCATCTTCCACATGCAGCACATGCCAGCCGTAGGCCTCAAAACGCTTGCTCACATCCTCAGTAAAGGCAATATCCGTAGAGCCATCAATAGAAATATGATTGTCGTCATAGAGGGCAATCAGCTTACCTAGACCGAGGTGCCCCGCCAGGGAGCAAGCCTCGCCAGAAACACCTTCCATATTGCAGCCGTCACCCAGGATCACATAGGTGTAGTGGTCAACCACGGTGCAGTCAGGCTTGTTAAAACGGGCTGCCAGGTGAGCTTCTGCCATGGCTAGACCCACCCCATTACAGATACCTTGCCCCAGGGGGCCAGTGGTGACCTCAATCCCCAGGGTTTCAAAGTTTTCGGGGTGTCCAGGGGTGTTGGCACCCCACTGACGAAAGTTCTTAATATCGTCAATACTGACACTGTCATAACCCGCTAGGTGCATCAACGCATACTGCAGCATGCAACCGTGTCCCGCAGAGAGAACAAAGCGATCGCGGTTAAACCACCGGGGATTTTTGGGATTGAAGCGCATAAACTGGTCCCAAAGAACAAACGCCATCGGCGCAGCTCCCATCGGTAAACCGGGATGGCCAGATTTAGCCTTTTCAACGGCATCAATGGCCAAAAACCGAATGGCATTGATACACTGCGTTTCAAGAGATTGGGTTGCGACAGCCATAGTCTTCCAAGTAATTAACGACGGTACAGTCGGTGTGAACAGATTAGTAATCGTTGCACGCACCTTGCTGATGGTGAACAGCAAATCGGGAGCCCTCTAACAGACACCCCGGCATAGCATGGGTTAGAAACGGAAAGGCGCATAATCTACGCAGCTGTAAAAACTCAGACCAAAAACCAAAGAATCCACAGCAACGCGGCAAAAACACTCCCACAACCAGCGGTAGCAGGCTTCTAGCGCTCACCAGCGAACGTTCAAGAGGACTGGGCGATCTGCCTCAACCCCATTGCAGGAAAGCTAACAGCCTAAGTCCATACCGCAGGTTCATCAGCACATCCATTAATTAATTTGAACACGCTTACGAGCGATCAGCCACCTACATAGCAGGCAAACTTTTCGTTTTACTTAATGTTTTCCGTTAGGTCATTATACCTACCAAGCCGTAGCACTAACTACGATACTTGCGAAAAACCAGGGTAACGTTGTGACCACCAAAGCCAAAGGAGTTAGACATGGCCACATCTACGGTTTGACCACGACTTTGGTTGGGCACGTAGTCTAAATCACAATCAGGGTCCGGATCTTGCAGATTAATCGTCGGCGGCACCCGGTCACTGACCACAGCCATACAGGCCGCCACCCCTTCAATACCGCCAGAGCCGCCCAGGAGATGTCCGGTCATTGACTTGGTAGAACTCACGGCAATCTGTTTGGCATAGTCCCCCAGGGCGGTTTTAATGGCAGCGGTTTCGGTCGGATCGTTGGCGGGGGTACTGGTACCGTGGGCGTTGATATAGCTCACCTCCGAGGGGGATACCCCCGCATCCTTAAGGGCCAACTCCATGGAGCGGGCGGCCCCAGCCCCACCGGGCACCGGCGCGGTCATGTGGTAAGCATCGCAGGTCATGCCATAGCCCACCATTTCTGCATAGATACGCGCACCTCGGCTGAGGGCATGGTCGAGTTCTTCTAAAATGAGGACGCCAGAGCCTTCACCCATGACAAAGCCATCGCGCTCCTTATCAAACGGGCGGCTGGCATGGTCAGGATCGTCATTGCGGGTAGATAGGGCACGGGCTGAGGCGAATCCAGCCAGGGATAGTGGCGTAATGGCGGCTTCGGTTCCCCCGCAGATCATGGCTTGGGCATAGCCATTTTGCACAATCCGAAAGGCATCTCCAATAGCATTAGACCCGGCTGCACAGGCTGTTACTGCACAGGAGTTGGGGCCCTTTGCCCCCGTGTGAATAGCCGTTAGACCGGCGGCCATGTTGGCAATCATCATCGGCACCATAAAGGGACTGCAGCGGCTAGGACCCTTATTTAGATAAACGGACTGCTGTTCTTCCATGACCTTGAGTCCGCCCACCCCGGTGCCGATCATGACACCCACCTGCTCTGCGTTGAGGTCGGTAATAGCTAGACCGGCATCAGCAAGGGCCTGCTGGCTGGCTGCGATCGCAAACTGAGCAAACCGGTCAGTTCGCTTGGCATCCTTAGGATCCAAATACTCCAGCGGATCAAATCCTTTGACCTCACCCGCAATGCGACATTTATGCTTGGACGCATCAAATAACGTAATCGGCCCAATGCCGCTCTTACCGGCAAGCAAGCCTTGCCAGTAGGCTTCTAGAGTATTACCAATGGGGGTAATTGCCCCCATCCCAGTAATCACAACGCGCTTTTTTTCAGTACTTGTCATGGTCATTGACACAAGGGGAACGATCCCAAGGCATTAAACAGCTTTGCAAACGGACAGAAGAATTCAAGCAGGCGTCTTTTCATTAATGAAATCAACAGCAGCCTGAACCGTGCCGATACTCTCAGCGGACTCATCCGGAATCTCAATATCGAATTCTTCTTCAAGGGCCATGACAAGCTCTACCGTATCTAGAGAATCAGCCCCGAGGTCATTAGCAAAGCTAGCTTCTGGCTTGACCTCAGCTACATCAACCCCTAGCTGCTCAGATACAATCGATTGAACCTTTCCCAAAATCGCGTCAGACATAATCTCCAAATTTCCTTTTCAGCGGCAGCAAAAAATACATCCTAAATGCAGATTGGAAAACTCCATGACGTCATTCACGTCTGTCCGAATTTAGACATTTTTTCATCTTATAGGAAAGCGTGCGCCCTACATGGGAACCCCACAGTCGCATTTAAGCAAGCCGTCCTAAGAAAAATACGAACGGAGTTTATTACGATCCATAAACTTTTTACACGTTAGCTTCTTCGCGAAAAACGGCACTGATAGACTAAAGCTTGATTGGAGAACTCTTTTGGCTAGTTTTGGCTAATGTAAACAGCTTTTTCAAAGTTGTGATTTGTAGTACTTCTGGATGTTTTCCCAGGGGGTGCTTCATTGCATTGCAGGTCATAGTTCAGCCGCCCTATAGCTGAAACCGTTTAATAATATTGGAGCATTCATCCGATGTCTCATTCGGTCAAAATTTACGATACTTGTATTGGTTGCACCCAGTGTGTTCGGGCTTGCCCGACAGATGTACTTGAAATGGTCCCTTGGGACGGCTGCAAGGCTGGCCAGATTGCCTCTTCTCCTCGAACCGAGGACTGTGTTGGGTGCAAGCGCTGTGAGACCGCCTGCCCCACCGACTTTTTAAGTATTCGCGTATACCTTGGTGCTGAAACCACTCGCAGCATGGGTCTAGCCTACTAGGCTTGGATTCGATACCAGCTTTCACTCGAAACGTTTATAGGCTCCTGACCCTTTTGAGGTCGGGAGTTTTTTTATGCTTTATTTCTCAGCTTTAACTGCTCAGGCTGCCGCACCGGATCTAGGTGGCAAGCTCAGGCACGTACAGCAAATTTACGTACTGCCACCAAACTTCCCAACAGTCCAACCACGCTACCCAGGGCAAACAGCGATGCTGGCAGCAAGATTAGCTGCTGTGGCGTAAACTGCAGACCTACAGCCAAAAATTGTAGAAATTCCGGCTGTTGAGCCGACAGTCGCTGTAGCGACTGGTGGGTTCCCACCAGCAGAGCCCAAGCTATCAATGCCCCCATTAGTCCAAAGGCGATACCTTGCAGGATAAAGGGCAGATAGATCCAAGCAGAGGTGGCACCCACCAGCTGCATTACCTCAATTTCTCGCCGTCGAGCCATGACAATCAATCGAATCGTTGTGGTGATTACGGCGACAGAGGTCAGACTCAAAATGGCCAGCACCCCCAGACTGACATACTGCAGTCCTTGATTTAATTCCGTCAGTCGCTGCACAGCCTCTGTGATGTAGAGAACTTCATCCACACCGGCCAGGTTTTCTAGCTGAGCCGCAACGGTCGGGACAGCGTCAGATGTCCGCACCTTGACCTTGATCTCATCGACTAGGGGATTTCCCCTGAGCTGCTCCGTGGCTCCGGGCATATCGACGATACCCAGTTCCTCGCTGAGCTGCTCCCAGGCATCTTCTTTGGTGACGGCTGTTACCTGAGCCACCTCAGCAAAACTACCAATGCGATCGCTAAGGCTGTCAGCCGTCACACCGCTTTCCAAGTAAACGGCTATTTCCAGCTGGCTGCCAAACTGATTGAGCAAGCTTTCCACCTGCCAGGTCGCCTGCAAACTAATCCCAAACAAAAACAGCAGCACCATAATGGTGCTGATGGCGGCCCAGTTCATCCAACCGCCGCGCTGCAGTCCCAAAAGGGTTTCCCGCAACAGATAGCTAGCCTTAGTAAAAAACTTACCCATGCTGGTTTACAAACATGCTGAGCGAATCATGAGAATAATACAGAACACACAGGCAGAGCAGACTATTGAATCGGATAGTTTCCGCTCCAATTCCACCCAATTGCATCGGACCGGCGTACAGGGTGCACGAGGTGAAACCCTAATTGCTAGGATAGGGTTAGATTCATCAGCCTAATCAATTTAGCCGTGGGTATTTCAGTCAGTAAAGAAAAGTTAAAAACTCCGCCCCTCACGCTGCACTATCTGGGTGATCGGGTGCTTAGGAAAGCGACCAAGCGGGTTGCCAAAGTAGATGGGGATATCCGCGAACTCACCTACAAGATGCTGCAGACTATGTATAGCCAAGATGGCATTGGTTTAGCCGCGCCGCAAGTGGGTGTTCACAAACAGATTTTAGTGGTTGATACCGACCCCGAAGAGGCCACAAACCAGCCTCTGGTACTTATAAATCCCAAGGTTGTCCGTCAAAGCAAACAGCTGGCCTGTGGCCAAGAGGGCTGTTTGAGCATTCCGGGTGTGTTTTTGGACGTGATTCGTCCGGCCGCCATTGAAGTCAGCTATAAAGATGAAAATGGTCGTCCTCAGAAAATCAAAGCTGATGACCTGCTAGCTCGGGTCATCCAACATGAGATGGACCACCTCAACGGGGTGATGTTTGTTGACCGTGTTGAAAATGCCCTTGCCCTCACCCAGGAACTTCAGAAGGGCGGGTTTTCTGCTAATGATGTTAAAAAGGTTGCCTAGACCCGCAGGCGGATCCGACCTCGCCTGGTTAGCGGTCTGCCGAGAAAAATAGCCCAGGGAACTCAGCTTTATTAGTAGGAGAATACTGTGACTCCAAAAAGTGGTTTGTTTTTAGCCGGTACCTGCATCACTGCGATCGCAGGTGTTGGCTCCGTATTTGAGCTTGCTTACGGCGAGCCAGATTTAGGCGTAGTGCCCACGAGTATTGTGCTGGCGTTGAGTATTCCTATCACGGTTATATTTTTTATAGTCGCTGTTAGGGACACTCGGGAAAATCAACAGTGGTGAATGATTGGCAGCCAGTATTGGCTTGACCGAGGCGTCCGAAACCTTTCGGGTGATGTAAAGACCCGTCCGCCGCTTGCCAATGTGCTCGAGCTTGACTAAACAAGCTAGCCAGCGCTCTACAAAGTAAGAGGTAAAAAAGTAAGATGTAAAGGAATGTATCGCTTTTGACGCTTGGCCCAGGGTTAGCTGATGGGGTCAGCTCCGAAGCGACAATGCACACTTACATCGCTGCTTCTCACCATGACTCTACTGTTTGTATTTAAGTTACTGCTAGCGCTGTCCGTGCTGGGTATAGCCGCCTATTTATTGAGCGCTCGCCGCTACCAATCTTCAGAGTCAGTAGCCAATTCCTATGATCAGTGGACTGAGGATGGCATTTTAGAGTTTTACTGGGGCGAACATATTCACCTAGGGCACTATGGCTCCCCACCTCGTTCTAAGGACTTTCTCAAAGCAAAAGCGGATTTTGTTCATGAGATGGTCAAGTGGGGTGGGTTAGAGGCCCTACCCTCCGGAACTACCCTGCTGGATGTGGGCTGTGGCATTGGGGGTAGCAGCCGAATTTTGGCCCGGGATTATCAGTTTGATGTGACGGGTGTCACCATCAGCCCCCAGCAGGTCAATCGGGCACAGCAGCTTACCCCCGATAGCGTCACCGCCAGGTTCAAGGTCGATGATGCGATGCAGCTTTCATTTCCAGATGCCAGCTTTGACGTGGTTTGGTCGGTGGAAGCGGGTCCCCACATGCCAGATAAAGCCATATTTGCCCAAGAGCTAATGCGGGTCCTCAAACCCGGTGGCCGACTGGTATTAGCCGACTGGAATCAGCGAGACGATCGTCAGGTACCCCTAAGCTTTTGGGAGAAGCCGGTGATGCGACAGCTGCTAGACCAGTGGTCGCATCCTGCATTTGCCAGCATCGAAGGATTTGCCGAAAACCTGGAAGCTACCGGATTGGTCCAGGGCACCGTTGTAACGGCAGACTGGACCCAGGAAACCCTGCCATCGTGGTTGGACTCAATTTGGCAAGGCATCGTACGTCCTAAAGGGTTAGTCCGATTTGGATTTTCAGGATTTCTAAAATCCCTGCGCGAGGTCCCTACCATTTTATTGATGCGTTTGGCCTTTGGAGCAGGGCTCTGTCGGTTTGGCATGTTTCGGGCTATTAGGGCAGACATAGCAGCCCAAAAATCAGCCAGTCACTCTCAACAGCTGACCGCAAGCAGCCAATAATCACCGTTACCATGGGTCTAGACATGATAGTCAGACCCATGGGTAACTCAACACTGTATGGCCAAGATTTTCTGCAGTGGACACGGCAGCAGGCCGAATGCTTACGTTACGGCCGCTGGACTGGCTACCTCAGGCCGACGTTTTTTAAATGCCGCCCATGGGACCAAATTTAGAAACATCAGCCAGACACGTCATTATTGTCGGGGCAGGACCAGCGGGGGCTAGCCTGGCGCTATTGTTGGCTCGCGGTGGCATTCGTGTCACTTTACTGGAGCAGGAAACCTCGTTCGAGCGGGTATTTCGAGGCGAAGGGTTAATGCCAGCCGGTATGGACGCCCTGGCTCAGATGGGATTAGGATCCCTGCTCCACAGCATTCCCCACCGTCGACTGGAGTCTTGGAATATTCATCTGGGGGGTGAGGAAGTTTTTGTGGTGCCTGAGCCAGAGCTGGGCGATCGGTCGCTCAGCATTGTTTCCCAACCGGCTCTGCTCCAGGGCATAGTGGCTGAGGCAGCCAGACATGAAGGGTTTGAGTTTAAGCTTGGCTGCCAGGTGCAGGACCTGCTACGGGACAACGGCCGCGTCGTTGGCACGCAGGTAAAGACAGAAAACGGGACCTCAGACATCCGGGCTGATTTGGTTGTCGGCTGTGACGGTCGCGGCTCTCTCGTCAGGCGCAGGGCCGGTCTAGCCATTAAGCTTCAGCCTGACCAGTACGATGTGCTGTGGTTTAAGCTACCGGCACCGGAACGGCTGCAAAATACCTGTCAGTTTTACCTGATGGCAAAATCTCAGCAGCATCCGGCCAGCTGCTACACCTCCTGGGATGGTCAGTTACAGTATGGGCTGATTTTACCAAAGGGGGGGTTGGGCAAGCTGGGGAACAATGACTGGCTCAGCCTTGCTGCCAGGTCGGCACCGGAGTGGCTCAGGGCACATATATTAGCCCAGCGGGATGCGGCCACTCAGCCAGTGCGGCTAAACGTGGTGGTGGGGCGATGCCCCCAATGGTCAGCGCCGGGGGTCTTGTTGCTGGGGGATGCGGCCCATCCCATGTCCCCTGTGCGCGCCCAGGGAATCAATTTAGCCTTGCGGGATGCGATTGTAGCGACCAACTATCTGGTGCCCGCACTGCAGGAGGACGTGGCAAACAACGTTGATGAAGCGCTGCAGTTAATTCAGATGGAGCGGCTGCCGGAGGTGACGCGATCGCAAACCCTACAGCTGCGCGAAGCCAACAGCCTCAAGCTACTTCGCTCGGCTCCATGGAAATTGGCCGCCGCACAGCAGATTTTGCCCCTGGTGGGGCGTCTGGGCTGGGTACGCCAAGCCTGGCTAGCACGCCAACACGATCTGCGCTATGGTTCTCAACCTGTGCGGTTGAACCTTGACTGCAGCTCAAATCCAACTTAGTAGTAGCTAGCTCAACACCTAGATTTACATCGCTTACCATCAGCGCAGGTAGTCGATAATCCCCTGGGCAATGGCGTCGGCAATTTGTTCACGGGCAGCGTTACTTTGAAAACGGGCAGCGTCCTCGCGACCGGTGACAAACCCCGTCTCGACTAAAACCGCAGGCATAGACGTGTTACGCAGCACATAAAACCGAGCCTGGCGTACACCGCGATCGCGCATATCTACACTGCGCAGTACGCTGCTGTGGATCGACCGAGCTAGATTGCGCCCCGTGGAAAAATAGTAGGTCTCCAGACCGTTCACCTCGGGTCGGCTCATGCTGATGGCATTGGCGTGGACACTCACAAAAATGGTGGCATTGGCACGCTCCGCAATATCGACCCGAGGCTGCAGATCGACTTCTACATCTTGGGTACGGGTCATGGCAACTCGATAACCTCGCTGCTCCAGGGTGCGCTGGATACGACGGGAAATAAAGATATTGATTTCCTTTTCCTGCAAGCCATTGCGACCCACGGCCCCCGGATCGCGGCCGCCGTGGCCAGGGTCAATCATAATTAGCACCTCCCCCTGGCGAGCAGCCGGTGTGGGTATTCGAGGCGATGGACTAGGGGACGGACTCGCCGCCGTTGTTGTTGGCACAATGCGCGCATTGAGTCCGGCATCTTGCAGACGGCGCTGCAGCTGATCGGCACGGGAGCGTTGGCTAAATCGACCCGCCTGAACCACCGTCTGGCCGTCTACCGTCGTCCGAAAAGCCCCCGGTTCGACCGAACTAACGCGCGCGCGTAGGATGTCGGAACTCCCCGGCACAATCACCTGGTAAATCACATTTCCCGACGGTGTGCCTGGAGCTGGTGTAACCGGAG
>JBCCAQ010000375.1:0-3401 GCA_039814735.1 Cyanobacteria bacterium P01_A01_bin.15
ACTTCGTCCACAGACCGTCCGCAATTTCTCGCTCCTGACGATCTTGGCTAATGGGGCTTTCTTTCTTACGGTTGGCAAACCAGTCAAAGAGGGACATATACCCTGTTCTCGATATATAGCGTTCTTCAATCCTACTGGCTCGCCAACCCCCTAGCCTATGGCAAACAGATTTTATTACCGTCACAGATTACTGCTAGCCCTAGAAGAACAGCCTCAAATAGGCTTGTATCAAGGAATTACCAAAAAATATGCTAATTCCTGCACCGAAGGCTAAAAAAGGCCCAAAGGGTATAGGCTGACGACGCCCCAGCAGCCCCAGCCCGATACCTAAACCACCGCCAAGGGTTCCGAGAAAAGACGCCAATAAGACACTCAGGAGCAATCCCTGCCAACCCAGCCAGGCCCCCAACATGGCCGCTAGCTTACCATCGCCCCCGCCCATGACAGTTTTACCAGCCACAACAGCGCCTAAAAGGCCAATGCCATCAAATAGCCACAGCCCCAAGACACTAGCCGCAACACTAGCCGCCAACGTCAACCCAATCGCTTGCCCAGACATCATGGCCAACAGCCCCTGGGCCAGCCACCCCAGACAAACCCCGGACAGGGTCAGCGCATTTGGCAGGGTTAGCGTATCGATATCAATCAGGGTCAGCGCCACCAGCCAGCTGATTAGACCCCAGTACATCGGCGTTTCAAGACTCCAGCCAAAGCGAAGAAACAGGGCCACAAACAATAGGCCATTGGCTAATTCCACCAGCGGATATCGTACTGAAATAGCGGCCTGACAGTAGCGACAGCGCCCCCGCAGCCATAGCCAGCCCAATATAGGTACGTTGTCATAGGCCTTTAATCGGGTGCGGCAGTGGGGGCAGCGCGACGGCGGAGACAGTAGCGACACTCCCGCTGGCAACCGGTAAATAACAACGTTTAGAAAACTGCCGATAGATGCACCCAAGACAAAGACAAATGCCCAAGGTATCAGACTAGTGAGCATGGACCCTAGTGTAGACCTGGCTCTAGCTGGGTCAACGGAATAAAGCTCTCATGGGGAAGTAAAACGGGCTTGGGACCAAATATTAGCTTGCCCCGGCGGGTAGTACGGCCAATAGCAACCCCAATGGGGCGCTCAACAATCTCAGGGTGAACCTCGTAGTAGGTGCGGTAAATGTGGCGGGCCGCTCGTAGCAAGGCCGGATCGAGCATAGATGAGGGAGACCTCAGGTTGAGCGAACTGCGCTGTCCCCCCGTCGCCACCACGCTAGGATGCACTGCGGCCTCACCATGGTTACCGTACCCTGGTTGCTGTAACGGTTGCACGACTGAACACTCCCTGTTGCTAGATAGTACTTTGAGCTGCACCGTACTTGATTTAGAGCAGCAGCGACTGATTTGCTACTGATAATAAACCGCGTCCGTACCCTAGATGTCTGTGCTATGGGTCAGTACGCCAATACTAGCTGCCCTGAACAAATTGCGCCAACGTTTTTGAGCTAACGAGCGTCGGCTAAAACCTTGAGAAGAGCTGCCCCCATGGCCTGGCAGCCGACGGCTGTCATATCTGCGGCCATAATATCCCCCGTACGGTAACCCTGATTGAGAACGGTATCTACGGCGGCTTCAATCATGTCAGCGGCCTGGGGATGACCCAGGCCATAGCGTAGCAGCATGGCCGCACTAAGCACCTGGGCCAGGGGATTGGCTTGATCTTGTCCGGCGATATCAGGGGCGGAGCCATGTACAGGTTCAAAGACACCCGGGCCAGACGCTCCCAGGCTGGCTGACGGCAACATGCCGATGCTACCAGTCAGCATAGCAGCGGCATCGGAGAGGATATCCCCAAATAAATTGCCCGTTACAATCGTGTCAAACTGCTTGGGCCAGCGCAGCAGCTGCATCGCCGCATTGTCGACATACATGTGGCTCAGGGTAACGTCGCTGTAGTCGGCGGCGAGGGCAGTGATGCGATCGCGCCACAGCTGGGAAACTTCTAACACATTGGCCTTATCCACTGAGCATAGACGACCCTGACGTTTTTGGGCTGTTTCAAACGCCACCCGGCCAATGCGATCAATTTCAGTACCGCTGTAGGCCAGGGTATTGACACCACGCCGATCGCCATCGGCATCAAAAATGCCGCGCGGTTGACCAAAGTAGATGCCCCCCGTGAGTTCGCGCACAACCATAATATCCACCCCTTCAATCACACTACGCTTGAGGGATGAGGCCTCAATCAGCTGGGGCAGAATAGTGGCTGGCCGCAGATTGGCAAACAGTTTAAGTCCGGCCCGCAGCCCCAGCAAACCGGTTTCTGGACGCTGGGCGCGGGGCAGCGCATCCCACTTATACCCGCCAATGGCCGCCAACAGCACCCCATCGCTCTGTCGGCAGGTGTCTAGGGTTTCCTCTGGTAGGGGGCTACCGGTGGCATCAATGGCGCAGCCACCAACCGGCATTTCAGTAAAGTCAAACTGGATATCAAATTTGGCACCGACCGCCTTGAGCACATCTACAGCAACCGCCATGATTTCAGGGCCGATGCCATCGCCGGGAAGAAGGGTAATACGGAACTGCTGGGTCATAGAGGCTGATTGCGAGATCCTGTCGGGGCTGATCATATCGTAAGCATGCACTGGTGGACCAAGCGATGAATGACTACATCTATCTTCATGGATTTGCCTCAGGCCCACAGTCCTACAAGGGACAATGGCTGCGATCGCACTTTCAAACCCACAAAATCGATCTGACCCTGCTGGATCTCAACCAAAATGACTTTGCCCACCTCACCCTTACCCGCCAGATCCGCCAGGTTAGCCAACGGCTGCAAGGCCCCACCACTCTGATCGGCTCTAGTCTGGGGGGCCTCACCGCCACCTGGGTGGCGCAGCAGTCGGACCAAATTGAGCGCCTGGTTTTGCTAGCCCCGGCGTTTCAATTTTTAGACCAGTGGCTACCGCGTCTGGGTCTTGAGCAGCTACATCAGTGGGAAACCAGCGGTTGGTTATCGGTCTATCACCACGGTCTCCAAAATCAGCAGCGGCTGCACTATGGCTTTATCACCGACGCCCAGCGCTACGATGACAGCCATTTGACCAAGGCGATTCCCACCCTGATTCTCCACGGAAAAAACGACGAGGTCATTGCCCTAGAAGCCAGCATCAACCAGGCTCGGCACCGTCCTTGGATCACGCTGCAGGGCCTGAAGACTGACCATGGCATGGCAGACGCCATGGCAGAGATCTGGCTAGCGATCCAGGACTTTTGTCAGCTGTAAAAATGGCACAATATAAACCCCGTACTGCCCTGTCGTCTAACCATGCTGCCTTTTTTACGTGCTGAGCTGGCCCAGCTGAAAGCCTATCAGCCCCACCCACCGATTCTAGATCCCTACGATCAGCTAG
>JBCCAQ010000052.1:0-22523 GCA_039814735.1 Cyanobacteria bacterium P01_A01_bin.15
CTTTACGTAGCGATCCCGCTGCTTTTTTTTAGGAGTTTGCTCAATCAAGGTTTTGAGGGCACTGCCAAGGCTTTTGTAGGCATTGGGCAAGGAATATCCAAAACGAGTGGCCAAGGAAATGGCCTTTTCGTCCGCGTCCATGGACTCTTTTAGCGTCTTTTCAGCATTGTTTCGTCTGTATAGCCGCCAGCCAGAAATGCTACACAGTCCCAGGGCCAGCAGCAGCAGCAGTCCGTCTTGAACCCAGAGCTCACCTACAGCGCCCCCAAGACCGATGGCTAGGGCCGCCATCTCCCACCCGTCGCGGGGGATCGTATCGTTTTGGACCCGGGCAACCTCATGCCAGAAGAGCAGGTTACGTTGGTCAATGGCGAGCTGCTCCCACTTGGGCAGATCGATTTGGACCTCAACTTGATCTTTACCCAGCTCTTCGGAGGTGATTAGGGGTGGACCTACATCCATAGCGGGCTCTACCGTAACCCAGCTTTGCAGTTCTGGGGGTAGCAGGCTGCGTAGACGGCGAAGCTCGCCCATGTCTGCTCTGGAGCTGTAGGTGGCGTAGGACATACTGAATAACCGCTTGGAAATGCTGACTGAAAATGCTTACACTATAGCGGTCTTTAGGGAAGTACGGCCGTTAAGTTCTGGTGAGATTACCGTAATCGCTTTTTCCAGCAGCCCACAGCCCTGGTCAACGGACTCAATCCGACACAGCCGATCCCGGAGTTCTGCGGCTCCTTCAAAACCGTTGACATACCAGGCCATATGCTTACGGGCCTGGCGGATGCCGCTGTTGCCTTTGTACTCAGCTAGCATCGTTAGGTGTTCCTGGGCACAGCGCAGCCGCTCGACCACCGTAGGCGGCAGGCGACGCTCCCCAGTTTTAAGGAAATGGTCAATTTCTCCAACCAAAAAGGGGTAGCCCAGGGTGCCCCTAGAGCACATGACGCCGTCGGCCTGGGTCTGCTCCAAGCACTCAATGGCGGCATCCACTGAAAAAATATCGCCGTTGGCAATTACCGGTATTGACAAAGCCTGTTTGACCTTGGCAATCCAACTCCAGTCGGCCAGACCGTTATATCCCTGGGAACGGGTCCGGCCATGGAGTGTGAGCATCTGCGCCCCGGCAGACTGGAGGCGGCGGGCAAAGTCCACCGCGTTAATATCGTGCTCAGACCAGCCAATGCGGGTTTTGGCCGTTACCGGTATGGGGACAGCGGCGCTGACGGTTTCAATAATGCGGGCAGCGGTGTCAGGATCCCGCAGTAGGGATGACCCGCCACCGTTCTTGGTGATTTTGTTAACCGGGCAGCCCATGTTGATATCGATGGTGTCAGCTCCCTGGTCCACCGCTTTTTTGGCGGCTTCAGCGAGAAATTCAGGTCGGCGATCAAATAGCTGAATACTAATGGGACGCTCGTCGGGGTCAACTTCCATAACCCTCGGTAGCCGCCGCACATGGTGCAGCTCGGCGGCGCTGACCATTTCGGTGTACATCATCGACTGGGGGGCGTAGCGACGCACAAGTCGGCGGAATACTAGATCGGTGACGCCAGACAGGGGCGACTGTAGAACCCGACTGTGGACGTCAACGGTGCCAATTTTTAGGGGACTGGCGAGGCGAGACTGGAGGCCGGGGGGAAGGGAGGGATGGGACGGTAAGCCCTGGGATGGCCGAGCTGTGGATACTGACATGGGTTAGCCGGGTGGCAAATGGTCTTAGGGGCAACGTATGCTTCTCTAGAATGCCATCTAATTTACAACCAACACCTATGTTCCAAGGAGAAATTGCGGCGCTGAGTGCGGCGGGGCTATGGGCGTTTGCGACGCTGATGTTTGGACGGTTGGGGAAGCAGCTGTCGCCGCTGGTGCTAAATCTGATTAAAGGGTCGATGGCGGTAGGGTTTATCGTGCTCACCTTGGCGATCCGCCAGCAGCTACTGATGTCGCTGCCCATGGCGTCGGTGTGGCTGTTACTGATTAGCGGTGTGGTGGGGATTGGGCTGGGGGATACGGCCTACTTTGCGACGGTCAACGCCTTGGGAGCGCGGCAGGCGCTGCTGTTGGAGATGCTGGCTCCGCCGCTAGCGGCCCTGATGTCCCTGATATTTTTAAAAGAGCAGCTATCGCCCCTGGCCTGGCTAGGTATGGCGCTGACCTTGGCGGGTATTGTCTGGGTTGTGGGTGAGCGCAGCCCTAGGGCTGATGTTCCTGGGGCAAGGCTCATCAGGGGCGTAGTTTTCGGTGTCCTATCGGCCCTAGGGCAGTCTGTTGGCAGCGTGCTGTCGCGGGCGGCTCTAGCAGATACGGCGGTGGACCCTTTGTGGAGCAGTTTGCTGCGGCTGTCGGCGGGGCTGGTATGCATTGGTGGCTTGCTGCTGTGGCGAGTCAAACCGCAGCCTAGTCCGATGATTTCCGGCAGGCTGCTGGGTGGGGTTGCGATCGCAGCTTTTTTTGGCACCTATTTGGCCATCTGGCTCCAGCAGATCGCCCTAAAATATTCCCCCGCCGGCATTGCCCAGTCGCTGTTGGCCACCAGCCCCATCATGGTGCTACCCATGGCCCTAGTCATTGGTGAGCGGATAACATTTCGAGCGATCTGCGGTGCTCTTTTGGCATTAGTGGGTATTTGGCTGCTGTTTAGCCGCTAGGGTTGGGCCATCTGCTTGACCGATCACTCGGCGGAGACGCCCGCCCCTGCTCCCTTTACTAAAAGCGGGGGCTGGTAGGACTTAGGTTTGTCTCCCACGGTGGCTCCACCGTTGAGCATGCCCTGCAGGCTGGGTTCAAAAAAGGTGTAGGGGAACCGAGACTCGGGGCCACATGGCGCACCTTACCCGAGCGTACCAGGTCGTCTAGGGTGCGCATGACTTCAGCCGCCGGGGTGACCTGGTCCCAGGTGTGGAGCATATAAACATCAATATAGTCAGTGCCGAGGCGCTCTAGGGAGCCTTCAACGGCGCGGAGAATATTTTTGCGACCGTTGCCGCCAGCGTTGGGGTTGCCAGGGTCGGCGTTATAGCTAAATTTTGTCGTAATACAGTCACTACTAGGACTTACGCATTGACAGGGAATTAAGATGTGTATTGGCAATTTAAGTATCACGAGCTACTGTTGTTAGCTGCCATGCATATGGATCGTGACATCGCTAGGCTTAAGGTATCGGTTTTTAGAACAACGCCGAAACCCTTTGGATTCGTCAGCCCACATGCCGCCTATTTTGTACAGTGCGTAACTCCTAACTACTATTGTTTAGCAGCTAAAAAGATTCTTGGATCTGACGGCTGTATTTTGGTGGAAAATTGCCTCTGATCGCATGTGGGCCATTGTAAAACGCTAACTTAGCGCTGCTGTCGTGCTAAGTTGCCTGGGATCGGCTCAATTTCTAAAAAGCCCATGCACCTGAGCATAGATATAGTGGCGCTGTTATTTGTTGTAGCTGTAGTTGCCAGCTGCGTCGATACCATTGCCGGGGGCGGTGGCCTGATTGTCTTACCCACTCTGCTGATGGTGGGGATACCCCCAGCTATAGCCCTAGCTACCAATAAGCTCCAGGGCAGCGGGGGTACCCTGGTAGCCTCCATCTACTTTTTGCGAAAGCGGATTGTTCGACTAAGCGATATCAGGCTCACCGTATTCATGACCTTTGTTGGGGCCGTTTTTGGCGTTTGGCTAGTCCTACAAATCCAGGTCACTATCCTCAATGCCATTATTCCGTTTTTACTCATGGGCATGGGAGCCTACTTTGCCCTATGCCCGCAGCTGGGAGCCACCGATCAAAAACGCCGTCTGAGCCATGGGGCATTTTCTCTATTTGTAGCCCCATGGCTCGGTTTTTATGACGGCTTTTTTGGCCCAGGTACCGGCATGTTTATGACCCTGGCCCTGGTGAGCCTGTGGGGCCATAACCTCACCAAGGCGACTGCCCATACCAAGCTGCTTAACTGCACCAGCAATGTGTCATCACTTCTTTACTTTCTGATTTTTGGTCAGGTGTATTGGGGCGTTGGTTTGGTGATGCTGACGGGGCAGGTGATTGGCTCCTCGCTTGGGGCCAGAATCGTCTTGGCCAAGGGGGGCACACTTATTCGTCCGGTTGTAGCTACCGTTTGCTTTTTGATGGCATCCAAACTGCTGCTGGATGTCTTTTTTGCATAGCTGAGGCGCAGCACGGCTACGCATACTCGCTTAAAACTTCACACCCCCGGTCCTCAACACCGTCATAAATCGACGGACTGGGGGAAAAGGGCAGCGTGGGTTTGCCATCGATTTCCAGATAATCGTGCAAAATCGTCAAGATGGCTTCCGATACGGAGGTGATGTCGTGCTGCTGCTGATAAGCGCGCAGCTGATCTAGCAGCTCAGGGGTCAGCAGCAAAGTGACCGGTGTTTTCTTAGGTGTCGGCATGGTAAGCGCTTTCTTTGTAAAGAAAGTTGTGCAGTTTGCATAACTTGCGGGCATTCAGAGCGAATAGTAAGTACGCCTGCAAAATAGGACATCTACTCCATGTATTTAGACGGTCAGTACTACCAAACCCTGGGTTATCTTCACGCTCAGTTTGGCAACGTAGATCAAGCCACCCTCGACTACCTTAACGCCATTGAAGCCTTCGAGCGCGATGACGATCAGGCTACAGCCCTGCAGCTCACCGAGCGTCTTTATGAACTAAACCATGGGGCAGAATCGCCACCAGCAGACGTTCAAACATCATCGCTGCCCGTCTATTTAAAGTTGGAAATTCTTCGACTTTGCCGTCTGGGGTTGCTGCACAGCCACCGCCATCAGCACCAGGTATCGCTAAAAGTGCTAGAGCGGGGTCTACAGCTGAGCGACACCCTGGCCGACATAGACTATCAGCAGGGGCAATACTGTGCCGCGATTGTTCTAGGTATGATGGGAAAAATCTACAACGCCCAGCGCTATCATCTTTTTGCCCTGGCTTCATTTAAGGCCGCTTTGGAGGCTTACCGGTCCCTGCAAAACCCTGATAACCATACCCAAGAGCGTATTGCCATAGTCCTATGCGAAGTTGCCCGCATCGCTGAGATGACCGCTCATCCAGATGTAGCCATTGAATACTACTTGGATGCCCTCTGGTACTGGCATGCAGCTGGGCAACAGCCCCAAGCTAACCAAGTGACACAGCAGCTAAACAAACTGTGTGAGCCGCCGCCATCCGCTGAAACAGGTGTCACCTGCACCGCCTGTCCTTAGGGTGAACAAGGTTTTTTTTGGGTACATAACACTGTTGCCTGATGGTTAGGCTATGGCTATGGGCCTTGATGTAACCATGTTGACAAGTAGCGGTCTGCGTCCGTTCAACTCGTTATTCAACAATCTAGGGAGATTGCGTTTAAGCTGATACTAAGGATTAGACAGCTCTGTCGAAGCCCCTTTTGTAAACTGGTTTACCTATCTCCACTATGACCACCGTTCCCCTTAGCTGGCCTGAGTTAGAAGCCCTCGACACCCTGCAAGTCGATCGGGTCAACGGTTCCACCAATGCCCAAGCGCGGCTACGGCTGTTTGGCCATAGCGAAGCTGATGTGCGGGTTACCTTCTTTCGCGATAACCATGCCTGGTGTCCCTACTGTCAAAAGGTGTGGCTATGGCTAGAAGAAAAGCAAATTCCATATCGCATCGAAAAGGTAACGATGTTTTGCTATGGACAAAAGGAAGCCTGGTTTAAACGCAAAGTCCCATCAGGAATGCTACCTGCCTTGGAGCTAGACGGGCGGCTAATTACCGAAAGCGACGATATTTTGATTGCCCTGGAGGGGGCGTTTGGTCCCTTGGGTATAGGCATGCAAGACCCCAAAGCGATCCCCCTACGGCAGCTGGAACGGTTGCTCTTTCGCGCTTGGTGTAGCTGGCTGTGTCAGCCGGTGCGGTCGGCTCGCCAGGAGCAGTTTAACCGGGAGCAGTTTGTAACCGTAATAGCCAAGGTGGAAGCAGCGCTAGGGGCCACACCGGGACCCTACTTTTTAGAAGACTTTGGCGTTATAGATTTGGTATTTACCCCCTATGTGGAGCGGATGAATGCCAGCCTGTTTTACTACAAGGGCTACTCCATGAGAGAAGAGAATCCCCACTTTGGGACCTGGTGCGATGGCATGGAAAGTCGCCCTACCTACCGGGGGACCCAGAGCGACTTTCATACCCATGTACACGACCTGCCACCCCAAATGGGGGGCTGTTGGGAAAACGATGAGACCCAAACCAAGGCCAATCAAAAACGGGTTGATCAAGGGCCCTGGCTAGGACTGCCGGATGTGGCCTACCCTGAACCTGAAAACTCTCGCGTAGAAGCCCTACATCGGGTATTAAAACATCGCAACAACCTGGTGAGGGTAAATCCTACCGAAGACGGCGTGTTTGATGAAGCCCTACGCTGTGCTTTAACTAAGCTGATGACAGGAGAGGCTAGTGAGCCACCCCAGGGTAGCGATACCGGACTACGCTATCTGCGAGACCGGATAAACGTGCCCCGCGACATGTCGATTTATGCGGCCAAGCGTCTGCGGACCGCCATAGAAGATACGGCGGCCCTCGTTGGTGACGGACAGGGGCCACCTATTCCTATTCGCAATCGCTATGACCAGAACCCAGCAGAGTTTGCGCCAGCTCGCGGTACTGATGGCGATAAAGCGCTACCCTTTGGGCTGAACTGGCTGAAACGCTAGGTTTTAAGCAGGCACCATGACTGGAAACGCCTCCTGCACCGCCGGATGAACAATTTTTCCTTGGGAGACATTCAATCCCTGGGCTAGGGCGGGGTCTTTTTGGAGTGCATTTAACCCGTCATCTGCCAGCTTGATCACGTAGGGTAGGGTGCAGTTGTTTAACGCTTGGGTTGCGGTCCAGGGGGTGGCTCCTGGCATATTGGGCACACCAAAGTGGACAACGCCGGTTTCAACATAGGTGGGCTGGCTGTGGGAGGTGGGTCGCAGTGTCTCAATACAGCCGCCCTGATCGACGGCCACGTCAATGATGACCGAGCCAGGGTGCATTTTGGCCACTAGCGCTTTGTTGACCAGCGTGGGAGCCTTGCGCCCCGGTATCAGCACAGCGCCAATCAGCAAATCGGCATCGGGCACCACCCGATCAATTTGAGCAGACGTGCTGTAGAGCAGCTCTACGCGGGAACCAAAGATAGTCTCTAGATAGGACAGCCGGTCGATGTTGATGTCTAAAATCTGGACCTGAGCCCCCATGCCTACGGCAATGCGAGCCGCCTCTGTGCCGACAATGCCGCCGCCTAAAATGACGACGCGACCGGGCTGTACGCCAGGCACTCCACCGAGGAGCACGCCCCGTCCCCCCTGTTGTTTTTCGAGGTAGCGCGCCCCAAACTGTACTGAAAGCCGACCGGCAATGATGCTCATGGGGGTGAGCAGGGGCAGTCTGCCATCGGCGGTCATGACGGTTTCGTATGCGATCGCACTTACCCCACTGGCCATCAGCGCCTCGGTTAGGGTGGGTTCCGCCGCTAAATGCAGATAGGTAAACAGCAGTAAATCGTCTCGGAAGTAGCCATATTCAGAGGGCTGGGGCTCCTTGACCTTGACTACCATTGCCTGGGACCAGGATAGGGCCGGGTCAGACACCAGCGTCGCTCCGGCGGCGGCATACTCCGCATTGGTAAACCCAGCACCGTGACCGGCATCTTCTTCAACGACAACCTGATGTCCCCTAGCGCACAGTGCCTGTACGCTAGCAGGCGTTAATCCAACTCGAAACTCCTGATCTTTGATCTCTTTTGGCAGTCCAATTCTCATGACCTATTGACCTCCATTGGCTAAAGATATGCTCTAGCTGTATTAATGACTGGTTTTGTTTTTGTTGTTGCAGCGTTGGGTGGAAATGTGGGGAAAGCCACCTGTTGCCATCAAATAATGATAGTCCGAACGGTACCACTAACTCTTATGGTTGAGTAACTATCCTAGTCTTCTATTGGGCCTTTTATTGAGAAATTGCTACGGATTGGGCTGATGGACTGGCTATATCGGCCCTAGTTTAGGTATTTGGGACGTTATGGATAGCCCACTCAAAAAAATAGAATTTATGGGCTGTTGATAACAAACTGTAAAATCTATGGGGTAAGTGTAGACCAGTATACAAAAACTCCAACTGTCCCCTGCTAACTTTCACATACAGATTTGCTGTCTATGGCCTCGAAAAGATGCTGGTGCTCTCTATTTATTTTTTGTCCCTCAGCCCAGGTCATGTTCCCTCTAACTTAAACACGAAGGAGGGTAGGCTTCACAAGCATTTGCTGAAGTGGAACGGTGTCGGTTCGCCCTATGCTGCAGTGCTTTGAGGCTACGTGACCAGATCCATCAGCTTAGTACTGGGTTTTCTCAGTCCCTTTGTGGTGAGTTATTTCTCTTCATGCTTGATTAAGCTGTTGCGGTTTCCAGGCTACGGCTGGAGCGCTTTGGGATGGTTTTACGGGTTTCGCTTAGGTTGACGCTGTTTCTGGGCAAGCACCTGCTGGTGTTTACGACGCATCTTTGAACAGTCTCCCTGGGGTTTGGATCTGTTGGTCCGGTTAATGTGGGGCGGATTAGCGAGTTTATACCTTTTGGGAGCGAGATGCTGCGTATTTCCGCTGGCGGCTAAGGCTGTTTAAATTTGTCCAGAGGCTATATTGCTCGGAGACTTATTTTGTTGGGGAAATGTTCTCTATGGATGGAACATTTCCCCAAGATGGTCAGGCTTTTTCTTTAGGGGATTATTGTTTATGTTAGCGGGTCTAAATCCAGATAAAACTGATTTGGGGAAGATGGATGCCGAATCTCTTTGGCATCCCCTGGTGCAGCACAAGCCGTTTTCTAAAAAGCCGCCCAAGTGTATGAAGCACGGGGTGGGCTGCTATGTGAGCGATGCCGACGGTGTTGAGTATTTTGACGGTATTTCTGGTTTGTGGTGTGTCAATGTGGGCTATGGTCGCCAGGAGCTGGCGGAGGTGGCCTATGAACAGATGGTCGATCTGGCCTATTTCCCGCTGACCATGAGCCACGAGCCGGGTATTCGTCTGGCCCACAAGCTGTTGGAACTGCTGGGGTATGAGGGGAAAGTATTTTTCTCCACCAGCGGTTCGGAGGCCAATGAAACAGCGTTTAAAATTGCCCGCCAGTACCATGCCCAAACGGCTCCGGCTGGCTCCGGGCCGCGCTACAAGGTGATTTCTCGCTACCGAGGCTACCACGGCCACACCATGGGGGCGCTGAGTGCCACCGCCCAGGCCGAGCGCAAAATTAAGTATGAGCCTTTGGTGCCAGGGTTTCTCCATGTTAGCCCGCCCTATCAGTATCGGTTTGGGGAGGGACGCTCGGAGGAGGCGTACAACGCGGCCTGTTTGCAAGAGCTGGAGCAAACTATTCTCTATGAGGGGGCAGAGTCTGTTGCGGCGGTGATTGTGGAGCCGATTATCTCGGGTGGGGGTGTCATTGTACCGCCGGAGGGATATTTGCGCGGGGTACGGGAAATTTGCGATCGCACCGGTATTCTCCTAATCTACGACGAAGTGGTCAACGGGTTTGGCCGCACCGGACGCATGTTTGGCCATCAGCACTGGGGGGTGGAGCCCGACATTATTACCTTTGCCAAAGGTCTTACCAGTGGCTATATGCCCCTCTCGGCCACGGTGGTCAAACAGTCTATCTTTGAAGCCTTTTTAGACGATCCCGGCAGTGACAGCCATTTTCGCCACATTACCACCTACGGTGGCACACCGGTGTGTACCGCTGTGGGTCTCCGTAGTATCGAAATTTTAGAGCGGGAGAACCTGTGCGAGCGGGCGGCTGAGATGGGTGAGTACCTGCTGGGTAGGCTGCAGCGGCTGCTGGACCATCCTAATGTGGGCGATGTGCGGGGCCGAGGGCTGTTGTTGGGAGTAGAGATGGTCAAGGACAAGGCCAGCAAAACGCCCCTAGAGAGTGCGGCCATGGCTACTATCACCCAGTACTGCATGGGTAAACAGATGATTATTGGTCGTAACACCAATACAATTCCTGGGTTTACCAACGTGTTGATTTTGTGCCCGCCCCTGGTATTGACCCGTGAAGAGGCGGACCGTTTGGCCGATACCCTTTACGACGCGGTATCGGCGCTACCGAGTTCCTGACGATGTTCTAAACACTCTTTCTAGTAAGTCTCTCATTTGGAATCAACAAACCCATGAAAAAATCTCTGTCTAGGCTTAGGTACTATTTTTATGGCCTGGTCTTTTTAATGGTCTTTTTGCCCCAGGTGGCAATGGCCCAGGAAGACGCTGCGCCCACCGGAATTTTGGGCTCGATTGAGGCGGGTGTTCAAAGTGTGGTGGATGTTCTTAACCTGATTTTTTACTTCAAAATTGGGGGTGAAAATGGAATTCCATTTATTGTTCTTTGGTTAGTGCTCGGGGCGATCTTTTTTACATTTCGTCTGAAGTTTATTAATATCCGAGCTTTTAAGCACGCCATTGATGTGGTGATGGGCAAATATGACAGCGATGAGGATGAGGGGGATGTGTCCCATTTCCAGGCATTAGCCGCCGCGCTTTCGGGGACAGTGGGGATTGGTAACATTGCTGGTGTTGCGATCGCAATTCGCCTGGGCGGGCCGGGAGCCGCATTTTGGATGACCATGGCGGGCTTTTTAGGCATGTCGAGCAAGTTTGCCGAATGTACCCTGGGTCAAAAATATCGAGTGATCAAACCCGACGGCACCGTCGGCGGCGGCCCGATGTATTACCTTTCTCGGGGACTGTCGGCCATGGGACTGGCCCCGGTGGGCAAAGCCTTGGCTGTCATCTTTGCGGTTTTCTGCGCCATTGGCAGCCTGGGTATTGGCAACATGTTTCAGGCCAACCAGGCCTTTGCAGCGGTCTCTAATGTGTTGCCATTCCTTACCAATTTTAGCTGGTTGTTTGGCATTGTTTTAGCCTTGGTTGTGGGGCTGGTGATCCTGGGGGGCATTGAGCGGATTGGGGCGGTGGCCGGTGTTTTGGTGCCCGGTATGGCCGTGATTTATGCCCTGGCCTGTTTTTGGGTCATGCTGGTGAAGTTTCCTGAGATTCCAGGGGCCGTTGGTACCATTATCGGTGGTGCGTTTAATCCAGAAGCGGTGGCCGGTGGAGCCCTGGGAGCCATTGTTGTTGGATTTCAGCGGGCTGCATTCTCCAACGAGGCGGGCCTAGGCTCAGCCGCCATTGCCCACTCGGCTGCCAAAACAGATGAACCGATTAGAGAGGGGATTGTGGCTCTGCTAGAACCCTTTATCGACACCATGTTTATCTGTAATCTGACGGCCATTGTCATTGTTTTAACCGGGGTGTACGCGGACCCCACCGCCTCCGAACTCAATGGAGCCCAGCTGTCGGCGGCCTCATTTGAAACGGTGATCGGCTGGTTTCCCTATGTGATTGCGGTGGCCGGGTTTTTGTTTGCCCTGTCAACTATGATCTCTTGGAGCTACTACGGTCAGCAAGCCTGGGCCTTTTTGTTTGGCGACGCTACGGTTAATCTCTACAAAGGTATCTTTTTGTTCTGTGTCTTTGTGGGTTCGGTGGTCAATCTTGGCCCCATTCTCGACTTCAGCGATATCATGGCCCTGGCCATGTCCCTACCCAATCTGTTGGGATGCTTTTTGATGTCGGGGCTGATTGCTAGGGAGCTAAACAGCTATATGGCCCGCCTCAAGTCGGGAGAAATGCTGCCCCAGACCCAGGCCGTCCGAGAAACCATGTTGAAATAAGCGGAGATAAACGATGAGTTGGCTTAAAAGAAAGTCCGTCCTTATTCCCATTGATTTTTCTGAACTGTCTTATCAGGCATTGGGTCCGGCCAAAGAGCATGTTGAAGATATCTCAGCTCTCAAGGTTATCCATGTGCTCGCACCCCTACACCCAGCCGATCCGGCCGCCATGTGGGATACGGTCAGCGACGACGATCGCAAGCAAAAAGTTCGAGAGTTTACCCAAGGTAAGCTGAGCGAAATGGGATACGACGGCATTCATATTGAGGTTGTGATTGGTGATACCACCTCAAAAATTGTGGACTATGCCCAAGAAATAGACGCTGATTTAATTGTGATGCCCTCCCACGGACGTAAAGGGGTCAGCCGCTTTCTCCTAGGTTCTGTGGCTGAGAGCATAGTGCGTCTGTCCCACTGTCCGGTGCTCATTCTCAAATAGCCCTGCCCGGAAAGCTGACGATCAAACCATGGCTCAATTGGGATGTCCCGGTTGAGCCAAACTTATATTTTGTTGCTAGAGTGGCTCAGTAATTAGCGCTCGTTTTAGCAACGATGAAAACAACTCACTGGTTTCGGAGCTTAGCCTTGCTGCTGGGTAATGTTGCCTCTTTTGTGCTGGGAACGGTGGCCCTAGCGGCGGATAATGTCACCCTGTCCTATGGTCCTGTAGAGCTGTCTGTGTCCGTTACGTCCCTTGAGACCTATGTCAATGAAGATAAAATTGATGCCGAGTTAGCTGTTTACCTTGACTTTTTGAGTGATGAAGAGCGAGCCGGTTTGCGTGAGCTGTTGACAGTGCCAATCGATGTGAGTCCATTTATTTTATCTCGGGCGCTTTATTCCGATTTTGGGGAACTGTGGCTAGAGCGGCTGGGGGAGGTAATCCAAACCGATCGACGGCAAAATGGATTTTATGCCCTGCGGGGGGCGCTGGTGGTGGCGGCGGCTGAGCCTGAAGGGCTGACTCTGCTAAATGTTATGCGTAAATTTCCGACGCCTACCCTGCGGATTCGCTCCGGGGCAATTTTGCAAGTAGTCAATAATGTGGTGGCGCTAGTCGAGCAGACAGAAACTGCGATCGCAGCGCTCAAACAGCAGTCCGCCCGCGAAGTCGCAGCAGCACCCCCGATAGACATGGACTCGCTGCCCGACATTACCCAGACAGGACCGGTCGACTGGCAGGTGGAAGCCTGGGAACTGGACGATGCTGAACGCGATCGCACCCTGATCGTTGATCTTTATTTACCCCAAACCCAGACACCGGCACCGCTGGTTGTGATTTCCCACGGCTTTGGTGCCAGTCGCGTCAATTTTGCCGACATGGCTCAGCACCTGGCCAGCCATGGGTTTGCCGTGGCCGCCTTGGAACATCCCGGCAGCAACCAACGGCAAATCCAAAATCTTTTTCAGGGTACGGCCTCAGATGTCTTAGCACCCAACGAATTTGTCAACCGTCCCCGAGATATATCGTACGTTTTAGATCGGCTAGAGGCGGAGGGCCGCACCAATTCCAGCTGGGCCAGTCAAATTGACCTAACTAGAATTGGCGCGGTGGGGCATTCCTTTGGCGGCTATACGGCCATGGCCCTGGCCGCCAGCGGGTTTAACGTGGAAGGGTTGGAGGCCAGCTGCTCCAGCGATCTAGGAGAGCTAGGCTCGGTCAATATTTCTCTTTCTCTGCAGTGCTTGGCCCTTAACGGCGATACGGAGCAGTCCCTGCAGGATGATCGGATTGATGCTGTTTTCGTATTTAACCCCACCATTGCCCTTGTGCTGGGTCAGCAGAAATTGGGGCAGGTGCAAACGCCGACTTTTATTGTCAGCGGTAGCGATGACCCGATTGCACCCGCAGCTATCGAACAAATTCAGCCGTTTACCTGGCTGACCACACCAGATAAATACCTGGCTCTGATCGAAGGCGGTAGCCATAACTATGAGCAGTCGGACACCGTTCCAACGGAACTATCGGGTCTGGACCCTACCCTATCTCGTCAATATCTCAAAGCGCTGAGTCTGGCGTTTATGCAGGTCCACGTTGCCGGACAGCCGGACTATGGGCAATTTTTGCAAGCTGGGTATGGTCAACAGCTAAGTCAGGAGCCGCTATCCCTAAAGCTGGTACAGGATCTGCCATCGGCTTCCCCTAGCCCGTGACCTAGGGTATGTGGATCCATTGGGTGGTCCATTGATTTAGTTTATGCAGAACATTTGGGTGCACCTCGGGGCCACTGATGGTTGATAATGATAGACGTTGTTACAAAACGTTAATCCATCATGTCTGTACCCACTAATCTAACAACGCTGGACGGTGCACCGCTGGCAGCCGATGCGATCGAAAATAAAGTCGTTTTATTTGTCAATGTTGCCAGCCAGTGTGGTCTGACACCCCAGTACAGTGGTCTCGTAGAGTTGGATAAAGCCTATGGCGACCGGGGTCTAGTCGTTGTTGGCGTACCCTGTAACCAGTTTGGTGCCCAGGAGCCCGGCACCGCCGATGAAATCAAGGACTTTGCTAAAACTAAGTACGACGTGGACTTTACCCTGTTGGAAAAGCAGGACGTCAACGGTCCCAGTCGGAGCCCCCTCTATCAGTTTTTAGTGGGCGATGGTGAGGATATCGGCTGGAACTTTGGCAAGTTTGTTGTGGGTCGTGATGGTGAAGTGGTGGGTCGCTTTGATCCTAAAACGGCACCGGATGCACCTGAACTAAAGGCCGCCATTGAAAAAGCGCTAGGCTAAGCCAGCTGTCCTATGATTCCGACTCTATCCCAACGGGATAGAGTCGGGACTACAATCGGTATATCCTTTTCGAGAAAACGCCCCGGAGAATAACTTAAGGAAGATAAACCAGACGACTTCAGCGGTTAGCGCTACTGGCTTCAATACGGCTGAATTTTGCACCCTATCCAAAATTTTGGTTTAGCCATGGTATTCAAGTCCCTTGCCCAGTCGTTACTCAGACAAAATTTTCACCTTACCCATGCCTATCATCGGCTGCGCATTGGGTGGCAAGGGCTTAACAGTGATGACAAAATTGTCATCTATCAAATGGGCAAGGTGGGCTCAACATCAGTTTGGAGAAGTCTTGAATCGTTAGACATAGGGCCGCCTGTCTATCATATCCATAGTCTAACCGCCGCTAATATCCAAAGAAATCTGAACAGGGCACAGACCAATTTCCCCACGTTTCGCGCTATTTACTCAGAGCTGATCCAGGCAGAATATCTCCGAAGGCAGTTAGATCGAGGTAATATTAAATCTCCCTGGTCCGTGATCACTCTAGTGAGAGATCCCATGGCCAAAACCCTATCTTCTTTTTTTCAGGCCTTGGAAGTAGAGCTACACGGAGGAGTTGACTACAGAGAAGGATCCCAAACAGAACCTCAGCAACAGATTGTTGACACCGTATTGGCAAGATTTTATGAGGTTTATGTCAACAATCCAAACCGACAGCATCCGTTTGACTGGTTTGACCGAGAGCTAAAGACAAATTTAGGTATGGATGTATTGGCTGAACCCGCGCTAGGTGAAAAAACCTACCACATCTATAAAAACAAGCAGGCAAATGTTCTTTTATTAAAACTTGAGTTCCTAACTAGCTCTACTCAGCCAGCGTTTCAAGAATTTTTGGGACTTGAGAATTTTAAGCTAACCTCATCTAACGTCCGTGCTCAAAAACAATATGGCAGCTTGTACAAAGATTTTTTAGATAGAGTTGAACTGCCTGCTAACTATCTTGACTGGGTATACGGTTTTGCCCCAGTAAAACAGTTTTACTCAGAAGCAGAAATTGAGAATTTTTATCAACGTTGGAAAAAGCCCAACGCAGCGTGAGGGAAGAAAGTAATCCAAAATGATAGTTGGGTATAAACTGACTGAGCCACCACGGGGGCAAAAGTGATGAGCAACAGTTTTCACTATGCATTTAAGGTAAAAGACCTAGAGAGTACAAGGCAATTTTATGGCAATGTTCTAGGCTGTCGGGAAGGACGCTCAACTCCTAGCTGGGTTGACTTTGATTTTTTTGGCAATCAGCTTTCTGCCCATGTCGGTCGAGTTGACTCAAATGTCGACTACTGCGGAGATGTAGATGGTATTTCGGTGCCAATTCCCCACTTTGGCTGTCTTTTGACCAAATCACAGTTTCAGTATGTGCAGCAAAAGCTGGAAGCGGCTGACATCAGATTTATTGTCAAACCCCAGACCCGCTATGCCGGTCTGGCGATTCAGCAATCGACGATGTTTGTTTTAGATTTTAGCGGCAACCCGTTGGAATTTAAAGCGTTTGAGGATAGCGCTAACGTCTATGACTCATCTGTACAACCGTCATCTCCATAGCTAACTTTTTGCGATCGCACTTCCTACCAACACCATACCTATACCTGCTAATACGCCAGTTATCGGGGTCATCATAGTCATCATCAGTTTGTGACAGTTGTGACAGTTGACCCGATTCACAGCATAGAAACTAATACCAGTGCATGGGGCAGCTATTTGAGCATTGCTAAGAGGGCCTATGGGTCAAGCTTATCGGCGATTGTAGTGGGGAATCTTGCAGGTTTCTGCAAAGGTGGCTGCTAATTTCGGCGACGGTGCCCTCCATATGACCCCAGGCGCGGTGTGAGCGTCTCTAGCAAAGCGCTATCCTGGCCATGGGTTTGCCAGCGGTGTTGGGTGCCATCGTGCCAAACCTGCGGTAGGTCCGTACCCTGGGGAGCAATGGTCAGGGTGCTACCATTGCTGGCGCGATACTGCACCCGGTGGGCATCTACCACCAGCCGCGCCCGGGCCGTGACGAAGCGCTTAAAGGGGACAGCGCCAACATGGGTTTGAGGATCGCCAATTTCTAGGGCAAACCCGCGATCAAAGGGGTGAACGGCAATCCAGGTTTGGTCGTAGGTCAAAAAGGTAATGCCGTCTATCCGTTCAACCTGGGCGTCAGGAAATGATAGCTGGGGCGTTTCGCTACCGTGCCAGATCAGCAGATTTTTGGACTGGGCAATGACGTGGGGGCGCTCAGCCGTCACCGTGAGCCCGTTGATGCTGCCATTGTTTTTAGCCACCTGCAGGCTAAAGCCACGCCAGTCGCCGCCGCTGCCCTGGGCCAAACTACCCAGCTGATAGCTGGGGGCCATGTATATCGTTTCATAAAAGGCAGGGCCGTAGAGACTAGGTTTCCAGTTTTCGTAGTGGGGGTGGGTACGCCGAAGCTCAACGGGTTTGGTAAATCGACGCTGGGCGATCGCAACTATCTCCCTAGGCGGTACATAGTCGCTGGTAAGGGCATAGAGCCAATCGCGCTCAATCTCATCCGGTGCGGGGGCATCCCCAAAATACAGCCAAAAAAACCGAGCTGCCCCGTCCCCATAGTTGCGTTTTGAGGGGCCTATCCAGCTGCCGCGCCAGTATTTAATCGCTGCCGACCGGTAGAGCCAGTCCAGGGCATCCTGGGCCAGCTGTTTTACCTCAGGGTCTTGGGCAAAGTCGTACAGATTGAGATAGGCCGCCGTGGTGTACCCGTGGTAAACCGGACTGTCCCACTCCCCCATGCCAATGTCGAGCAGCGTAGAGACATAGCGCTGTAGATGCTGCTTATAAATCACTCGGGTAGCTTCGTTACCCGTTTCCTCCGCCATCAGGTAGACCGACGTTTCCCGCATGGCCCTCAGGTTGTCCGTATTACGGCAGTCCACCGGGGTGTCACAGTCATCGGTGGAGCGAGCCCAAAACTTACGGGGTGGGTCCGCTTTGCGGGTGAGGGGGTCGGTAATGGTGAACCCATGCATGGCATTCCACATGCGCTGGCGATAGACCGGGTCAAGCTGCTCGCCAAAGTAAAAATATTTGCGCATCTGACCCTTGAGGACAAACCCCGAAAGCAGGTCGATGCCTTGGGTTTCGACGGCCTGGGTATCAACCTGCTGTAAAAAGTCGAGGGCTGGCGTCGAGGATCCCCTCAGGACATCCGCCATGGCCAGGGGATATGAGTTTTTTTCATACTCATAGGCAATGCTGCCATAGGGTTCAACCGCCGCCAGCTGGATCAGGGCCAGCTGCATTCTCAGCCGAAACATTACAATCCACCAGAGTTCTTGCATGGGTGCCCTGAACGCTTGAATATTACTTTAGCTCAAGCGTTGGCCAACCCTTGAGATTTCTAACGACGGCGTGAGCGCTCCTCTTCCACCTGGGCTTGTTGCTCTGGGGTTAACACCTCCATAATTTGCGCTTGGGTATCGCGCATTACCGAAACAACAGAAGAACGCTGGTTTGAGGATAGCCCTAACCCCCGCATCACATTGCGCATATCATCCCCATTGGCCTGGGCTTCAGTCAGTTGCTCCATTTGCCCATCGCTCAGAATTTCCGACAGCTCATCCATCATGCTGGTTTGAATGCCTTCAATTTCTGTTTGCTGGTCTTCACTCAAATCCAGTTCTTCAACAGCAGACAACATATCTTTTTCCATCCGTTTGGTCGATACCAGCTGAACAGTTTCTGCCTTTTTTAGCTGTGGCTCTGACATCGCCTGGGCGGCTACTCCGCTCCAGCCGATGGTCAGTCCTAAAACACTCAAGAGTAGACCACTAAAACCAATCAATGAACGCTTCATAACAATCTCCTAAATTCTTAAAACAACGGATTTTCTATACGGTTTTCAAGGAACAAAGGGGGCGGGGGAACCGCCCCTGGAAAGGGTGGGAGAGGCGGGGGAGCTACCCCCGGAAAGGGAGAATAGCTATCGTCAAATCTTCCAGGACCGACGCCCAGCGGTGGTACCGGGGCAGGAGCGCGACGACTTCTGTTGTTCAGTTCCCTAAAGTCTCGATCCCTAAAGTCCCGGTCCCTGGAACCGTAGTCCCTAAAATCGCGATCTCTAAAATCCCGGTCCCTGGAGTCGTAGTCCCTAAAGTCCCGATCTCTAAAATCTCGGTCCCTGGAGTCGTAGTCCCTAAAGTCTCGATCCCTAAAGTCCCGGTCTCTAAAATCATTCTCGCCCCCGGAGCGTGTCCGCCGCTGCGCCAGGCTCTCGCTCTGCTGACTGGCCGCAGAGACTGACGGTCGGGTGTAGGCCTCTGCAGGATTCGCAATGACAGTGACGCTTCCAGTCATTAGTACACTCAGCAGAAGTCTTTGAAAACTAGCAAACTTCATAGATAACACTTGTAAATAGACACTGTCCGCTCAATCAACTGTTAGTAAGTGATAACTTACTTATTAATAACCAAGAAAAACTATGATGTCAACCCTGGGGTTTGGGGCTAGACCCTGGGCGTTTCCCTCTCCCAAAACGTAGGAGGGCAGACGGGTAACAGCTCGTTTCTGTACAACAGCGTTGCAGAGAATAAAGGCGACAAAAGTACTATTGATAAAAATCTATTGATAGCATCACTATTGTTCAATCATGGGTGCTTTCCCATTCTCTGATTCTTCTGGTAAAAATAATAAGTAACTACTTACTTACCTTTGTGGGCAGCTGTTTTATCCTTTTGAGACAACGGCTATCGTTGGTTTACAGCGCTAATTTTTGAAAGCGCTCTAGGAGTCCTTATGCTGTCAATGTATCGATTACTGGCTCGGGCATCTGCTGTTGGTTTGGCCTCTTTAATGTTAGGGTTTACGCCTTTTTCTTACGGGGCTGTAGCTGTGGTAGAACGCAGCCCGGTACCTGCAATAGTGATTCCGCAGTGGCTACGGGAGCTTGATTTGACCTCGGACCAGGCTCAGCAGGTGGTTGCCATTGATGCGCTGCTTCACCAGCAGATGATTGCGATTCTAACGGCGGATCAGTATGTAAAACTGAAAACATATTTAGATGCTGAGGATGCCGCTCAGGCCCGGATTCAGGACGCTGATTTAGAGCTATCTCTCTATCAGCGGGCCGCATTGGATGTTGCTTTTCAAGAGGCGATGACTAACTTGCTCAGCATTCTCTCACGGGAACAACAGCAGCTGTTTTTCTATAATTTGGAAAACCCGACACCGGTTGAACCGACGCTCGGTATCTAAGCTAGAACCCGTGGTGCTCTAGGCCATTTTTGAGATGACCCAACAGGTTTCTCTACTGGCGCTTGTGCATCTGACGGAGGGAACTTTGTTTTTTGTCGGCGCGGCCTTTTTTATGTCGGACAGTCGTACCCTGCCCTAAGTTCAGATCTTTCAGGCCGGTTGTAGGCATTCACCCATGTCGGGTTCAAAACCCGCCATTTCCGATCAGATGTGGCTTGGCAACTTTGAAATGTTGTTTCTTAGCGTGGTTCGTTTGGCTCGACTGGTGACGGTACCTATGCAGCAGCAGGGCGGTGGCGCTCTGGTGACTGTTTCTGCCTCCGACTCCTAAGAACCAACCTTGGTAACTCCCTTGAGCGGTACCCTGCGGACGGCGATGGAGGGAGTTACCAAGCTGTATGCCAGGCGCTATCGATAGGATCATATTCGCATAAACTCCGTTGCTCCCTTTTTTGTGGCTGACGACATGGCCGAACTGGCTGGCTGGGACGTGCCGACAGACCTGGTGTGGGGCCGACCCGCCACCTATCAAGAGCTGGCTAGGGCTGTGGCTTTTTTGCTCTCAGACGATGCCAAATTTATCACTGGCACCACGCTTAAGGTTGATGAGGCCCGCTCCATGGCGATTTAAAGGGGCGATCTAAAGGGGCGATTTAAAGACTTGATTGCAATCCTTTGATAATCCCATGGCAAGCCATAGATAGATGCCACGGTTTTAATTCTCTACAGTGGTCTTGTTGAAACAAATTTGTATCAAAACCTATCCCATGTTCGTTCGCGATCGCAAGCATCCTTTGCACCTTGAAGTCCGTGAGTTCCTTAAATTAGCGATTCCCTTGATCGCTGCCCAGGTGGCCCAGTCAGCTACGGGATTTGCCGACACCATTATGATGGGCCGTATGGGTGCTGAAACTCTGGCTGCTGGCGGGTTGGCCGCCATTATCTACATTTCGATTATGACGGCCACCAGCGGCATGGTCATGGGGGTGAGTCCGCTGGTGGCCGAAGCATTTGGTGCCGGGCAGAAAAGCCGAATCCAGCAGATTGCCCGCCAGGGTCTTTGGCTGGCCCTGGCGGTGTCTATCCCAGCTATGGCGATCACCGGGCAGGTAGATACTTGGATGATCCGTACCGGTCAAGACCCGGCCATTGTGGTGTTGGCCGATACCTACCTCAATATTATTCTCTGGAGCCTGCTGCCGATGGCCGGGTTTACGGCCCTGCGATCCACCGTGTCGGCACTCTCCCAGGCCCAGCCCATCATGGCGATCATGGTGGTGGGTACGGCTTTTAACATTGTTGCCAACTATGTTTTGGGATTTGGTAAATTGGGGCTGCCTGCTATGGGGCTGGCGGGGCTGGCCCTTGCAACCACGCTGGCCTGGTGGGGGATGTTTGTAGTCTTAGCCCTGTATGTGCTCCTGCATCCCACAATGCGGGCCTATCATTTTTTTGACACCCCACATTACCCCAGACCTCGGATACTGCGTCAGCTGGCCTGGGTCGGACTACCCATTGGTATTTTCTCGGGGTTAGAGTCGGGTTTCTTTTTGACAATTATGGTGTTGATGGGGCGACTGGGTACCGAGGCGCTGGCGGCCCACCAAGTGGTTTTGCAAACGGTTGTTGTTCTATTTATGGTTCCTTTGGGGATTTCCTTTGCGACGACGGTGCGGGTGGGCCAATGGTTGGGACAGCGCGATTTGGCGGGTATGCAACAGGCGACCTGGGTCAGCATGGTGATGACTACTGTCTTGATGGTGGCCGGGTCGATGGCGTTTTTGATGTTTCCTAAACAGATTATTGGTATCTATCTGGATGTAAACAATCCTGAGAATGCAGCCATTGTGGCCCTGGCTATACCGCTGTTGACCATTGCGGCGATTACGATGGTACTGGATGGTTTGCAAAAAGCGGTATACGGCGCTCTCCAAGGTCTGCAGGATACTCGGGTGCCCATGGTGCTAAATGTGTTGGGCTTTTGGGGGGTAGGGCTATCGGTCGGCTACGGTCTGGGTTTTCAGTTGGGCATGGGTGGCCGAGGGTTGTGGATTGGACAGTCGGTTGCGATCGCAGCCGTGGCCATTCTGTTTAGCTGGCGGCTGTACCTGCTGATGGGTTGTCGTAACCAGCGTGTATTTTCTTAAATGCAATACCATAAGTGTTACAAGACACTATTTGTTTGTCTGTTTACCCATTGAAGGAGATCTATGAAAACTAAAAGATGGACACTACTGGCCGTGTTCTTGTTGGCAACAACCTTAGGATCGGTGCAGCTGCCCCTAGCGGCGCAGGTGTCGTCGGGTATCACAGTGCCTGTGGCCCCAGAGGGTGTGACAGTACGCCTGGTCAACCAAACAGACGAACCGGTGACCTACGAGGCGCTGGGGGATACCCAATCCCGTCTGCTCAGTTCAGGAGACGATGTGATCCTACGGGCTCTAAATACCCCGGCTACGCTAACCTTCTTTTACCAGGATATTCAAAAAGATCCCCAAACCGGTACGGGTTTACTACAGACTGAATTGAGCCTGAATGAGGCCACCGGTGTTCTAGATGTGACGATCAGACCCACCAACAGTCTGGACGCAGATGTTAGCAACATTACCGTTGAACCTAACGGCGATATTTTTATGTTCTAAAAAATTAGGTTAGTGGGGATTCGTTAGCAGACCCACAAACCGAAGAAACAAAATTACCAAGCTCCACCGGTGACAAGCAAGAATGTACAGACGTTACAAGGAAAGCCTCCCCACCAGCCAAAAATTAA
>JBCCAQ010000387.1:0-3021 GCA_039814735.1 Cyanobacteria bacterium P01_A01_bin.15
ATTCCTGCTCAATGGGTAAAAAACTGACTAAAGTAGGAAGAGACGTTATCAGATAAGCAACCATGACTGCTGTACAGCTTTCTGCCCGCGATGTGCTGCGCGCCGCCTACAATAACCGCTATACCTGGGATGGTAGTTTCCCTGGCTATACAACGGATGTCGAGTTTAAGCATGGTGACCAGGTTTATACGGGCAAGGCTCGGGTAAACCCAGATCTCTCAGCCGAAGTATTTGAGATTGAAGATGAGGCGGCCCTAAAACTGATCAAGGGGCAGCTGTGGGAGGTCGCCATTCACCGAGTACGTCGCGACTTTGAAGATACCCATGGCAAGAATACCTTTGCCCTAGGCAATACTGACGATAGGGGGGCTATCGAAGTCTTGGTTGAGGGCAAATCTGCTGGCGACAAGTACAAAATTCTTAATGACGAGGTGGTTCTAGTACATCGTCATATCCATGGGGTGGTGGTGACCATCAATACGTTTAGCACCCACGATACGGGGGCGGGCTATCTATCGCACACTTACGATTCTGTGTACCACGACCCTAAAACTGGCGAGCAGAAAAAAGGGCGCAGCGAGTTTACCGATGAGTATGACCAGGTGGGCGACTATTTTGTGCTGACTCGGCGCGCGATCGCATCTGCCGACGAGGGGGATATGGAGTTTGTATTCTCGAATATCCAAATGCTCAACCCAGCCGCCTAGCTATTAGCGCATCGGACACCGTTGGCGCAGGGTTTCTGTAACAGCACCAATAGTCTCCTGGGGGTCTAGCTGAAGCCGACGAATGTCGGCTTCAATCAGGTCACTGGGATCAGGATTGCTCGCTATCAGCTCCGCTGCCTGATAGCGATAGTCCGATGCTTGCTGATAACCCTCAACCAGTTGAAATTGAATAGTTTGTAACCGCCGATCCGAAAGCGTCAGACCGTCGATCACTTGGGCTGTATCAAAATAGATCCGGCCGACCTGACGCTCAATTCCCTGGTTGTACCCCGACCCACCAAGGTTACCTTCATAGACCTCTTGAATTTGTAAATTTCCCTCAGCCATTGATCCATTGATCAGCAAGCACTCCTCTTGAGGCGTGCAGCTGGTTAATGCAAAACACGCTAAAACACTCAGGGACAACCGTTGACGACGTTTGGCTACCAGGGTAAGGAGATAATAAAAATTAGACATGCCGTTTTTTTGCGGGTGCTGATTATAGGAGACGATGTTGGCCGCTGTGGGTGCCCTGACGAGCAAGGCCTGTTAGCTTTACAGGCGGATTAGGACCATGCCAGGACGGCTCTAGACCCCAGGACGGCTCAACGTAATTGATCAGAGGAGACTAAAACGTGGACATTGGTTTTTTGGGCACGGGACTTATGGGTGCACCCATGGCCCGGCAGCTGCAATTGGCTGGGCATCAGGTATACGGCTGGAACCGCAGTGCTAAAAAACTAGATCCGCTGCTGGCAACGGGCATAAAACGAGCAGAAACACCCGCCGATGCGATCGCAAACTCCCAGCTGGTGGTACTCATGCTGACTGATGCTGATGCGATTCGAACATCCTTGCTTAGCCCGGCCATGGACCTGGCGAATCGCACCGTCCTCCAGATGGGTACCATCGCACCCCAGGAAAGCAAAACCATTGCCCAGGCCGTCCAAGCCGCCGGTGGCGACTACCTCGAAGCGCCGGTACTGGGCAGTATTCCTGAGGCCAAGGCGGGTAGTCTGATTGTGATGGTGGGTGCCAGCCCCGACCAGTTTGATCGGTGGCGGCCAATACTGGAGTGCTTTGGTCCAGAGCCCCAGCTCATGGGACCGGTCGGGGCTGGCAGCGGCGTCAAGCTAGCCATGAATCAGCTCATTGGCACCCTGACCACGGCCTTTGCCATGAGTTTGGGGCTGATTCAGCAAGAAGCCATTGACATTGATAAATTTATGGCGGTTGTGCGTCAAAGCGCTCTGTATGCCCCGACCTTTGATAAAAAGCTAGGACGGATGTGCGATCGCAACTTTGCCAACCCAAATTTTCCTACCAAACATCTGCTCAAGGATATGAGCCTGTTTGTCCAGTCAGCCGAAACGTTTGACGCCGATGTGGCCCAGAGCGTTGCCCAGCTAGTCCAGCGGGCCGTCGAACAAGGATTAGCTGAGCAAGACTATTCAGCCGTATTTGCGGCGATCAAAGAGACCCGTTAAAGGGTCAGGCCTCGGGGGACCTGACCCAAAGCTAGGCCGTTAGCGCCTGCGCTGTCACTGGCTCCGATACCGCACCAAAGCGACGATCGCGGTTTTGAAATGCCAGCAGCGCCTGATGAAACTGACTGCGATCAAACTGCGGCCAGAACACATCGGTAAAGTACATTTCAGCATAGGCCATTTGCCACAGCAAAAAGTTACTCAACCGCTGCTCACCGCTCGTGCGAATCAATAGATCCGGATCGCTGCTACCGAACGTGTAGAGATGACGCTCTAGCAGTTCTTCAGTAATTGCATCGGCGGTGAGTTCACCCCGCTCTACCCGCTCAGCGACTAAGCGACACGCCTGGGTAATTTCATGACGACTACCGTAGTTAATAGCGACATTGAACTCCACGGCATCATTGTGCTGAGTTTGCTCCATGGAGCGCTCCATTTCGCGACGGAGGGACGTATGCAAACCTGACAAATCCCCGATAAAGTGAATCCGCACGCCTTCTCGATGCATTTCGGCCAGCTCCTTTCGCAGCAGACGCTCAAACAGCACCATCAGAAAATCAACCTCCTCGTGGGGTCGTCGCCAGTTCTCTGTAGAAAAGGCATAGGCTGTTAGCGCACCGATGCCCCAGTCTTTACAGCAGCGGAGTAAATCCTTGAGGGTATTGGCCCCTCGACGATGCCCTTCAATCCTGGGTAGCCCCTGGCCCTGGGCCCAGCGACCGTTGCCATCCATAATTACAGCAATGTGGTTGGGTAGGCCACGGGGATCGAGATCGGACGGTAGAGTTTCTAGAGTTTGGATCGTCATAGCTGTAGATACGTATTGC
>JBCCAQ010000143.1:0-13501 GCA_039814735.1 Cyanobacteria bacterium P01_A01_bin.15
GCTGCTCGATAATCCCAATGCGCCCTGGTCAGAGACCAAGCGATCGCGCAACCTCAGAAGGATCCAGTCGGCGGCTAAGACCATGGCCCAGCTGCTGTCCGATATTCTATTACTGACTCGCGCTGAGGCGGGCAAGCTCGAGTTTAATCCCCAAACGATTGAGCTACAGGATTTTTGTCGCCGTCTGGTAGAAGAAATCAGATTTAACACCCAATCGCAGCACCACATCTTAGTACAGCAGCAGGGCAAGTGTGACGAGGCTTGCCTAGATCAAAAACTCCTGCGCTCAATGTTGATGAGCTTACTGACCAACGCCATTAAGTACTCGCCGCAGGAAAGTGAAATCCAACTGATGATTTTTGGCGAGCATGGCCATACCCGATTTCAGATCAGCGACCAAGGTATCGGTGTGCCCGCCGCTGACCAACAGCATCTGTTTGAGTCTTTTCACCGAGGGCAAAACGTCCAGGCTGTTTCTGGAACCGGGCTGGGTTTGGCTGTGGTCAAAAAGTGTTTGGAGCTGCACGGTGGCAAGATTGAGGTCGAAAGCCAGATCGGTGTGGGCACTACATTTTCTGTGGATATTCCCTGGGTAGAAGACCCCAGCTCGCTTTAGTCAACGCCGTTGGCGCTACCCAGCCTGCATTCAGCCCTGACTGCACAGGCACCCCCGTAGTTGCCCTGCACTATCGCCATCTATCTGGGGCCAGTCGGGTAAAATCATCCTTAACGCGTTGTCCCAGGCTATGGCTACAGAGCAGCTTTTTGAGCAGGCAGCAGCACGGTGGAATCTGGACCAGCTCTATGGAGATCTGGCCAAAGCGAAGGCTGAGCTGATGCCCCACAAGCGTTCTGAGCTGACGGATGTGGAGCAAATTCGGCTGCGGGGGCTGCTGTTAGGCCACAGTCCAGCAGAAATTGCTGAGCGGCAGGTTACGGCGACTAGGACGGTGGAAGTGGCCCTGAGCCAGGGACTATATCGCTATGTGGAACTGCTGACGGGGCGCGATCGCAACTCCCTAGAAAGCTGGCGAGACGTCGCCGACTGGTTAGACACCGCTGGCTACCGCTCTATCCAGGTGGCGATCAACTGGGCTCACATACCCGATGTGCCAGCCCTCTACGGTCGCCAGGTAGAGCTAGACCAGCTCAAAAGCTGGCTTCTCGGAACATCGCCCTGTCGGCTGGTATCCATTAATGGCCCAGCGGGCATCGGTAAAACCTCCCTGGCCATCAGTTTAGCCAAGGCGGTGCAAACCAGCTTTGATGGTGTTATTTGGCAATCCCTACGGCATCAGCCACCGTTGGAAAATGTGCTGGCCCAGTGGTTAGAACAGCTGCCGGGGGAGCCGCCTGAGTCCTCAGAATGGTACGACCAGCTCAGCGCCCTGATGGCCTATTTGCGATCGCATCGCTGTCTAGTTGTCATTGACAACCTCGAAAGCATTCTCAGCAGCGGTAGCCTGGTCGGTGACTATGCGCCGGGCTATGGGGCCTATGGCGAACTGCTCAAGCGCCTAGGAGAAGAACAGCACCAAAGCTGTATCGTCGTCACCAGCCGTGAGCGCAACCGAGAAACTAGAGGGTTTAAGGCCGCCACCAGCCCGGTACGCCACCTGCACCTGCAGGGACTCAACTACACAGATGCAGCCCAGATTTTAGAACGGGAACGGCTGGCCGCCACCGCCAAATCCTACTGGAAAACCCTGGTTACCCAGTACCGGGGCAATCCCTTGATGCTGCGAATTGTTGCCATGACCATCCAGGAAGTGTTTGATGGCGATGTGCGACGTTTTTTAAGCCAGCGCATGACCCTATTTGGCGATATCCGCTTTTTAATTGACCAGCAGTACGAGCGTCTGTCCGATGCCGAGCAGGATATTCTCTGCCAGCTCGCCGAAAAGGCAGAACCTATTACCATTGAGACCTTAAACCATCCCCGCAGTCTAGAAGCCGTCGGTGCCCTACTCCGCCGGTCCCTAATCGAAAAAAGCGCCGCTGGCTTTACCTTGATCCCTGTCGTTATGGAATACGTCCGCCATCACCTGCCCTAAAATCCCCCGCCCATGAGCTACTGCATTAATCCTCGGTGCGCTCATCGTGACAACCCGGACGGGCTGTCCCACTGCAAATCCTGCCAAACGCCGCTGCTAATAGAGGGGCGCTATCGTCTGGTGCGGCCGCTGCGAGAGCCAGACGAATGGGAGCCATCAGAAGTCTTTGAAGTCAGCGATCGGGGCCAGACTAAGGTGCTAAAGCTCCTCAAAAAGCCGATCCTTCAGCCCCTGTTTGAGCGGGAGGTGGCCACGTTACAAAACCTCCATCACCCCGGTATCCCCCAGGTTGAGCCGGATGGCTACTTTAACCTGACGATTGCAGGGCGAGAGCTGCACTGTCTGGTGATGGAGAGCATCCAGGGCACTAATTTAGACGACTGGTTACAAAAACACGGCCCCATCGACCAGGCCACGGCCATTGACTGGCTAGGGCAGCTTGTGGACCTGCTCACCCGGCTCCATGCAGAGGACCTATTTCACCGAGACATTAAGCTCTCTAATATGATGCTGCGGCCATCGGGTCAGCTGGCTCTGGTGGATTTTGGCACGGTGCGGCCGCTGACCGGCACCTACTTTGCCAAGGTGGCCGGTCAGCGAGACATTACCAGCGTGGTATCCCCCGGATACACGCCCCTAGAGCAAATTAATGGCCGCGCCGTACCCCAGTCAGACTTTTATGCCCTGGGCCGTTCGCTGGTTCATTTGCTGACAGGCCAGCACCCCATCGATCTCCCCGAAGATGACACCACCGGGCGACTGATCTGGCAAGATCAGACGTCGGTAGAGACCTGGTTTGCCCAGCTATTAGACGACATGATGGCTCCATTTCCCGGCCAGCGCCCCCTCAATGGCGAGGTGCTACTGGCACGGTTGACCAACCCCCAGCTGTCTCCTACAAAGCGAATCCAACCGCTGGAACAACTGCTGCTGCTAGCCAATATCGGACTGCTGCTGCTCCAGCTTTTTGTCGGCTGGCAGTGGTGGCTGGCACGTCAGCGGCTGGCGGAGCCAACCCTTAACCGCCGACAGGTTGAGACTGTAGTAATGCTTCGGTCTCGGCCTGGGCCTGCTCCATAGCGGCCTTGGCGGACTGCTGACCGCGCAGCATATCGCCCAAGACCGTTTGTAAAATTTCTGACGCGGCTCCATATTGCTCGATTAAAGGCCGAAAAATAGAGGCGTCTTCTAGATAGGCCAGCATCTGGGGCATCTGGGGATATTGGGCCACAATGTCTGGATCTTGAAAGAGGGCAGAACGACTGGGTAAAAAACCGGACGCCAGCACAAACTGTTTTTGGGCAGGTGCACTGGTGAAGTATCGGATGGCCTCCCAGGCGGCATCGGGGTGGCTGGCATTGTTGGGGATCCCAAATCCCCAGCCGCCGCGACAGCCGGTACCAGAACCGTTGCTAAAGGAAAATGGGGGTGCGATCGCAACTTTCCCCGCCAGGTCTGAGCGCTGCAGCTCTGCCCAAAAATAAGGCCAGCCGCGCAAAAAGACGGTCTGTCCCTCCATAAATCGTTGGAGCGAGTCCTGCTCTGTGTAGGTAATCACCTCATCTGGCGAAATTCCTTGCTGAATCAGCTGTTGCAACAGCTCAGCAGCGGCAACGGTCGCTGGTGTGTCCAACCCAACCTGCCCCGTTGTGGGCTCGATCCACGTACCCCCAAAACCATCCACCACCTCCACAAAATTAGCCACCAGCCCTTCATAACGGCTGCCCTGCCACAGATAGCCGGTATTCGGTCTCAACCCATTCACTACCTGGGCTAGCTCCCTCAGGGTTTGGGGCAGCTCCATGCGGGCCTGGTTGAGCAAGTCCTGGCGATAGTACAACAGCCCAATATCAGCTCGCATCGGCAAACGATAGAGCCGCCCGTCCAACTGACCGGCCACCACCTCACTGGTCAAAAAACCGGAGAGATCCACCCCGTCTTTTTCTAGATAAGGGGTTAGATCCCGCAGACGCTCCGCAAACTGCAGCGGCCACACAACGTCCATATACACCAAATCATACTGGGCCGTATCCGCCTGAAAGTCGGCGGTATAGATTGCTTTACGCTGATCCGTTGTATAGCCGGTAATCGGATCGCTCACCAGACTAATGCGAATATTTGGGTGACTTTTCTCAAAGCTCGTCACCACCGTCTGCCATGGGCGCACCTCATCTTGGGGCACCACAAATGACAGCATCATAGGGGGCGGCTTCGGCCAGGTCAGCCCCCAGAGCAGCAGACACAGCACCTGCACGGCCAGCAGCAGCTTTAACGGCTCCAACCATCGTTTTTTACGGCCTTTAGAACGCACGTCAATACCACTCACCAGACGGGCGCTTCCATCATAAAGCGATCGAGCCAGCACCTGAACTCAGCAAATTAGAGTAAATGCATAACCCCCGTTATGGCCTACCTGATGAGGAGCCTGCCTACGATTTATAAGTCAATAACGGAAACCATCATGGATAGCCGATTTGCATTGGGCAGAATTTTTATTTGGTTAGTGGCAGAAATTTGCCTCTCCAGCCTGGGCATAGACGATCTGGCAGACTACAGCGAATTTATTTTTGAAAAAAATATCCCCATTCTGATTACCCAGCAAGACAAAGTCTAGAAAATAGCCCTATCCCTAATCTAGAACCGCCGACTCAGAAATGACTGCTGAGGCCCCCGATGTCATAACCGCAGTTATGCGGTGCATAACTAGACAGTTGTCTACCGTATATATAACCAAGTGGGAGGCCTCAACCGCCGAACTATGCCCTTTTATAGACCTCTGGAGATTAGAGCTATGGCTCTAAGTTCTATTTCTGATACTGGTTACCGCTGCCAACGGCAGCTCAACCTACCACTAACATTGAGCAAGTGACATTGATCAGGTGATATCAGGATTAGTCCATAGAAAGGCGTAACCCATATGCAGATCCACCGGCTATTTTCAGGTGCGGGCCTCAAAGGTGTCTATCACATTTGAGGCCGACCTAGATAGCCGGTTGTTTCCTTTTTAAGGGCGTTAGGTTCCTATTCCAGCATCAGGGGCTCTCGACTGCGACCCGGCACATTTTCTAAGGTTGATTCCACCGCTCGCGCTGCGGCTAAGATATCTCGCTCTGCCCCACCCAGATACAATCTGCCAAAGCTGCCAATGGATGAAATCTGCAGAATATTAATCTGAGCCGCTTTCTCGGCCTCATTGGCCGCTAAGGAGGCGTAGGCTGCAGGCTCTACTTCCATCACATACAGGGTTTGCCCTGCCAAAATCATATTGCCTCGACGGGTGCGGTTGATCAGCTGCACATGGTGCGGATCCAGGTTACGAATGACCTGGCTAGAAACCATGCGTGGTTTTAAGCGATCGCGCATGTTTACACCGAGGGTATCCAAAATCGCCTGGCCGGCTGCTTTGACTTCTCCCTGGCTGCCGGAGTGAATTTCTAGCAACCCATACAGACGCTCCACCATCTGGACACCGGGGGTGACGACCGCTGACTTCAAAGCGACATCAGTAATTCGGTTGATCTCAATCCCTGGAGAAATCTCAACCCACAGAGACGCATCGCCCGGAAGTGGTAAAAAACCAATGGAAACGCTGCCCATGTAGGCAGCGTGCTGCTGTTGCAAATTGTCAATATATACGTAGCTACGAAGTTCTACACCCAAGGCCGCTGCAGGATTAAATAGTCACACACCCAGAACGTTAGGTTTTCCTTAGAGAACGCTCACGGTTTCAACTTGGATGTGGTTTAGAGCTCAATGATTTTATCAGGTAACCGTCAGCAGCACAGGCACTACGGACACATCAATCTGTTCACATCAACGAAAGCTGATCGTCATTATTGCCTGACTCGGAATCATTGCCTGGCTCGGACATCATCACTAACGTGGGTCTTTCTGGAACGTCGTACCCTAGATGTCGCCAGGCGGCAGGTGTAGCGATGCGTCCCCGGGGAGTACGCTGCAGATAGCCAATTTGCAGCAAATAGGGCTCGTAGACCTCTTCAATTGTCTGGGCATCTTCGCCAGTGGCAGCGGCCATGGTGTCCAGCCCCACCGGACCACCGTTAAAGTTTTCGATCATTACCGCCAGCAGCCGTCGGTCGGTCCAGTCTAAACCACAGGGGTCAACGTTAAATAGCTCTAGCGCTTCACCTGCAATCTGTTCGGTAATCGGCCCCGAGGCTTTTACCTGCACATAGTCGCGCACCCGACGGAGCAAACGGTTGGCGATCCGCGGCGTGCCCCGCGCCCGACGGGCAATTTCCATCGCACCCGGTGTTTCCACATCAGTTTTCAGCACCGTTGCCGTACGCAAAATAATGCTAGTCAGCTCGTCTAGCTCATAAAACCGGAGCCGCTGGATTAGCCCAAATCGGTCCCGCAGGGGCGATGTCAGCGCCCCTACTTTGGTGGTGGCCCCCACCAGGGTAAATGGCTGTAGGGGAATGCTGCGGGTTCTGGCACTCTGTCCTTTGCCAATGGTGATATCCAGTCGAGAATCCTCCATCGCCGGATACAGAATTTCCTCAGTTACCCTCGACAGCCGATGAATTTCATCAATAAATAAAATGTCCCCAGCTTTGGCATTGACTAGCAGACCGGCAATGTCCCTTGGCCGCTCCAGGGCAGGGGCGGTGGTAATTTTGCAATCCACCTTCATTTCATGGGCCAAAATTAGGGCCATGGTGGTTTTGCCCAACCCAGGCGGGCCGTAGAGCAGCAGATGATCCAGCGGCTCCTGACGGGATTGGGCCGCTTGAATGGCAATATTTAAGACCTCCTTGAGTGCCTTTTGACCGATGTAATCCTTTAGGTTTTGCGGACGGATACCATCATCATTCCGGCTGATCTCGCTAACCTCATCAGGACGCGCCTTGGTTTCTAAAAGCTGGTTTTTCGTCTCCGCTGGCTTCGGCGTTTTGGGGGGCTGTTTCAGCCGCTCGTCTGACTTATCGGGCTCCGGCTGTTTATCCGGCTGTTTAGACGAAATAATTGCCATGGCCACTCAACCAACGCTATAGACAAATGTACTATATCGTTTAGTAAATCATCACGCGACCGTCGTTAACAATGTGTACCGCACTATCGTTTACGGCAGCGCTGGGCAGTAGCTCAATTTGTAACTGGTCGGGTTCTAGGCGATGCAGCCGCACCTCGATCGGTCGTTGGGCCGCTTCCCAGAATACAACCGAAAGATCCCCCACACCGACCTGGGCATCGATTGTGAGCACCTGGTCGGGCCACATGCCATAGGGGTGAAAATCTAAAACCCGCTCGAGGCTGACGCGGCCGCCGGTGCGATTGACAATTTCCAACTGTACCGCCTGGCCAGGGATAAACTGGATTTCGTTAGACCCGCATCGATAGACGCAGTCGGCTGCACGAACGGCGGTAGCAGATGCGATCGCAAAAGCAGAGCCCAAAAAAAGCAAAGGTTTAAGCATGGCTGTCCCTCCAGGGAAATATGAACTGGATCAAACTGCGTAGCGCCAAAAATCAAAAGACTGCCTGGCGGTGGTAGCGACACAGCGATCGGCCTAAGGGTTCCCCCCTACCTGGCTTCACTCACGGGGTTCTATGGGCACCGGGCAATGCCATCGGGAAGTTTCACCGCGAGACGTCTGCCGCAATGGTGAGAAAATCGTTAAAGTAAAACAAAGTAACGTTTCTGAGATTAGGTATGCGCGTACTCCTGATGACGGGTAAGGGCGGCGTTGGTAAAACGTCGGTGGCAGCAGCAACGGGGTTACGCTGTGCTGAGCTGGGCTATAAAACCCTGGTGCTGAGCACCGACCCGGCTCACTCCCTGGCAGATAGCTTTGATATGGAGCTAGAGCATACTCCGCGTGAGGTCAAGCCCAATTTATGGGGGGCAGAACTCGACGCCCTGCGTGAGCTAGAAGGAAACTGGGGCGCTGTGAAACGCTACATTACCCAGGTGCTCCAAGCCCGTGGATTAGAAGGGGTAGAAGCCGAAGAGCTGGCGATTTTACCAGGGATGGATGAAATCTTTAGCCTGGTGCGGATGAAGCGACACCATGACGAAGCGGAATACGATGTTTTAATTATTGACTCGGCTCCGACGGGAACCGCGCTACGGCTGCTGAGCCTGCCGGAGGTGGCGGGGTGGTACATGCGCAAACTCTACAAGCCCTTTCAGGCCGTATCGGCCGCGCTGCGACCCTTGGTGGAGCCAATTTTTCGCCCGGTGGCGGGGTTTTCGCTACCCACGACTGAGGTGATGGATGCTCCCTATGAGTTTTACGAACAGCTAGTCGAGCTAGAAAAGGTGCTCACCGACACGGCCACCACATCCGTACGTCTGGTGACCAACCCTGAAAAAATGGTCATCAAGGAATCTCTTCGCGCCCACGCCTATCTCAGCCTTTATAACGTGGGTACCGATATGGTGGTGGCCAATCGGATTATTCCAGATACCGTGACCGATCCGTTCTTTCAGCGTTGGAAAGAAAATCAGGAAGTCTATCGCCAAGAGATTCATAATGACTTTCGGCCGCTGCCGGTCAAGGAAGTGCCGCTATTTTCAGAGGAAATGTGCGGACTGCAGGCCCTAGAGCGCCTAAAAGAGACTATTTATGGCGATGAGGACCCCACCCAGGTGTACTACAAAGAGACGACACTGCGAGTGGTTCAAGCGGACAATGACTACAGCTTAGAAGTCTATCTGCCGGGTATTCCTAAAAGCCAAATTGAGCTGAGTAAAAATGCCGATGAGCTAAATATCCGTATCGGCAACCACCGGCGGAATTTAGTACTGCCCCAGGCGCTGGCGGCGCTACAGCCCGCTGGGGCCAAGATAGAGGATGACTATCTCAAGATTCGCTTTGCTACTGAAGTGACCCTGGCAAAATAATCCGGGCGGGCTACCTCGTTTTGTTAGGACAGCTGAGCGCAGTAGAGGCGGGTTGTGTATGGGAACAACAGCCTGCCCTGGTGACTGTACTGGTTGAATAGCGATCGCAACTCCGCCATCATCTCTCCATAGTTCGCGGCCTCTGCTGTCGGTGCGTAGGAGCACGATAGCAGTCGCCCCCGAAGGCCCTCAAAATCAAACACCTGGCTATGGTCAAAGGTGGCCAGGTCCAGCCCATGGGGCGCAAAAAAATCCCTCAGGCACGCCAGCGTCACCCGGCGGTGATTTACCTGGCTATAGTCAGGGGCATGGGTCAGCAGAAACTGTTCGTAGGCTTGCTGAAACGGGTCGTCCATACGGCGATCGTTCCACACAAAGGCCACCCGCCCCCCCGCACGGAGTATGCGGATAAATTCGCGGCGAGTAGCCACCGGGTCAAACCAATGAAATGCCTGCCCAGCAAAAATCCAGTCCACGGAGTGGGTCGCCAGGGTGGTGGCTTCAGCCCGGCCATCGACGCTTGTAAAATCAGCATACGACGGCAATAATGTCTCTGCCGCAGCCCGCATCTTGGCGTTGGGCTCTACCCCATTGACGCGGTTACCATTTTTGAGAAACAGCTGGGTCAGCAGTCCTGTCCCGGAGCCCACATCGGCCACCGTCTGATCTGACCTGAGGCCGTAGTGCTCTACTAAATAAGCCAGCAGTGAGGGGGGATAGCCAGGCCGATAGCTGACATAATCAGCCACCCGACTTGAAAATCGTTCTGTTACATTTTCCATGGTGTCTAGCGGGGCGCAAACCCCAGTACCTGTTTAACCACGGCCCAGCGTGAACAGTCCCAATAGTCTATGTGGGAGCAAATTAGCCCCTCCCCATTGAGGGTTAGCTCGCTCCAGCCAGGAATCGAGACCCTGGGCTGCCCTGGGATCGGAGCCGTAAAGTTGAGCACCCAACGGGTCTTAATGGTGTCTACCTGGGGCTGCTCCACCGCCTGTAGCTGCAGATCAATATCTTGAAACCACTGGTCAATAAACCCGATCATGCGGCGGTAGCGCTCGATGCCACGAAATTCATTCATCGGATCTTTGAAATACACCTTCTCGGCATAGAGGTCGTAGCTTTGGGCCTCGGGAAACCGGGCGTAGTCCGCTTTGACCTGGGCGATCACATCCAATGCTTTTTGCGCTAGGGGGCGATTATCCATTGGCAACCTCCGGGGGGTTGACCTCTGGGCTAACCTCTGGCCACAGCCGCTCTAGCTGACGCTGCCAGGCCGCCAGGGCGCGGTCGCCGTAGCTGCTGTCCTGCATATCTCCCATCATGCCCTCTGCATAAAACCGGTTGATGGTTTGCAGGGTGGCTTCCAAGGACTGCCCCTGCTGCTTGGCCGCTTGAATAATCTGGCGGACCCGAGCCTCGATTAGGGTATTAAAAAACGGATCTATCCCGGTCTGTTTCATCAGCAGTAGCTGATCAATAGCGGCGGAAAACTGTGCGATCGCAAGGCTGGCCAGATCGTGCTGAAACACGCCCCAAAGCACATTTTCGTAGCTAGCGTAGCGGGCCATTTGGGTCTGATCAAAGTTGGCAGCTAAAATTTCACCCAAAAAAGGCTGTGCTTCTGTAATGGGCACGATGGGAATCAGCACCCTGAGCCAGGTCTGGTCATCGGACAGCAGCACCAGCAGCCGCAGTTCCGAGGTCTCTACCTGCCAGGCATCGGGAGGGTTGACGTCGCAGGCATCACTAAAGCGAGCTTGGAGAGTTTGGGTAATGTCTTGGGGGGTCATGGGGCAACTGTGGGGAAACAAACCGGCGGACCGCAAAAAAAAGGAGGTGTAGCCTGTACACCTCCCACTTTAGTTTGATGTCAACGGATTAGACGTATCTGTCCGCTGGCCCAGGTTGCTAAAAGGCAAACCATTCTTGAACGGCTTCCGCTTTTGTATTGGTGTTGCGCTCAGGCGTTTCGCGGGTGAACTTCATGTGGATGGAGCGGGTCTGCTCACCATCGGCGGCAACGGCCTTAATGGGATAGTCAATCAGACCGTCCTGGAAGGACATTTGGAAACGGAAGGTGCCATCGGGTCTGAGATCGATTTTGCGATCGCCAATGGTCACGGTCGCATCGGGCTCGGTTGCACCATAAACAATCAGCTCAGCATCCGCAATCAGCCAAAACTGACGAGGACTGATGGGGGGCATGGAGGCGGCCATGCCAGCACCCGACATATTCAAGCCGGACGCAGACCACATGCCCATCCCAGACGGGAAGACAAAGGAGCTAATGGTCTGCTCAGGCACCTGGTGCATGGACCCAAAGATGGAACCAGCCACCCGCTGAGCTTCCATCGACTCGGCCTGGGCAAAGACCTGATCATAGATGGGGTTGCCGTTGGCATCGGTGGTCGCTGCCGCCGCCTTTTTCTCAGGGGGTACCAGGGTCATGACGCTTTGCCCCTGCAAATTGTCATCCCAGCTGACGGTAACAAAGTGATCCTCAAGCCAGTCGGAGGGAAACACCGGTGGCACATGGATAGGTGCGGAACGGGCCATCAGCAACCAGCGGCCATCGGCGCTGACGTAGCCAATTTCTGCCATGTAGTCGCGATCGCTAACGGGGATAGGCAAGATCCATTCCCGAGCCATCTCATCACATTCGTACTGCTGCAGACTGTGGGGACTCACCGCGTTGATATCCACATCAGTCACGTCGTAAAACCGGATGGCCAAACGCACACCGCCCTGACGACGCATTTCCTCCTTGTGGGAGCCTGGAATATCCCAATAGACATAGGCCCACTGGGGATCACGGGGCATCAGGACAATGCGGCTTTCACCATAGCCACCGGGTAAGTCGCCAAATCCATCATCCACCGTTGCCAAATCTGCCATGGCCAGGCCAGTGCCGCCATTGGGGGCGCTGGCGACGGTCGCGGTTTCACCCACTGCCGTCTCACCGACTGCCACAGCCACGGGAGCAGCCGTGCTAGAGGCCCGAGCAGCCTGCGCCGAACGAATCGCCTCCACCAGCTGAACCTTACGCATCCGGCTGTAGCGGGACACTTCGTACTCACTGGCGACCAAGCGGAGCTGCCGCAGCGTCATTTCCTCTAACTGCACTTTTGAACCGTTACCCATGACCATATGCTTACCTACCAGCGCTGCAAATCCAAAAAGACCACCCTCTGGGGATCGCTCTTGGGACTCATACTGCCAGGAAACGCCGTGGGGATCAAGCTAAACGATCCCCACGAAAACACACTCCTATCGAGTTTTCAGGACATTCAGCAGATAAATTGTCATGATATTTTGACTTTTTTGCATTCATGAAGACTTAATGGTCGCAGTCAGGCCATGAATTCATGACATTAGGGGATCGCTGTTTTAGCCAGAGTAACTGCCAGGGCTATCAACGCTGCCGCACCGGCTCATATGCAATGATTGGGGCTGACGCCGTTGAGCACGTTTCCATGACCGCCAAGTCAACATCCGCCCAGGGTAGCCGGGTGATCAGTCGCATGCTGCCCGTCGCTGTAAAGCTATGGCTGCAAACCCAGCTGGATGAGATTGGGGAGTTAACTTTTGAAATCCAAGCCACGGACCGCCAGGTACTGTCCGGTCATATACCGGGTATAGCCCTATGGGCCCAGCAGGCTGTATACCGGGGTATCCACCTCACCGATGTGAATGTGACAGCCCGCGATATCAAAATCAACATTGGTCAGGTTTTGCGGGGAAAGCCCCTGCGCTTAAAGCAATCGTTTCCGATTGAGGGGCAGGTTGCTTGGAATGCCGAGGATCTCAAGGCATCGTCGACGGCATCTATTTTGGCGGACGGTCTGATGGATGTCTGGCAGGCGTTGCTGGCCAATGACAAAGTGGCAGCAGAGATAGTGGGCCACTATGGGAATAGCGTTGGACCCGACCTGGCCCAGTATCGAGGGGCGATGGAGGTCGTTGACACCGAGCTGCTACTCAGCCTGGTGCGCGATGGACAGTCGGATATTGGCCTGCGGGGATGGCTAGAAATTGAAGAGGGCCGCAGTCTTCGCCTGGGCACACCACGATGGCGGCTGCCCTCCGGTAGCTATGTGGATAGCGCCGCGCTGAGGGACTTTTGTTGGGATCTCGGAGACCAGACCGATCTGCGATCGCTTACCGTGCAAAATGAGCAGCTCACCTGCCAGTGCAGAATTATGGTGCAGCCCTAACCCCCCGGCCAGGTTCCTGGCAAGCTGGGCAGCAGCATCGTAATAAAGTAGTACACCAGCGGCGCTGTGAATACGTAGCTGTCGGTGCGGTCTAAAATGCCCCCGTGACCAGGGATTAAGGTACCTGAATCCTTGACGCCAGCGTCGCGTTTCATCAAGGATTCGGTGAGATCCCCAAGCAGGCTAGAGATACCGATAATGGTGCCAAAGGCGGCCCCTGTCAGCCACCACAGGGGCCAGTGCATGAGCCAGGCACCGCTGCCACCCACGAGCAGGCTACCGCCAAGGCCACAGAGCGCCCCCTCCACGGTCTTTTTAGGGCTGATGTTGGTCAAGGGCGTGCGGCCAAAGGTGCGACC
>JBCCAQ010000033.1:0-28258 GCA_039814735.1 Cyanobacteria bacterium P01_A01_bin.15
ATGCGCTGGAGTGAGCCCGGTCTCAAGCATCTCTTGATTCTCAGAGTCGCCTGGGTGAATCAACGCTTTGATGGATTGTTTCCTGCAGTCCCTAAAAGCTCTTTGAAACACCCATCCCACAACACTTAATTACGCCCAGTTGGCTGTGCCTCCAGCCAATGCCCAGCCACTGTTGATGTCATCATCAGCTCTAAATAGGGGTAATCCATCAGCTGGATCACCATAGGCATCAAGTTCTAAATTAGAAAGATTCCTGAAGTCAAAAAATTCTGAAAAAACGGAACCGTACCTGAAAAGAATTTTCTCTCCTGGGCGCACTCCTGATTCAACTAATTGATTGTAAGTTTGGATTGCTGACTGAGACGTTTTGCCGCTATTGCTGTCATTGCCATTTATAGAATCTATAAACCAGTCAGCGACTGTATTTGGTATGTCATCACTGAGACTATAAATAGGCCCCTCTAGTTTCGCAGACTCAAAGCGCAACGTGGCACCGTAGTTGAACTGATTATTTGGCCCGTCATAATTGATGCTTGGCGCGGGATATGTCTGCAAAAGGTTCTGGTTAGGTACGCGTGCATTTTCGCGCATGGCTGCAGCGCCTAACGTTTGGAGCAGGTTCAGGATGCTTCCAGCTGTGCTGGTGGTGTTGTCAAAGAATGCCTGGGTGGCCGCATCTGGAATTAGATCCTTGAACATTGGATCGTCAGTGCTGGCGGCATAGGCTTCAGCGTTGGTGATGACTTGTGATGGGATTAGGTCAGGCATAGGTGACGTAGCAATGAAATCTGGGCACTCCTACTCCCTGCTAAAGCTCACATGCAGGGAGTAGGAAAAGTGGTCAACTGAGGTTATTAGTCAGACAGGGAGGTAACGCTATCTAGAATCTGACCAGCTTCCTTAAATCGGAGTGTGGCGGTGTAATTGAATTCGTTGTTGGCCTGACTGTATTGAACCGCAGGTGCTGGATAGGTTTGCAATAGATCAGCATCTGCTGCCTCAGCATTTACCTTTAGTGCAGCTGCGGAGACAGTTTGAATTAGGTTAAATACTGACTCAGCTGTGCTGTTGGGTACAGCAGCTAAAAATGCTTGAGTAGCTGCATCAGCGGTAACTGCGCCACGAACGCTGCCACTAGTGACCGTGTTAGCGGCTGCATCTGCTTCTACGTTTGCGGGGGTCAGATCTGCCATGGTGTGATTCTCCTGGGTGATTTTGAATAGTTGGTATTGATGGATTAGACGGCGTCAGCATTGTCCAAGCTGATTGGGGCCTGACTGATTACCGAGCCGCTAAATTCGAGGACGCGATCGCCGGTTGGGAGCACCTTAATTAATGTCCTCAGTTCTGGATAGGAACTTCGAGCATCTTCAAGGTTGTTGGCGGCGTGGACTGCCTTGGCGGCTTCTGATAGAGCCTGCAAAAGCTTTATCATTGCCTCGTTTAAGTTGACCGTGGATAGGTCGGCCCCGTTGAGGGCATCACCGGTTAGGGCATTTAAATCAAGGTGAACATTGCCGCCGCTGTTGACAAAGACGGGGGCATTGATGCCGTCTGATGCGGCGGTGTAGTTGTTGACATGCTGGGCTGTAAGGTCCATTTACTGCAAGTCTTGTTCTTGGTACTCTTCGAGCAAGTCATCAACCAGCAGGTCAATATCTTGAACGATATCTTCGACTGGCTGCCGTTCGGGTATCCAATACTCAACGGCCACACTCCAACCATCAGTCGGCACATAACGGCTACTTTTGAATTGCACTTCATGTCGGCCTAAGTCGGGCTCCCATGGAGAGACAATCACCATTTCCGACTGCGGCTTGGGCCAGATACGGAGCCACCGGTTAGAAAAACTATTCTGGTCGGTGAGCCGTACTCGCATGAAACCGCGAAACCCGGCACTTAGCACAACTGGATTAGTCGAGCTATAGGTAAGCCGAAGGTGCTCGCCAAAAACGGGGATGGAAGGGCTCCACAGGACGCTACCTGATACCTGGGTCTGGCCTGCAAACTGCCAAGTCACTAGATTTGCGCTAGTCGTTGGTCGTATTCGCCCTCATGAATGTATTTGTCCAATTGGGCTGTATCCGCCTGGCGCATTAGACCGTCACTACCGAAAATGATGTGGCGTTGGCTTGAGCTATCACCAAACCTGAGGCTGTCCAAGATGTCAGCCGATGGGGTGTTCAAAGTTTCTGAATACAACGGATGCCCAGGCAGAATAATTCCACCTTCGGATAGCCAACCGTTCTCTATAGATTCTTTGTAGGTGATCACCACCTCCGTTACACCATCTGCTGCAATCTCAGTTTTCATATTGGATGACCGTATCTATTGCCTTGCTACGCGTGGGTCATTGGTTGCAGCTCTCCCGTAGGCGGCCCAACCGGCTGGCATGTTATCTACCCGCTGGTACGCAATGAACCCGACACTTAGCCCTTCGTCAGAGCGAGCACCAAATACGGAAGCACCTTCAATCTTGTTATCGCCTTGAATAACGTTGTTGTTATTCGCATCTGCCTGCACATAAGCTGAAATGCCCATTTCCGCCAGCGTGGCGGCAGTGATGCGATTAAACTGTTCGGTCTTCATGTCCCAGACCTTAATAAGGCTAGGGGCAATTTCGGCCTTAACACGCACGCTTCGAGAACCACGACCTAACTTAGGCGTTAGGGTGGCCCCTTTTACCAACTTCCAGCCAGCTGCTTCAGCGCTGTTGATAGATTGCCAATCAACATACGATGTGGTGTTAACGTTTACACCAGCTTGCTGAGGGCCTGCATCTGGCTCTTTAGTCATTCGGCCAGGTTTGGGAGCCGACGTACCGTAGACGATGATGCCTTGTACATTGGCTATCTGGGTTTGACCTAAGGCACCTTGCTCAGCTCCAGTGCAGTTGGTTGCAAATCCGTAATTGATTGTCGAGCCATTAAACGGGGTAACAGAGACCTTAGTTCTAGGCCCGTAGACAGAGCCCATACGCTCAATCTCCTATCTTGATTTCGTTCGCTACGATAGCAAGAGAATTTAGCAAAAGTAACCGGTCCAAGCGGTCTGGGGTGATATGCACCCCTTAAGGGTTGCTCTTAGCACATTTGATTTTTGGGCATGGTCACAATCGTTTACTCACGACTGTCTACACGAAGCCGGAGGGCGATGGTCCGAACCAAAACCAGGTTCGGACACCCGTATGTGTACCGACCCAGAATTACGTTGATTCGACGGTTGCAGAATGAGTTAGGGATGACCCATATTCAGGTCCTTGACCAGATACAAAAGGAACGCGAGTACCTGACTTCTAGGAGAACCTGAGTAGTTCCACAATGTCTGCGGCAAAGTTCTCAGGGGCGGTGTCTCGCCACAGGTCAAACCGGGATTGTTTGTCGATGTAGTTGCCGTTGACGGCTACCCGTCCTTGGTCTACGGCCAGCACTCGCTGGCGGTTGATAATGGTTACGTGGCCGGGGTAGACCCTGGTTGCATTTTTTTGCAAGCGAGGGTTGGTTAGTCGGTTGTCGGACCGGCGTTCCTCAGTGACGGTGATGGTTTGGATGACTGAGTTACTGAGGGTCATGATGGCTCTTGCTCGGTCTTCGGCCTCGTCAGCTGTCGCTCCAAAGACAGACACATACTCATTTTTCCCTAGCCGGGCAGTGGCCCGCCAGCGGCCCCAGAGGTAACCGTTGGGGCCGCCTAGAGCTAGACGTAGTTGCCCCCAGTCAAGCGCGGACCGCTTGACGTCAGGGACAGTAATAGTGACCCTACGGACGGCGTTGGCCCCCACGGTGACGTATGGCGGAGCGCTGACGCTATACAGTTGGAATTTGATTCGGAGACTAAGGTCTTTTTCCCGTACATAGTCGTCGACCGGCATGCCTACATATTGGCCCACGTCTCGGTTTTGAATTAGCTGATGGGATACTAGCGCCTGGGTAATAGCCGTTTTGACATTATTTTCAGGTCCGGCGATCACAATTTCTTCGCGCTCGTTGGTCCGATCCGGTTGCAGGGTTACTACCCGCTGATTGGCCTGGTCTTCAATCCGCTTTTGGGCAAAGTATCCATCTAGGCTAAATGCCACCACGTAGGAGGCTTCAAAGCATCCATCAATGGCTTCTTCAAACGTCTCCTCAGTGAAATTGCGCCAGAACGCCGACGGGATACGCTCAATGCGCTCTTCAATAGCGCCATAAATGGTAAAGGGCTGGGAGTCTTGCTCTCCCCAGTTAGCTTTGATTTGGTCGGCCTTGGCATTCCCAAAAATTTGGTTGATTAGTGGATTATCGTCCTGCTTAAGCCAGCGACGGACATTTTTGTAGGTGTTGTAGAACCCATGCATGGCCAAATTTCGGATCCCCAGCCGAATGGTGGCAGCAAGATTGAAGACCATCTCTTCTAGCCCTTCTTCACCCACCTGTTGAGCGACGTATAGCGCCATGCGTTCATCGATCGCAAACAGTGAAGTGGCCGGTATGCCGCCACAGACGATATACCCTAGGGCATTGCCCAGGGTGGCCCCCAAGACAGCACCATAACCGTTCCATTGGGATTTCATCTGCTGGTCTAGTTCTCCGTCTGGCCTGTTCCAGTCAAATGTCAGCATAGTGAGTGCCGACTGGAAAAACAGTTGCCATAGGGCTGTAAATGACCAAATAAGACTAGGAATAGCCTGAAAGATGGCACCAATGGCAAACCCTTTCAGATGGTTAATCAGGCCAATCTTATTAGTGACAAGGTCGGTGACACCACTGGATACGGACCGCTGGACAATTCCTTTTGCCCGACTAAATAAATTACCCAAATTAAACGTCAGCGCCATATCAGTAGCTCAATAAATCGTCTTTTAGGTGGAACACTGCTTTGGTGTACCTACTCCTTTTTTCTCCCTGGGGGAGGCTTGTATAAATTTTGGTGAAATGGTCAATGAGCAAAATTTGCAGCCGGATATCGCGTTTAGCCAACTGAGATAGGAATGCAATACGGAAACTATCAGCCATCTTTTTTGCGAATCTGAGGTCGGTTATTAAAGATGCGGCCGTAGGCATTGGGGATATCAAACCCTAGCTCTACGTCCCTGACAAAGTCGTCAAAATCAGAATCGTCTCTTCCGGCAGCAACACCTCGAGCGCGGTCAAATTGACCTTTAAGATCGTTTTCTATGTTGTCAGGGTTAACATTTCGCTGAAATACAGCCCGGATGATGGCCGCAGCATGGCACAGCTCACGTAGGCAAGTTTGCAGGTCGGTTGTGTCTTGGTTCCGGTACCCTAGCGTTGATAGTTGACTAGGGTTTAGAAAGTCCAGCAGGCTGTTGGCCCCGGGCGTGACGCTTGATGGCATATTGACCTTCGTTTGGTTAGCCGTATAGCCCAAGTACTCAGCATTGGCACGGCTAAATTGGGTGCTCAAAAATGACTGCTGCTTAATTTGGGTCATTTCAGCCAAACCCTTCATAATGCCCTGTTGGTTTAATCCTTGGCCAATAGCCATACTGATTAGCAGGCCCATCATTTCTTGGGTGGCATCGGCCATGGTGTCCATTTTGAGTTCTTTTTTGCCGTCGGGCGTGTCTACCTCCATGGTGTTACACCATTGGCCCATGACTGAGTCTAGTTGGTCCGTTTGCCAGAGCTGACCTTCTGCCAGGTTATTAATTTGGCGAGGCGGTCGAGTATCGCACTGATTGATGGTGGTTGGGGCGTTGATTGGGAAAGCATTTACTCCAACAGCACCAGATATGCCGTTAACGACATCTAAAATGGTGGCAATTACTGCTAGCTCCGGAATATCGGCAACGCTGCCTAAACGACCATTTTTGATTGCATCTAAAAGCGTACTTTCCGTATCTTTAGTCTGATTAATCCCTGGGGCTGAGCACACGGGGTTACACCCTTCTGGGTTTTTGCTGACTTTAGACACCCTTCTAGTGCGTCTATTTGGGTTGGATCTTGTTTGACTTTCTGCGGAATTCCTGGGAACATTTGGTGTTGACTTTCTGCGTTTGTGGGTTTCGCGCCGCTTATCAGGCCTCCCTTTATTCACATCTTCAGGAATGGGATCGGGTGCCAATCCAGGAATAATTGGTATTTCCAGACCTGGGATATTGAAAGGATTAGGCTTCTCTGGCTCTTTGTAGTCAGGGGGGGAGGTTTCGCTTAAAGGGGTCGGTTGAACAACTCTTTGCCTATTAGGATTTGGCGTTGTGCTTGGTGGCACATAGGTGTCAGGCAACCCGTCTTCTCTATTGACATTGCGAATGTCGGCAAATAATTCAAAGTCGCTAAATTCTATTGAAGAAAAGCCACTTAAAACTTTAAAACCGTTGCTGTCTTGCACCCGTTCACCATTGGCAATTAAATATATCTGCCCCTGATAGGGATAGGCATCGTTAATTAGTTCATAATTTTTTTCGTACCCAATTGGACCTGGGTAACTATATCTTTGATAGTCTGCATCTTGGAACGTATATGAATTTCTTGAGGATATTGCAGCCACCTCAAAGGTATATATCACTCCGGGTTCTTGCCCGCCGTCAGCTGGCGTATACTCAAACCCTTCGCTAGTGGTGTTTGGATTAGGTTCGATTGGATCTTCAGTACTGTATTTTTCGCCTAGGTTGCTATTGCCGCCGAGGGTTCCCAAGGCAAAGTCCAATAGGTCAAAACCAGCATCTACAATTTCGTCTGCTATATCAGCTGCCGGGACAAAGGCCCCGGCAGCTTCATTAAACGCTTGCACCGCGCCATAGACAGGGTTACCAAGGGGACCGCTTGTACCTTCAATCCAGCCCTCCCTCAAGTTTGCAGGCAAACTAAGTGCAGCAAAAGGAAAATTAAAGATACTTGGCCGTAGCAATGGGTTAACCCTGGGATTAAACGTTGGTTTGGCTCTGCTATTGACCGCATTTCTACCACCATTTCCATTAGCACCTGGAGACCGTCTGCCATTTGCCTGGCTTTGGTTTTGGCGGTTTGGATTCTGAGGATTCCTAGGAATTTCACCCCTTCGCTGCTGCTCCAGGATTTGCAAAAGTTCCTTTTTTTTCTGTTCCGCTACTAATCGCTGGTTTATGTTTAAACCAGGATCGTTTAGCATCCTGTTGATTGATTTTATCTGTCTCGCTGTAGCATCAGCATCTCTACCCATTTTTACGCAGAAAGGAAAGTGGAATGAAATACGACAGAAAAAGGGCTAGAACAGAAGCTATTAACAAAGAGTTGCAAGAAAATTTTCTTACCAACTGGAAAGGGGCTTTATGCTTCCTGATTATTAATTTGTTGATAGGGTTAATAGTCTTTTTGTAAAGCCTTTAATTAAGGAGTACCAGCTATATATCCTGCAGCTGGATCGGCGGTCGTCATCTCTTTGGCTGCTTGATAGCTGGCAGCATAGGCAGTGCTTTCTATATCGTCTTGAACCTGAAAATGAATAGTGTATGTGATGCGCTGCGTGCCGTCACTGGAGGTATACGGACCTGTCCGACTAATGACAGGTTCAATGCCGTCGTCATTAGCTGAAAGCGGTTCTCTAAGTTTGAATGTGACCCCCCTAGCAATGAAGTGATAGGCGGTCAAAAGTTGGAGCAACACTTTCTCCATTTTGTCTGCGTCTGGAAAGATGTAAGACGATAGAAATTGCATAACGATTTCCCTGGGAAACTGTACTGTTTAAATAGTACTTAAGTTGGGAAGCAAATGCCCAGATGTGGGCATGATTAGCCTGAATAAATTAATGGTGGTTACGGATAGATGGCACAGTCATGCAAGTTGACATATCTGGGATTACAGCTCTAACGCAGGATAGAAAAACGTCAATTAGGCTTTATAGAAAGTACAGAAGTCAGCACCTAAATCAAACGCCTCAATGGGTTGTTCAAAAAGTAATATTTGACCTTGAACGGGACCGTGGAGTAGCAACCGCCAAAACCAAGAATGTTCGCACCCGAGGCGGCAAAAGTACCGGAAATAAAAGTGAATGGCTAAAAGAATGGGTTGACCGCAATCCTCGTTGGGTGTCTGTAGGAACTGGCTTATTTCTTTTGTTGATGCATTTATCCCAAAATGAAAATTCATTAGGCGACAGCCAATCTCAATCACTTCAATCGGTTAACACCTTAGATGCTCCAGGACTTCGACAGCAGCTTGAAAGTGGTTCTATGCTCACTATTCAGAACGAAGTGCCCGAGCCGGTTAAGGTCACGCTCACCAACCCTGAAACTGACGTCACCTACTCGTTTGCGCTGCCCGCTTACCCCCAAGGCAGGCATTACCTAAGCTCTGAAACCCTGCCTCAGGGATGCAGTGAAAACGCACCTGTCCGCAGCATTCCTGTTCAGCCTGGTACATACAGGGCCACCATGCAGTACGCAGGAACCACTCGGACGGAAAGCGGTATGTGGACCATGGTTGATGGGTGGGAGCAATTTGGCTGCTACTACAGCATCCGCTACGACAACGACGACCCCAGATAGAGCTAAAGAGGCTCTGTCACCGAAGCAATGACAGAGCCTCTTTTAAGATTGCAAATCCTAACTAAATTTGGCCTTCTAGATCTCTTAGGAAATGCCTACCCCACACATCAGTTGACACGGTTATTCGTCGCTGCCCACGAACACGTGTCGTCAAAGGCATATACGTCACCAAGGTATTGTCTCTTTTGTCATAAACACTGGGTCTGACTCTTTCTCCATACTCAGCAGTCCGAGGGAAAACTACAAGGCCGGTAATGGTAGTCCTGTTGGTGTCTATGTCATATTGAGTTCTAGTCACCTGGAAGGTGACAGGATCTTCGGCAACGGGAGTTGCTGCCGGTGGCTGCTCAATACTCTGAGGTTCAGGGCTGACAACCCTAGGCAAAGCTGGCGGCGGTGATGATGTGCTATCGCCGCACATGTGGCTCAGGTCAATTATTCGCCCGTTGCTCTCCATGTAGCACGAAGGGGTTGCTTGTACAGCAGCAGCAGTCGAAATTGCCAATAGTGTGGCAAGGGGTAGTGGGAGTTTGAGCACAGCGCATCTACGGAAACTACATTTCATTTTCCAAAAACAGGCCAAGGATTCAGGACCACAAGCAGGCGTAATACCCCACATAACGCCTTTCTTAATACAAAAGAAGTACTCAGGCTCGCTTCTTTTGGTTACTGAGTAGATTGCGCTGCCAGTTCCTGACAGCCCGCTGGTGGGCTGTGGGATTATCCCGATTGGCTTTCCAGTCGCGGAGTAGTGCCAGGTTGTAGGTGGGTTTGGTGCCCTCGTAAATGAAGTGGACACCCTCTATCCATTTTTCTTGGTAGCGCTCCACCTGTCGGGGTGAAACGCCCAAGGTTTGGGCGGCCATTTGCTTGTTACCCGACTCGGGTAGCTCGCGGCCTTCGAGCACCTTGGCGATACGTTCCTGGGCGGCGGCTTGCCGCTCCATGGCCTGGGCGATCGCAACCAGCACATCCAGCAGTTTAAGCATGCCCACCCCCATCTATGATCACCACGTCATCAGCCCGGAATAAGCCGCCTTTGGTCATTTCCCGAAACAGGGTGCGACCCAACGCCCTTAGCCGGTCGTCGTCCAGGGCGGCCAGCAGGTCATAAACCGTGGCCTCCGGTGGACAGTCGAAACCGCTGGCAGTCAACCAGTACTCAAAGCGGAACTGAAACTCCACCGGGTCGTGCCGCCGGAACATAGACACCCAGGCCAGCTCGTCGGAAAAGTCCTCAACGGAGGTCATGGGCACCAGCTGCACCTCAGACTGCATCGCTCAAGTCCTCCAGTAAAGACAATTGCTTAACGAAGCGAATAGAGGCGATCGGCACTATCTTGTGCCGATCGCCTTTTTTTATCACCACATCCCGCATACCTACGTCGCAAACCGAGCCGCAGAGAAATCGGCCCTGGCGGGTACGCCCCATAACTTGCTGACCGACGTCAAATTTTTGAAGGGTTTTCCAAAGGTTTTCCACAGCTCAAACCCCCTGCAAACCTGTGGAAAACCCTTCTCTCCCCCCGAGACCCCCCTCTCCTCCCCCCGGAGGTAAATTTTTTGGGGAGTGCGTCAGCGGTACACACCTCAGTAAGCCCCCCAAGGTGTGTAATTCCCCTGGGGGCAAGTGTTCTGGGGGATGGCTCAATATTTCGTTACCTTGCTGCGATCGCACCGCATCGCCCGCTGGCTCTGGCATTACACACCAATGTTCGGGGTGCCAGAGGCTCAGATTTTTGTAAAGGGTTTGGACGCTGGTTCTGGCCAGCTTGCATAATTGCTGTATTCGCGCCGTAGCGCCATCAGCCAGCTCTCCTACCCTGGCTAGGTGGGTTATGGCCTGGGTTATCCGTCGCCTTGCGTCGATCTGCTTCTCGTCGTTGAGGTTGGCAACACCACTGCTCACAGCTGCTGCTTTGGGGTTAGATCCGATTGGCCACCAGAACCTGGTTGCCCATCTGGCCCAGGCGCGGCTTTTTTTTGCGATCGCACCCTGGTGACGGCACCATTCCCCATACCCGTCACGGGTCAGCGCCATTTGCTCGGTATAGAGGGCCAGCTCGGCATCGGCCAGCCCCTCAAAGACACGGCCATAGCAGGCGATCGCCTTTAGGATGCCGTTGCTCTGCCCCTGACCGGTCCAACCAAGCTCTATTTCACGCCGCAGGTCTTCGGCCCACAGCTCAACCTTACCGGCCACCGATCGCCGTCGTTTGCGCTGTAGTTCTCGACCCTGGTCTAGGGCCGGGCCGAGTAGCTCCATGTCCTGCGATCGCATACAAAAATCCCACTGCCAGAAAAATCGATCCAAGTTTCCAGCGGTGGGATTTAGGTTGTGGTCCAGAATGCAGCTGCCTGACCCTGGCTGCAGCGGTAGCCGGTGCCCGTTATATTCGGTGACTTCCCACCGGCGGGCATAGGGTTTGATATTTGGAAAGGTTTCACAGTGACCGGGCTTCACCCTGATTCCCTGCGCTTCCAAGCAGTGTTTGAGGGTGCAGGCCAGGTTGAAGGTGCTCACCGGCGCTGGCAACGGGCAGTACAGGTGCCACCCCCCCGACCAAGACGACCGGGTTAGAAGCGTCCTCACAATGCCTATAGTTTCAAGGGCTTCACGGATTTTTTCTAAGCTCTCAGTGTTGTGATGGTCGCCGCCGGCGTCGATGTCGATGACGGCATAGCGGGTCTGGTTAGGAAATCGGACACCTATTAAAACACCCGCGTCCTGCCATCGGTTGTACAGAGCACGCGGGCGCATCGGAAATACATTAGTGGTCCAGTCGTCGCCATCTTCAGGCCGCTGGATCGTTCGCCATTTGTAACAGAAGGTTTCGCACAAGCGCCTAGCGGTCGGATCGCTTGGGGGTGGATCTTTTAGGAGGTTGAGTGTCATAGAAGGGGGTTAGCCCATGTTGTAGGAACGGACATGGCGGCGTACGGTAGTGCAGATGTTCGGGGATTGGAACCGAGTACCCTCAATGGGGACAATAGGTATGCATGGGGTGACCGTCGCCAAACAGCAACCCCATGCATGTTGTCTAGTGGAGAGCAAGCCCTCGCGATCTCAGAGTAATTCACGTTGACGCAAACCGTCAACGTGAATTACTCTGTTATTGGTTGATCATTGATTGGCCAGATTTCGGGGCTAGCTTCTTCGGAAGCGAAGCCATGAGCAAAACACCAAACGAAAAGTTCGTGAACAAGTTACAGGAGCTTGATATTAGACCCGAAGTGATAGCCGTTGCTTTGAATAAGTCCGCCAATTCTGTTTATCGATGGAGGAGTGGTGAGCACATGCCCAGACTGACGCCGAGGGAAACAGCTATTTTTTGCAACTTGCTTAATATTTCTATCGATGAGCTAGCTGAAATGTTTGATTCATCAGTCAGCTAACCAAAATGCCCTGGCTCGGCTGCAACCCAAACCAGGGCAATGCCCAATCCAATACCACAACGTATTCAAAAAGGACTGCTCTAAGTATGCCTGATTAACAACCCCGATCAGTAACCCAACACCTCATCCGCCGTGAGGCAGGTCACAAAGTGGCCACAGATTTTAGTGTCAACAAATATTCCTGAACAATGCAAAAACAGTTTTTGAAAGTTAGCGATAAGCGCATCGTCGGCCTGACCGGCAACATCGTAGAGATCCTCAAAACCGAAGCTAACACCATTTGGGTCACAAACATCTGCAATGAAGCGTTTGACCTTCCCAAAGAGAGCACTGACAGCACTGCCCTTTGGGCTTGGGCCACTCACCCAGACCGCTGCACCCACCTAAATACCACAGAAGAGATGGAAGCTTATCAAGCCTATTGCATCCTTGGGGGAGACATGACCTATGACCTATGGCTTAGGGACTATAGGCGACATCTGCGTCTGCTCGATCAAACAGACAACCCAAATCCATCGCCAGCAACGATGAAGCAAATTAGCGAGCTTGAAGAAAAGCTCTTGTACTGATTGCACCCCAGACCAGTATCGCTATAGCCAACAAACAACCGGAACAATGCCACACCCACTAATGGACGGTTTAACAAAGCGAGAGACAGCCCAAAATCCTGCACTAGACAGAGTGCTTACTTACTATCCGCCAGGCACCTACTCAGTGTGGGGAAACAGTGAAGTTGAAGTTGCCTATTTCGAAGACCTAAAGGAAGCCATGGTCATCAGCGGCGACTTCGAAGTTGTTCTTGTCGAAGACGCAGACAGCGCAGAAGACGCTGCTGCTCAATGGCAAGCCGCCCAGCCGGCCGAGTAACCAACGCCGACGCTCTGTGTGATTTGTTACACAGTTTTTTTGTGCCCTACTGTGCGGGAGAAAACGGGAATATGCGGGACATTTACCCTTTTATTCCCACCTATCTTTTGACCATTTTTACCATTTTATTTACCTCAAACCCATAACCATCAATGGATTCAAACACCGTAAACGACCTAAACAACACTCTCAAGCTATCGCCCACCGTGGGAGAAAGCGGGAGCATGCGGGAGCCTGACCCATTTACACCCACAGCTATCGGCGTCGCCGTAGGTAACGGATTCGTAAAAGCCTCCGATGGCACCACCGATCTCTGTGTTCGCTCCCAGGCACTGGAGCACCACCCCCAGTTTCTCGCCCCCTCTAATGATGTGCTGCTGCTCGACGCCCTTGAAACACCTTGCCTGATGGGTCAGCTGTGCATCGGCACCGGCCTTGACTCCAGTCCTGGCGTTATCTCCCTAGCCAACGGCCTCAAAGGCAAGTACTACGCCGCCTTTGCCCTGGCCGCCGTTGCCCGCCTGGCCGACAACGGTGCATTTATCAACCTCGCTGTCTCCCTGCCCAACAAGGCTATGGAACCGCTACTCGCACCGTTGCGCGACTCCCACACCGTCATCATTAACGGCAAGCGCAAGCACTTCATCATCGACCAGGTGCGAGCCTTCCCCGAGGGCCTGGGTACCGCGATGCGAATGCGTGAGCTTCGAGCACAGCGCAACTCATCTGTACCCAGCTTTGCTGCCCTCGACTTTGGCCATGGCAACACTACCGTGGTCGCCATCGATGGCGCGGGCAAGTGCAGCGGCTTTGGCAACACACCAACCGGCGTGGGTGCCCTGTTTGAGGAGATCGCCACCAACCTATCTGGCAAGACCGGCGGCATCCCCCCCACCGTCGATGCCGTTCGCCTGGGCATTCAGCTCGGCACCTTTTGCCTTAATGGCCATGGTTCGATCGGCTTTGCCAACGAGTACGACACGGCCCTACAGGTCTGGGCAAAAGCCCGACTACAGGAACTGCACGGCCAGTGCAGCCAGCTGCTAGACCGGGCCGAGGCCAAAGTAGTATGCGGCGGCGGTGCCAACCTGCCCGGCATCATGAACCTGATGCCCATCGGCTATGCCAAAGCCGCCACACCACAACAGCTAGAAGCTCAGGGCCTGCAACGTTTCGCCAGAGCCATCAATGCCTAAGCCCAGAAAAGACCGACGGGTCACCCTTCTACCCCTGGTGCATCAAAAGCTAGAAGCCAGAGCAGCCGCCGAAAACTGCAGCGTATCAGACCTGGCTAACGCCATCCTGACGCAACAACTGACCCTAGCCTTAAGCCCCCGAGACGCACCAAAGCTACCACCCGCAGCCCCCAGCGCTGCCCCCACAGACAAGATTTACACCCAAAACTTAGAAACTTGGTAACCATGCACCAGAACCCCATTACGTACTACGTCCAAACCCCCGCCATCGAAATCCTTTGCAAAAACTATGGCTCCTATCTAGAAAACATGGCCCACCTAGAAAAGCTGAAAATTGCAGCGGCGCTATCCCAGGCGGTATTCAGAGCAGAGGCCGACGTTCTGGACGCTCTCCTAGAAAACAGCTCAGTTGCTTATCTGGCAACGTGCGACGGCTTCAATTTTGAGAACCATAACAGCATTGTTCAACTGCTTCGGCAGCTAGATAACGAGCTAAATTCCCCCATGGCGGCAGAGTTGGTCACAGGCATCTACTCAAACTTGGACTTCACCCAAGACTAAAGGGTAGGCAACTTAAAAGCCACCTACCCCCAGTGTCCCCCGGAAAAAGGAACGGATTCATTATATGTCAACAACACTTTTACAGCCCTATAGCCCAGGGCAATCCTACGTTTTTAACGGCCTGGCGATACCCAGTCAACAAACCCTGCCCCCAGCTGGGCAGGAGTCGTTTGCCTTCAGACCGGCCTGCTCCCAGCTGCAGGAGATATCTATCCCCGGTGACTCCAGCCAGGTCAGCTGGGGCATGGCCTACAACAACAGCTTCTATAGCTTCAGTGTCAAGCCCGCTGGCCTTAGCGTTCAACAGGCCCATCTGTACCTAGATGCTGAGGGCAATTGCAAAATTGGCGGGGTTGAGGTGCCGTTGGTCACCGCCAATTCCCTGCCTAAGGAGTTGCTGCCGGAGTCGGTGGTCAGTACTGAGCCTGGCATACCGGCCCTGCTCCCCGTCGGGGCTCAGGCACCGGGGCTATCCACTCAAACCATGACCGGCTTAGCCTTTATCCTCATCGGCGGGGCTATTACCATCAGCGGTCTGTTTAGCAAAAAGGCAACAGCGCAATCCCCCACCGTCTCAACCGGCAGCGACTCCGATGGTTCAGACAGCCTAAACAAGCTAATGGAGCTACTTAACAGTGATTAAACGAGTCAATGGAGACAACTTTTTCCAAGTGGCTGGTGGTCTGGTGCTGACCTCAGTGGGAGGCATCATCCTAGCCACCAGCCTCAACCCTGATGTCCAAGCTCAGCAGCATCACGCCGCTCAGATAAGGGACATGCAAGTTAGCCAGGAGAGGGAAGCTCAGCTGGCAGACCTGGAACGACGTAAGGCCGAGGACCGCTACTCAAAAGGATGTCTGCTAATTAGAAACAACCAGATTAGTCCTTCCCTCTCAGTGGAGAACGTGAAACCAAATACAGCCGTATGTGACCTGTACGGCAACACCGCCGTACCCGCCGCTGATGGCACGTTGACAGACATTGCCCGCACACCAGACCAAGACGCTATTCAACAACGAATTTCTAGACAATAGGAGAACAAACCATGATTACGAAACGCCGATCGAATGGATGGACCAAGGTTCAACGCGCAGCTGAGCGCGTCCGTCAAGATGCCGAGAAGCTTAAGCAGCAGGCCGACTATCTAGGCACCGACCCCGACAAGATTGATAGCTGGATTGTGAAAGTGCTGGTCTATGCCACATTCCTCATTCCACTACAGCTGTTTGTATCCAATATTGGCCCCTACATTCAGCTGTTTGAGGCCGTGCTGGCACGAACAGGCCCCATCGTTGATATCACCGGCCTGATTGCCATCTTGGTAATCCAATATGCTGAGATTCGCCCATTTACCTGCAGCATCAACACGCCCCGAAAAGTCTGGTTGCAGCGTATTTACGTTGCCCTAGCGGCTTTCACCGTTGACCTGGCTGTGTGTAGCTGGGCCTGGGATATCTTCCAGAATGAGTTTGGTACCCCCATGCTGAGTGACATTAGCTGGCTCAACATGGGCCGCATCGTCTCTATTGTGTGCGGCTTTTCCCTATGGTTTGCGTTCCGCAAGATGATGCAGCGGAGGGCCTAACCCATGGATACGACACTGAAAACCCAGCTCAAGCAAGAGTTAAACGAAACCCTAGGAGACTGCCGCAAGGTTGCGATCGCCAACGCACTAGAGCGGTATAGCCTCCCATCCCAGCTGATTGGCGTTGCCGTCGGCGTCTTCGGTGGTGGCCTACTGTCAACCGTCATGCCAGGCGGGGTGATCGCATCGGCGTTGATTGGCCTCATCATCTCCGGCTCGGCCACCAAGCTGAGCGACGATGAGGCCCAGGCCATTGAACGCGGAGATCTAGATGCCCTCAAGCGCTACTACCCCAATGACCAACTAGAAGAAAAAATGAAACCCATCTTGGCCAAAGCGGTTGCAACCGTTGACCCAAAAAAGCTACCAGCTCAGGGGACGCAAACTACACCGCAGACGTCGACTACGACGGAGACGGCCACTGGCAACCATTCTCCTGAGCTGCTGCCGGTTGCCCCTGTCCAAATGTCTGGCAATGCGCCTCACCTTCTCCTGTTTGGCCGTAGTCAAAACGGCAAAACAACCACCGCCGCTCATGTGCTGGCCGATATCAAGGTTGACTACATTTCTCTAAAGTCCTCTGACACAGTGCCCGAGCACTGGAACGGCTACCTAATTAGCCCGATGGATACAGACGACCAGCTCAATTGGATTTTAGACAGGTGGGAAGCGCAACTAAATAACAGCCTTCAAGGCGATAGCAGTAAGGCCAAACACGCTTTCGTGGTTGACGAATATATCAGCATCCACGCATTGGTTAAAAGCCCCACCCAGGAACGGCTCAAAACCTTTTTCGTACGACTGCTGACCACTGGAGCGGGCCTCGGCCTGCTGGGTGGAATCTTGACCCAAACGTCTAATGCAGGCGCATTAGGTATTAGCGCTGACATCCTTAAAAATTGCTCCACCATCGCAGTTACAGGGGAGAAAAAGAACAACCCATGGATGGCCAAGGTGTTTTCTAAGTTCACCGGGTACCAGTTAACCGATGAACAAAAAAATCAAATAAGGGCGCTCTCTGGATACTGGCAAATGTGGGATAACGACGGCCCCAGCCTGTCTCAAATCCCTAGCTATTCAGGAACCTTAATCCCCTTGAAAAATTACCCAACAAATTCGACTGAAAGCAAAGCTAAGCAGGCCGAACCTAGCAACAGTCAATTTACAGCAAACCCATTCACAAACAAGATGAAAACAGACCAACCGGCTAAAACAATCGAACAAAGAATACTTGAGTACTTCAAAGAAGGGCCTCAGTCTGCCAGCCCTAGGACCGTCTACAGAGGCATCACAATAACCAAGGCCGATGGCGAGCTAAAGGTAGCAGACATCAGAGAAAAGCTGATTGCCATGAGCGAAAAAGAGAACCCAAAACTTCAAATGGAAAGTAATGGGTACAACGTCAGATTTAGCCTAACTGGCACATAACAAAATCAGCAGTGTCATGGAGCGTCAAAGGAAAAGTCTTTTTACCGTCAACGGACGTCCGTTGACATCTGTTGACACTGTCCGTTGACACTCGCTGACACTGTCGACTGACGTCCGTTGACACTGTCCGTTGACACTCGCTGACACCTAACCGGCACATAATTTATTAACAAAAAGAGTAATGGATATTCAAAGAGCGAATGAGGTTGCAAAAACTGTTCCTATCCCTCAGTTCCTATTAGGTGATGTTGTCAAAACAGGCGACGGACTTACTGGAATTATCATTGGAGCTATTGCATGGGATGATGAAGAGCCAGCTTATGTTAGTTATAAGATTCAGACTCAAGACCCAGGGCCTCTCGAAGATGACGAAGGTAATGTCTGGGACATCTTCAGCACACAGGATGAATACACTGAATATTGTTTTGAGCCTCAGGGATTGACTTTGGTTTCCGGTTGTCAAACTGGGGTTCAGTTAGGTTTTTCAAACGACGAAATCGAACAGATATTGAAAGCTCTTGACATTGCTTCAGTCGCTTGCAAAGAAGAAGACGATGAGGCTTCATCTAATCAGTTTCTCAATCTAAGGTTGCAACTTCAGCTATGCATTGTCAATGCTGCAAAAATCTTAGATGAATATCCTGAATTAATTGAGTCTGCCCAGACCATCTTCGACATCAGAAGTTACCACTCCTGTATCGCCGAGGTGTGGAACGACGACGAACAGCGAGAGGCCCTCTCCCAAGACGAACAAACCCAGTTGCGGGAGTTGATGAGCTATTGCAATCAGCGAGAAGGCGAAATGCGTCGAGCGGGCTTTGAGCAAACTGGGCTGTGGTCAACTCAGGACATCAGGGAGACCTACCCTCTTTAGCAGCCATGGACTAGATTTGGTCTAAAACGGCCAACTGTCACACAGGTCAACGCTCCATTCTTTCGTTGGGGCCTGTGCATGAAACCCGCGTAACTACGTTGACTAGTTGCGCACCTCGCAACCAGCCAGAGCCACCGGCGAGATGGTCTCCCGTCGTGAATGCAGAGATAACCTTGACCCACTAGGGTGAAAACCTGATAGGGAACAAAACAGATGGCCCCTGACTCCCGCCGCTGAGCTAATGGCGGCCCTACGTTATGACGATTCGGCTTGACATAACAAGTTGTCACCACCGGCAGTTTGTATATCAGCTAATACAGCGATTTTGGTATTGTGCCAATCAAGAATCCCAAACAGACCTAAGCTCCGCCTCGCCCCTTACGCTACCCGTATAGTGCCTCAAAATAGTCTCCTCACTGTTGCCGGTGATGGAGGCTATTTCGCTTATGGTCCATCCCTGGTCCAGCGCCTGGGACGTGAAACTGTGTCGCGTATTATAGGGTTTCCGGTAGGTCACCCCTGCTGCTTCCAGCGCCGGTGCCCAGTGCCGCCGCCGAAAGTTATGGTCGTCAATAGGTTTGCCCGTGGCACTTGTGAACACCAGGTCATCATCGAGCGCCGCCGGTGGCCGCCGCGACCTCAGCATCGTCACCAGGTCGGGCGATAGTTTAAACGCTCTGCTCCGATTGGTCTTGGTCGGCTTTCTCTCGCCACGGCCCCAACTTTCACCAATCCAGATGCGATCGCAATTTTCCGATAGGTGACCCCATCGCAGCCCCGCTGCCTCCCCAGGCCGACAACCAATGCCCATCAGAAACTGCACAAAGTCCGCGTACTGGGCATGGTTTTCTCTGAATTCAGCAGATATGCGGCGGTACTCGTCCTGGGTAAACGGCCTGGGCCGCTGCTTGGGGGGAGATTTCACCCGTACGTTTCCCCATGGGTTCTCGGCCACCAGCTTCCTGCCAATAGCCCAGCTCCAGCAGCTGCGCATCATGCCAATGCGCTCCCTGGCCGTGGCCGGTGACAGTTTCTTAGACAGCCAGTCCCGAAAATCTAGGGCATGGTCCTCGGTGACCCGGTCCGCCTGGCGGGTGCCAAAGTAGGTTTGAAGATGCGATTTCAGCCCCAGGTATTTATCGAGAGACCGTTTTGTCACCTGGCGGCGCTTCCAGTCAACAAACTTCTGATACAGCTCTACAACAGTCAGGCTGTCGCTAACTTCGTATCGATACTTCACCAGCGACCTATCAAACTGCTCAGCCAGGATGTCAGCTCTGATGACAGCCCCCTTGGCCTCAGCCAGGGAACGGTTAGCAGGAGTATCTATTAAGCCCACTGCCATCACATAACGCCTTCCCTGGTGTCTCCAGCGGAGTCGGAGCCATCCTTTATCTACATGTAGTGCCACGTCACCCTTAAGGGTACGTTTCTTGCTGCCTTCAGCCACCGTTTTTCGTCGTCCCATTGTCGACCAGTTTACGTCGCACTGGGTCGCAAAAATGTCGCTTTCAGTCGCGACATTGGTAGATGCTGTCGACCAAAAACCTCGAAGCTTTAAACGACGAAAACCGCTGAAACCAGCGGTTTTAATCAATCGGAGCGGCGGGATTTGAACCCACGACCCCTACTACCCCAAAGTAGTGCGCTACCAAGCTGCGCTACGCCCCGATGCGTCATAAACGCTAGACGAGTATAGCACAGGCCGACTATCCCTATGTGCTGTATCAGCGAATGCACAACCTCTGGAAACTCTTATGCCAAAAAGCTGGGTTTCAGAACTCTATTTGAGGTTTCTGTTCTATACAGCAGTGGAAAGTGTCTAGCGAAAGTTGTCAGGATTTAAGGGCTGACCAGCCTGATTTAGATAGACGCCAGTACCTCCGTCCGCGGGGTCTAGATAGGGCTTTAGGTAGATGCCATTGGAGGGACGTCGAGCAGACTGACTGCCTAAAACCTCACCGACGGTACCCAAAAGCTCATTGTTTAGCGTGCCATTCCCTAGTAGATCGATGCTAGGCAGGCTGGTACCGCCGACAAAGGTATTGACAGCATTAGTATCTGTGCCGGCATCCGCTAACGTGATGTTAGAGAAGACAGCATCGCGGGTGGCCACTGGGTCTTGGCCGGGGGGGACCGTAAAGACAATGCGGCAGGCGTCTAAGTTCTCTTCGGTAAGGGCGCAGACGGTGTTGTAGCCATTTTCAATGTCGGTACGTAACTCCACTAGGCCATCGGGGCGATACTCTTCCAATCGAGAGCTGATGGTTTCACAGCGCAATTCGGGTGTCCAGCCACCTCCCATTTCTGTCGGGACGGCCCAGGGGTATGCCTGCCCTGGCTCGCTCTGGGGGCGATACATGACCGTGTATTCACCGTCTTGAATTTCACAAGTAAAGCGTGAGCTGGTGGGTTCAGGAGTATCTTCACCATCGCTGGCTAAGGCCACACTAGCCCCAAGGATAGGACCCAAGGTAATACTAAGGGCAAGTACGGTGATGTTACTTACGGATAGGGCGGTGGGGAGAAATCTTTGATCGGCCTGGGGCGATATCCAACCCATGGTCAACTCCTTGCAAAATTAGGGCATAGTCTCTTTATTGAGGCTAACGTAGGGTAGCGAATGGGATGTCTGGTGGGGACCAGTGCGTAAACTGACCCCAATACTTAAGGCCGGGTGGTCGCACTATCCGTGGCAGTGTTTGAACTTTTTGCCGCTACCGCACCAGCAGGGCTGATTTCGCTTTGGCAAGATCGGCGGTAGCTGGTCGCCATCAAGGTAAAACCAGCGACCATTTTCTTTGACAAATTTTGAGCGCTCGTGGAGTTGGCCCCATACCGGCTGGCTATGGACCGCTATAAATTCGACATGACCGACGGTGTCATTTCGACGTCCCTGGTGGGTGCCGATCACTGTAAGCGATTCCCAGACAGTGGACTTAGCGCTTTTAATCAGGTTGATACGGTCGTCAAACTGACGCTTTGATGGGTGGCGGGTAGCCACTAGATAGTCCACATTGCTTTTGCTGTAAGCGACGTATCGCGATCGCATTAATGCCTCAGCCGTTGGAGCCACTACCCCGTTAGTCAGGTAGGGCTGGCAGCAGGTGGCAAACAGTTGATGGCTGCCACAGGGGCAGGGCAATGGGGACATGCAGCGTCTCCCCTAATCCATCTCCAGGCTATCGACGCTCAAGGGTACTAACTCATGATCGGTGGTAAACGCCATCCACATCTCCTCTTCAGGCTCAATGGTAACCCCAGTTAGGGCGCAGCGTTCGCGGCGTTGGGCTTCGGCGGCCATAACCACTCGGATCTGCTGGCGCTGTATTTGGAAACCAGGATCGTCGGAATGCTGGCGCACGTAGTCCCACAGTACCTCTCGCACTAGCGACTGATAGCCGCGACTGCCTGCCAGGGTTTTGAGCTTGTCGATGAGCTCCCGTTCAAAACGGATGCTGGTGACTTGCATATCGGTGGTGGGCAGCTTGGTATTTAGGCTCATTAATCAGATGGTGAAATGGGTGGACATTACTTATGCTACACCCGTAATACAAAAAAGGCTGAAAATGACATCCAAAATTGGCAACTAAACTATGAATTCATGTTTTTTATGCCAGGTTTTGTCTGTCTTTACATAGCGTTAAAGTGACAGGCATTAACTATACTATAACTACAATGACTTTGGACGTTATCGCCATGTTTAGGAAGTAGGACAGGTTGTGAACTGGTCGGTCACCCCAGCCGCTAAAGGATATCGGTTTGGTAACTGCGATCGCACCGTGATCAATTTGATTCACTCTAGCGGCAGCCTGCACATCTATGCAACCAAACACTCTACCCACGGGGGGATACCGTCCAAAAACCAGGCTGATTAATAGAAAGTGCCGATTATAAATAAAGCGGTTTTTAGCCTATTTGAACTCATTTATTAAACAAAAAAGATTGTTGTTAATATTTGTCAACGTCAACTATATCAATAAAAATTGCTCTAAAAACACTAGCCAGTATTACGGAATTATCCCTATTTTCCCTGTAACTATATAAGTGTCACATTTGCGAAGATCTCCATAGACAACCTTATCCCTCATTAAAATTTACCGAGGGTCGTGGGTAATGGATTTGACATGCGCTTAGCTAACAAAGTCCAGTCGCTCTAACCTACCCGTTGCCAATAAGTGGCACCGTTTTTATAGTCTGCATTAGCAATGTGCAGCAATACTTACTGTCACGTCACAGCCAAATGATTAACCTAGGGGTACGGGATGATCGACCTAAGCTCACCGCTGATACAGTCTAAAGACCAGATATGGTCACATTAGCTAATCTCAGTGGTCAGGCCACCATGGTGGGCTTCGGAATTCAGCCACAACCGCTCCATATTAATATCAACAATTGACTATATTCAATTTGTCCATTAGCTTACAGGGATCGCCATGACTACTAATCGGCAAGTTCCTTACCTCATGGGGGATCACAAAAAGCAGTCCTACTCTGGTCGTCTGCACCAGCGACTATATGCAGCAATGCAAGACGGTACCGAGGTTCAGGTGCGTCTGCCTTGGGGGGGCTTAAGCGGTGTGCCGGTTTATCTTGACGATACCTGTGTTGAAATCGTTTACGTTCACGTGTACGAGCCCGAAGATGACGATGAGCCCGACGATGAGGTATCGCGTCGTACGGTATGGCTAGTACGCGTAGAAGAAATCAGCGCCGTTTCCTTTGTTAGTGAAAGCTGGTCCAAAGAGCGCCTAGAAAAGCTGTTTAGGCCCGAGCGAAAGCCAGACAGTAAGTCGGTCCATGATATTGGCCCGGAAGAGGCCATGGATTGACCCGTTGATCTATGGAGTAATCAACAGTATTAATGTGCTCCAACCATGGAGCAGCAGCTGGCTGATTGGTATCAGCTATCCGCTGCTAGATCAAACTTAAATTTACGGATTACCCAGCCCTTGGCCCGCCGAATCGCTTCGCTGCGACTGTAGGCTTTGGGGACGGCCACGGCACTGCCCGTTGCATAGTCTATCCAGGCTGTATAGATCGTTGTGCCCAGATGGGTGTCGCTGGTAATCTGAATCGTCACACCACGATAGGGGAAGGCAAAGACGGTGTTGATGTAGTCGGGGTCAGCGATGTGCATAGGTATGGCAAAGTGACCTTATAGCTGTTGTGAATAGTTCCATTCAGCCCCTGTCATGGCGATTGAAATTGTCCGTTGCGAACTTCCGACCCATAGTTTAGCCATACGTACCATTCGCGAAACCGTATTTGTGGCCGAGCAGGGTGTTCCCCTGGTGCTTGAAATGGACGATCGCGATCGCATCTGTATCCATGTGTTAGCCCTAGTTGATGATTGTCCTGCTGGCACGGCCCGTCTAGATATCCTTAAGCAAGGGAAAATAGGACGTCTCGCTGTTTTGCCTGCCTTTCGACGGCAAGGGTTAGGGCGGCAAATTATGCAAGCAATCGAAGCCATTGGCGACGAACATCAGCTGCCCCATCTGTGGTGCCACGCGCAGAAAACGGCTGTAGCTTTTTATCAATCTATTGGCTACGCGGCCATCGGCTCTGATTTTTTAGAAGCGGGTATCGTGCACTGCAAAATGCAGAAAACACTTGGGAGCGCGTGGCCATAGGCTCTATGCATAAAGATCGGCTACGTACTCTCCATAGCCGTTATAAAGGAGCGTATCCACCTTTTGCCAGTCCCAAGCTTCCCCTTCCCCCACCAAACGCTCACGCTTTTGCGACCAGCGAGGGTGAGATACATCCGGTTCTACATTGGCCTCAAATTTGTACTCGTTGGGTGAAATCGTATTCCAGTAGGTGGAGGGCTGCTCTGCCAAAAACTCAATTTTGACAATGGACTTGGCGCTCTTAAAACCGTACTTCCAAGGCACCACCATACGAATCGGTGCGCCGTGCTGTTTGGGCATGGTGCGACCGTAAATCCCCACGGCAAAAAAGGCCAGCTCGTTGGCCAGCTCGTCAACGCGTAGTCCCTCATGGTAAGGCCAGGGCAAATTTGAAAGCGAGAGCGCCGGTCCCGCCATAATTTTTTCGTCGTAAAACGACTCAAAACGGACAAACTTGGCGGCGGTGGTGGGCTCCACCTCCTCTAGCAGCTTGCGCATGGGAAATCCCAGCCAGGGGACAACCATCGCCCAGGCCTCAACACAGCGAAAGCGATAAATCCGTTCTTCTAGGGGAAATCGGTTGTAAAGATCGTCTAGGTCGTAGGTCTTTGGATTTTTCACCAGGCCAGAAACTTCTAGCGTCCATGGGTCTGTCGGTAGCTTTTGGGCTTCGGACCAAATATTTTTGGTTAAACCAAACTCATAAAAGTTGTTGTAACGGCTGGCAAAGATCTGATCACTCACAGGGCGACCCGCATCGATAAAAGCCGGGTTTTGAGTAAAGCCACTAACGGGGGTACCCAGGGTGCTCGTGAGCGCCGCTGTCCCCTTTTCCGTCAGGGGACGACCATAGCAGCTAGCCGCGGCAAACCCTACACCAGCACCCGCTAATTTCTTTAAAAATCGTCGACGGTTGAGAAAGGCCGCCTCTGGGGTGGCTAAATTCTCGGGTAGCTGCCAGTGTGGGCGGATATGAATAAAGCTCATGGCGCGGCAACAGGGGATGCAGGATGACAATTACAGCTGCCACCTTAACGTATCCACCTGAGTGGTAAATGAGCAGAAACTGAATAACAGAAATAGGCACACCGCAATGGCGAACCGCACTGTGGCACAATTAAACCTAGTCCTTAAAATAGTTTGCGGAGCCCTGTGAGTACTGCTACCCCTACCCAGCGTGCCGTTTTTCCCTTTACTGCGGTAATCGGCCAGACAGATATGAAGCTCGCCCTAATCTTGAACGTTATTGATCCCAAGATCGGCGGGGTGATGATCATGGGCGATCGCGGTACTGGCAAGTCCACAACGATTCGTGCCCTGGCGGACCTGCTGCCCGAAATCGCTGTGGTGGAAAACGATCCGTTTAATCGTGCTCCCAGCGATCCTGAGGTTATACGCGACTTTGACGGTGAGGCTGTCCCGGAAGGGAAAATGAAAGTTCCCATGGTGGATCTGCCCCTGGGGGCGACCGAAGACCGCGTTTGCGGCACCATTGATATCGAAAAAGCCCTGTCTGAAGGTGTGAAGGCTTTTGAACCGGGTCTGCTGGCCAGGGCCAACCGGGGGCTGCTGTACGTAGACGAAGTTAACCTTCTCGATGACCACCTGGTGGATGTGCTCCTTGACTCGGCAGCCTCGGGGCGCAATACGGTAGAGCGGGAAGGAATTTCCATTCGCCATCCGGCACAGTTTGTCCTCATTGGCTCCGGCAACCCGGAAGAGGGCGAGCTACGGCCTCAGCTACTGGACCGCTTTGGCATGCACGCGGAGATTCGCACCGTCAGGGACCCGGCACAGCGAGTACAGATTGTGGAGCAGCGTTCTGAATTTGACCAGGACCCGGATGCCTTTTTGGTCAAGTACCAAGCTGAGCAAACCGACCTCCAGGAGAAGATTGTCAGCGCCCAGCAGCGACTAAAAGACGTCACCATCGATCATGAGTATCGGGTACAAATTTCCCAGGTGTGTTCTGAGTTAGATGTGGATGGTCTGCGGGGCGATATTGTTTCCAACCGGGCGGCCAAGGCCTTAGCCGCCTACGAAGGGCGCACTGAGGTCACCCTTAACGACATTCAAACCGTCATTGCCCTGTGCCTCCGTCACCGTCTGCGCAAGGATCCCCTGGAGTCAATTGACTCTGGCTATAAGGTTGAAAAAACCTTTGGCAGTGTATTTGGTGTTACGATTGCGGACCCGTCTGCCAATGGTCGCACCCCGGTAGGTGCCCGGTAAATGCGCAAACGCATCCTGGGATTGGACCCCGGCTTAGCGATTTTGGGATTTGGCATTCTTGAATATGATCCGGCGACTACCCGCGATCTCAAACCCGATCTTGAGGTGGTCGATTTTGGCATTATTGAAACCCCAGCCGGCACCGAGGTCGGTTCACGGCTGTGCACTATTTACGACGATCTCAATAGCGTTATTGAGACCTATCATCCCGATTCTGTTTCCATCGAAAAGCTGTTCTTTTATCGCATGGGTAATACCATTTTGGTGGCCCAGGCTAGGGGGGTGGTGATGCTGGTGTTGGCACAGCATCAGCTGCCCTTTTTGGAATTTACCCCAGCCCAGATTAAACAGGCGCTGACGGGTTATGGCAACGCTGATAAAAAAGACGTACAGGAAGCCGTGCAGCGCGAACTCAAGCTAGAGAAAATTCCTCGCCCTGATGATGCGGCTGATGCGCTGGCCGTGGCGATGACCGGCTGGTTTAATTTGATTTAATTGCAAAACTTTTGAGATTTTAATCGAAGTATTCAGAATATGGCCATCTGTTTGTCAACTTGCTGCGGATCAATGCTGTAAAAGGTGCATGTCGACTTAGCATATCGCTAAGCTCCGTTTTCAGCTTAATAATATCGACAGATTTTTGAGGCTTAGAATCAACTGCATCACGTAACTCGTGAAGTTTTTCCAATACCTTGATGTAATAAGTGCGAATAGCGTCTCGTAGATCAGCCGCTTTAGGGTGACGGGCATTGTGGATGTGATCAAGCTGATGGGCTGTATTAACAGCTTTTTGATCATCAGGGTCTGTCGCCGCAAACTTAGGCTGACAGTTATCGTCTAGCCATTGTTGTAAACGCTTTTCTATATCTTCATCAGGAGCAGCAGGATCAAGCAATCCACCTTCTGGCCATTTTAGCCGTCGTGAATTTGTATCTACAGATGTTGGATATAGATTATTCCACTCATAGGTGAGATGCTCGAACTCCGGTATTCCTTTTGGTCGAAAGTGATCGACTGAAATCCTGCCAAGCGTCAGCACTTCTTCAGTGAGATAGCATTTACCTAAGAAATCACTATAGAGTCTCTCCAAAACATCATCGCTTCGCCAAGATTTGCACGTTGCTAAGGATGTTGGCGGCTTAGGGGAACGGTCAGGGCTATTTCATTCTAAAGGGAGCGATAATGGAGTAGCCGTTATTGAAGAGATGATATGGCTTCACTCGCCATCATGGATGCTTTCGCCGATCTGCCAGATGCTCGACGCAGCCAAGGGACCCGACATCAGCACACGTTATGTTTAGCCTTGTTTACCCTGGCCATTGCGGCTGGCAGTCAAGGGTTCCTTGCCATTGGCGATTGGCTCAAGTCGTATCGCACTCCGCTACTGGCATTGTTTAAGCCAGATAAAAATCGCTTGCCGTCTTACAGTACAATTCGACGAGTGTTGCTGAGTATTGATGAAGAAGCCTATGCTCACTGCCTTAGCCGTTTTTTTGAGGTGGTTCCTCAGCCTGGCGAGACGGTTGCGACCGATGGCAAGGTGCTCAAACACTCGTTTATGACAGAGACGGATAATCCTCAGAGCCAAGCCCATCCCGCGATTATGATGGTGACGGCCTATGTGGTGGAGCGAGGTTTGATTTTACCTCCCTACGAAGTCGACCGTAAAACAAATGAAATCAAGGCGTTACCTGAGATGATTGAACGCTTGGCCCTCAAAGGAGTTGTCTTTACCTTTGACGCCATCAATACTCAAAAAAACGGTTCAGTTAATCGTTGATAGTGAGAATGACTATCTTGGGGCTCTCAAAGGCAATCAGCCGGGCTTACTCGCGGATGTCAAAGCGAATTTTAAGGCTGAACAAACGGTGACTTGTCTGGATAAAGGGCATGGTCGCATTGAAAAACGCACCGTCAGTATCTGCCGAGACCTGAGTCAGGTTCGAGCGTGGCCAGGCTTGAAAACACTCATTCGTGTCGAGTCAAAACGCTCGATAATCTATGACAATATGATTG
>JBCCAQ010000162.1:0-12640 GCA_039814735.1 Cyanobacteria bacterium P01_A01_bin.15
ATGGAGACTTCACCGAGCCAGAACACGATGAAGAGGATGCCCTAGATTTGCTGGGTAAGCTCACTCAAGCTTTTCAGGGTGGGATTTACAGTACTGCTGACATTGAAGGGGATGCCGTTTCACTGTTTAACCCTATGACTTCTCCCTTGATCGGTATCATCATGGGCAGCGATTCTGACCTGCCAACCATGCAAGCAGCCATCATCGTTTGTGAAGACTTTGGCATTCCCCATGAGGTCGCTATTGTGTCGGCTCATCGCACCCCCGAACGGATGGTGGACTATGCGCACACCGCCGTTGATCGAGGTCTTAAGGTAATTATTGCTGGGGCAGGTGGAGCCGCCCATCTCCCTGGCATGGTCGCGGCCCTTACCCCACTCCCCGTCCTGGGAGTACCTGTAAAAAGCCGGAGCCTGCAGGGTCTTGACTCACTTTATTCAATCGTGCAAATGCCAGGGGGTATCCCCGTGGCAACCGTCGCCATTGGCAATGCTAAAAATGCCGGATTGCTGGCGGCCCAAATACTGGCCACAGCCGACAATCAACTTCTAGAAAAGATATACACCTATCGCCAGACCCTCAAAGAGAGCGTACTGCAAAAACAAGACCGGCTAGACGAGCTAGGCCCCCATCCTTATCTAAAGACAATGTTCCCATCAACAAAGGATGATGTAATCAGCTGATGGCAACGTTTTTAGGACTTAAAGAATATTAATTTTTGCAAAAAAGCGAAAATAATCAGGTCTCAAACACCTAATATTCCATTCACACCGACTAAGTGTATTTTTTGATACAGAATGACTGGGCTGAAATTGGTGGAATCTATCTAAGTAAATATGCACAATGCACCTGCAAAGGCATGATTATGATTTAGTCGTGTGTGATCTGACTTTTCTGCTGATGTCGTTGACAGCTCCTAATCCCAATTTTGAGTTTTCCCACGGTTTGGCAAAGTCATATCACGGTCCCAGACCCGTTGCCGGTCATTGAGTATCTTGAACTGTCAAGGTCCCCTCACCCAAGGGCTTTGCTGTCGAGGGCCATCCCTTTGAGAGTGAGCTTTAGTTGATTGGATTGTGTTGTAGGAACGTCTGTTGAGATGTCTAGTTTAAATTTCAGCCGCAAGGCAAAACGACGTAAATCGTCTGTCTGGGATAGTTACGCGCCCCCATTTGATGAAATGGCCAAGCGCTTTTTCGGCAGAAGCTTTTCGTGGGCCTGGTTAGCTTGTATACCGTTGGCACTGCTCATCGTTGCCGCTTGGAGTACAGCTGCCCATGCCCAGGATGAGGCCCTTACCCCCGAAGATGTGCAATTTGTCTTAGACAACATCTGGGTACTGGTCGCAGCCGTCCTGGTAATTTTCATGAACGCTGGTTTCGGCATGTTGGAAACCGGCTTCTGTCGCCAGAAGAACGCTGTTAACATCCTGTCCAAGAATCTGATCGTATTTGCCCTTGCCACCCTGTCCTTCTGGGCTATCGGCTTTGGGTTCATGTTTAACGAAGCCAACCCGGTCATTGGCTTAGGGAATTTCTTTTTGTCTGGGTTAACAGCTGAGGATCCCTATGCTGGCAACCTGACAGCACCTGTGTTCTTCCTGTTCCAGGCAGCCTTTGCGGGCACGGCTGCAACCATTGTGTCTGGAGCAGTCGCAGAAAGAATCAAGTTTACTGACTTTGTTCTTTTCAGCATATTGCTAACGGGGATTTCGTACCCGATCACCGGCCACTGGGTCTGGTCTGGTAACGGTTGGCTAGGCGGCGTTGGCTTTTCTGACTTCGCCGGTTCTACCGTTGTGCACTCCGTTGGTGGTTGGGCAGCCCTAGTGGGTGCCGCTATCCTTGGGCCTCGCATTGGCAAGTATCAGGACGGGCAAATAAATGCCATTCCTGGCCACAACATGAGTATTGCAACCCTGGGCTGTCTAATTCTTTGGATTGGCTGGTTTGGGTTCAACCCCGGTTCCGAGCTAGCTGCTAGCTCAGCAGTACCTTATATTGCTGTGACCACCAACCTATCAGCTGCGGCCGGTGGCGTTGCTGCCACATTGACTGCCTGGGTACTCAATGGTAAGCCCGATCTGTCTATGATCATCAACGGCATTCTGGCGGGCCTAGTGGGAATTACCGCTGGCTGTGCCGGTGCTGGTTTCTTTGGCGCTGTAATTATTGGTCTGGTTTCTGGCGTCATCGTGGTCTTCTCCGTTGGCTTCTTTGACAGCATCAAGATTGATGACCCCGTAGGTGCCATTTCCGTACACCTTGTCTGCGGTATGTGGGGCACCTTAGCGGTTGGCTTATTTGATACTGAGCTTGGTCTGTTCTACGGTGGTGGTATCAGTCAGCTGATCAGCCAGATTATTGGTATCGTTGCCATTGGTCTGTTTACGGTTGTCTTTAGCGCTGTGGCGTGGACAATCCTGAAGTCGGCACTTGGCATGCGTGTATCGGCGGAAGAAGAACTCAAAGGTTTGGATATCGGCGAGCACGGTATGGAAGCCTACAGTGGTTTTCTAAAGGACACCAGCGACATGGGCGGTGTTGCATAACCAGCGGCTATTGATTCAAGTTCCCTAGAACTCTGAAAAGAATGTCTGCTTTAGAGATGGGCGGTTTCCTGTTGGGAAGCCGCCCATCTTTGGGTTCGTTCTTCCATGGGTCTTTTCCCCTAAGCTTAGTTACAATTACGCTGCAGCCTGGATCGACCCTGATAAGGTTGGAACAATTGGGCAGATGGGCTACCGGCAATCACATCGCAGGATGAATGGGCAATTCGGCTTCGGTTTTAGACGAGTTGATTGGGGTCTTACCGACACTAAGGCCTCAAATGTATTTCAAAACATCGCTGACGGCCCTCTCCCACGCGATGGAAGATCAGGTATTGGCGGGGGACGATCGGCCCTTGATGATTGCCAGCTTTCAACAGGAACGGTTTTATCGTCAAGAGGCCCATCGCTATCTGCGTCTAGCTGAGATTACGTCGCAAGTGTATGTGCTAGCAGCAGCTGACACTAAGTTTGTGGATGCCGCTGGTGAGGCTAGCCACGAAACCATTGCTTTTGAGACGGACGATGCCCTGACAGATGAATGGCATCTGGTGGTTTTGGGGCAGCAGTATACAGCCTGTTTGATCTGCCGTGAGCACCGCCAGGCCGCCCTACCGTCTAAAGCTCTCAACGGTGGCCCCGCCCTGGAGCAGAGTCGCCGATTTGAAGGTATTTGGACCTTAGACCGGCGCGTGTGTGAGCAGGCTGCTTATATTTTGCTTCGGCGCATTGCTGAGTACCGTCCAGATCTAACTGATAAGATCGCCCAGGCACAAGCCAGTTTTTTGCCGGCTGAAGTACTGCAGGGAACTGTAAGTGACGCCGATGTCGCCCAGTCCTCTCCATTTGCTCAGCGGCTGGTGACCTATGTGCAGGCCAGTCAATATAAGCTGCTCAAGGCCTATAAGACCATGGCCGCTCAAGAAAATAGAGAGCGGCTGATCAACTCAATTACAGCCGCTATTCGTCAGTCGCTCAATCCGACTGAGGTATTTGCGATCGCAACCCACGAACTTGGCCAGGAAATCTCCACCTGCCGCTGTATTCTGTACCGCAGCAGTAACGCCGCCAGCATCGAAATCCGCCATGAATTTCGACAGGCCAACGTCACTCCCCTCAAAGGCGAAACTTGGCCGCTGCTAGAAAACCCACTGTTTCAAACCGTCACCCGCCAGAGAGAATCCCTCACCTATCTGCATAGCGGCACAAATGAGGGGCAGTCCAGCCAGACCATCGATAACATCGCTCGTATCCAACCACTATTTGAGCAGTGGAACATTAGCGGTTGCTTGCTGGTACCGCTGATTTACCAAGAACGTTTACTGGGCATGATCGAGCTGCACCAGTGTCAGCCCACTCCCCAACCCTGGCAGACCAATGACATTCGTCTGGTAGAAGCCGTAGCGGCTCAGCTCAGCGTGGCCGTCATCCAAGCCGAAGCCTATGCCAATCTAGAAGCCCTTAATCAGCAGTTAGAGGCCCTCGACCGGACTCGCAGTAATCTGATTGCCATTACGGGCCATGAACTACGCACCCCTCTGTCCACCATTCGAGTTTGCCTGGAGAGCCTATTTACTGAGCCAGACATGCCCGCCGATATGCGCCAGGTGATGTTGCAAACCGCCATGGAAGACTCTGAACGTATGCAGCGATTGGTACAAGATTTTCTCACCCTATCGCGTTTAGAAAGCGGCCGCATTGAATGGAACTTAGAATCCTTATCCCTGGGCGAATGCGTCGATCTAGCCCTCAGCAGTCGCCGGTCCGCTGCTAATTCTCTCACTATCGATGTGGACATACCCGACACATTGCCCCTCATTCGAGGAGATGGCGAATGGATTGTAGAAGTCCTCACCAAGCTGTTAGATAACGCCTATAAATTTACCCCTGCCAGCGGCACCATTTCCATCCAGGCAAACGTCAAGGACCGCTCTTTAGTAGAGGTCTCTGTCAAAGACAATGGCCGTGGTATCGAACCAGAACGTCTAGAAACAGTTTTTGAGCGCTTTTATCAAGAAGAAGGTGCCCTCCGTCGCTCGGTGGGTGGAACCGGTCTGGGATTAGCTATTTGCCGTCAAATTATCGATGCGCAAAACGGAAAAATCTGGGCTGTGTCTGAGGGTAAAGATCGGGGCACCCAAATCTATTTCACATTGCCCCTCGCCGTTCAGCAGCCAGCCCAGACATCCCCCAAACGTTCAGGCATCAGAGCGTCCCGGGCAAAAAAGATTTCAGTTTAGGGGTATAGCAAACCTGAGGTTACACCCGGACTGTGGCCTAGTCAGGAAAATTGGGCAATGGTTGACCAAAGCTCAGGGGGGCAGGTATCTCTGTTTGTACAATTGTCCGGTCAGCAGCAGGCTGTTGGATCGTCTGGGGCGGACTTGACGTTTCTTCAGCCATTGCCCGGGGCTCTAACCCAACCGGAGCCAGAGCTGTCTCCGTGGGTATCTCCAGGTTAGGAATCTCTGCTGTAGGCACAGTCACGGCAATCGAATCGACATCCGTCGGCGTTGATACTGTTGTCTCTGCTTCCTCTGTCTCTGCTTCCTCGGGCATAGCCACGGCGGCGGTGGTCGCCGCAGTCTCACCCGTCACAACATCCTCCGCTGTAGTTGCCGCCGTCACCACGATCTCTGTTTCTTCAACAGTCTCTATTTCTTCGGCTGGGGCTGGGGGTAAATCGAGCGGCTCGACGGTGACAGACTCCTCAGATGATACGGGCACATCGGCCTCTATAGTCGGCAAACTAGACTGATCCACCTCAGGCTCTACAGTCGGTGCTGCGATCGCAGCCATATCTGCACCGGTCTCTTCAAGCTCTGGTACCACCATGGGTGGCAGCGCCCCTGGCGCTGTCGCCGCTGCGGTAGGAGCAGTTTCAGGCGCGTCTTCTAGGGGCGGCACACTAACTACATCAGGCGCGTCTTCTAGGGGCGGCACACTGACCACATCGCCGGAGGCATCTGCATCGTAGGGGTCGATGGGCAAGGCCGTTGGGACAGTATCTGGTCCAGGAATTTCTAGATTGGCCGCCGACAGACTGATATTAGCATTGGGGCTACCGCTGGGTTCTGTTGCGGCAGCGCTAGCGACCGTATCCTCCGTAATCAGAGGGCGAAACCGCCAATGCCGTTGGCCATCAGCATCGTCAAACTGAATATCGGCCTGCTCAGGTGCCAACACGATTTCTGGAGCTAGCTCAATGACAACCCTGACCTGCTCTGGAGTGTACTGCGATACTCGAATAGTTTGCACCGCCCCGCCGTAGACCTGCTCTGGTTCAACGGTGCCAATGTCTGCCTCAGGGATATCTAGTACCAGCCGCGGTGGCTCCGACAGCAGAAAAAATTCAGGAAACACATCGTCTGACAAGGAAAACGTCAGCTCACTTGTCGTCGGGTCAAAGGACCAGTTACGGAGTTCGCCTGCTAGCACCGGTGATACAGCTAAAGTCAGGGCAACAATGCTACCGCCTACGACTTGATGAAAACGATGTTTGAACCCCATAGGACTAATCTGCCAAACGTCGAAGAAGTACGGTTAGGGATAAAGCATACGGCAATCTGTCAAGTATGATCCATATTTTTGATAAAAATTCCTTACCCCCGGTAGATTCGTCAGTCATCATGGGAGCAGCTAAGAAAGCTATCAAATAATTAATTCCTAATAGGAACACCGGAGAAAAGTCATACCTATGGAAATGCATGAGCTGCTGACACTGATTTTGCTTTTGAGTCCTGGTTTATTGCTATCTGCCCTGGTCATGTCTGCTATGGCCTTTGGGGGATAAGATAGATTTAAAATTAGGATTACGGAGGTAACTCTGATGGTAATGGTTGAGTCCACCATGCTGGCGCTGGGCACCCAGGCTCCAGCTTTTTCCTTAAAGGACGTGGTGTCTGGTGACACCGTTACCGTAGACACCTTCGCCGGTAGCAAAGCGCTATTGGTCATGTTTATTTGCGTTCACTGCCCGTTTGTCAAGCATGTGGAGTCGGAGCTGGCAAAAATCGGACAGGACTATGTTAGCCAGGGTCTGGGAATTGTAGCCATCAGCTCCAACAGCGTTGAAACTCACCCCCAGGACTCCCCCGAGCATATGAAGGCGCAGGCAGCGACCCAGGGATTTAACTTTCCCTATTGCTACGACCCGACCCAAGCCGTGGCAAAAGCCTATACCGCTGCCTGTACCCCAGATTTTTTCTTATTTGATGCGGCCTTTAAGCTTGCCTATCGGGGCCAGCTTGATGACAGTCGACCTAGCAACGGCAAACCACTCACAGGCAGAGACCTGCGTGCCGCCCTAGATGCTGTTTTGGCAGGGCAAACACTGTCAGATCAGCAGATGCCCAGTGTAGGGTGCAACATAAAATGGTCTCCGGGCCAGGCTCCTGAATACTTTGGGGCCTAGGGTCAACGGTTGTGGCTCAACGATGAAAAAGATGCGATCGCAGCTCCTGGGATTCGAGGGTCTGCAGCTTCAGGTATAGCTCTTTTTCCGCCTCACTGACGTTGGTGGGCACGGTCACGGTAATCTCCACAATTTGGTCGCCTCGCTCTTCTGGCGTACGACCATAGCCTTTGCCAGCCAGGCGTAGCTTTTGGCCAGACTGGATCCCCGCCGGAATGGTCATATGCACAGGGCCATCTAGGGAGGGAACGCTGACGGAACCCCCCAGTACGGCTTCGCTAGGGGTAATCGGCAAATAGCAAAAAACATCGCGCCCCTGCACGTTTAGAAACCGATGGGGCTCTACGATAATGTTGAGATAGAGGTCGCCGCCATTAATGCCCTGACCCCGCAGACGAATGCGCTGCCCCGTCACCATCCCAGACGGCATATCAACATCTAATGCTCGGCCATCCTCAAGCCTGATCCGCTCCGTCCCCCCCTGCAGCGCTCGCTCTAGGGGCACCTGCAGGGACGCTTCCGCATCGCGGCGTTTGCCCTGGTAAGCAGGCGCTGATTTTTGGGCAGGTCGAGGCGTAGTACTGGCAGATTCTTGACGGTTGAGTAACTGATCAACAAAGCAGTTAAAATCCTCTAGGTCGCGATAGTCAGCTTCAGATTTTTGCTTGAGCCAATAGCGTCGATAGTCGTCGTACTGAGCCTTACGAGCTGTATCCGAAAGGATTTCATAGGCTTCACTGAGGGATTTAAAGCGCTCCTCAGACTCTTTATCGCCAGGATTTAAATCGGGATGACATTGGCGTGCAAGTCTGCGATACGCCTGCTTGATGATTTGAGAATCGGCACTCTGAGCAATACCGAGAATCTCATAGTAGTCTCGAAAATTTTGCATAGTGGAATCTGGAGCGCCTACCAGTTTTCGTCCTGATCGCCCCAGTCATCGTCGTAGCGACGTGGGTCTTTTCGACTATAGTCAGGAGCCTGGCGGGACTGACCAGAATATCCCTGGGATGGTGGATTTGTCGGCCCGCTCGGTTTGTCGGCCCAAGGATCATCTTCAATCGGAGTACCCGAGTTCCAGCTGCTTACCCCAGCTCCTGAGGGGGGCTGGTTGGAACTGTTTCGATCGTACGTCGGGCGAAAATTGGCGCTTTGGTCGGTAGTACCGCGCTGCCCGTAGGGAGGCTGGGTGTAGCCCGGTGGCTGAGCAGCGTCGCGAGGTGGCCGACTGCCGTAGGGGTCGTTGGCAGACTGGTCCGACTGCCAGCGATTGTCCCCGTCCTGGGCAGGTGGCTGCGCAGCTGAGTTGCCTAGCTCTGGATTGTTGCGGTCATATTCCCAGCCCCGATTGCGAGGCGCATCATCGCGCCCTGGGGCACCATCGTAATAGGAGCCCTGACCGTTGCCCCCATAGCGCTCGCGGGGCGGAGTTCCGTAGCTGTTTGAGCCGCTTTGGCCATAGTTTTCACGGTCGTAGCGGCCCTGATTATATTGGTCTGGATTGTAGGAGCCCCGGTCGTAGGAGCGCTGCCCGTAGCCCTGATCATAGGCTTCACGCCCGTAGCTGTCCCGGCTGTCTCTTTGAGCACCATAGTCAGGTCCCTCAGGATTACGACTGCCGTAGCCCTGATTATCATAACTGCGGCTATCGCGGCGATCGTCATAGCGGCGATCGTCATAGCCCTGGCTGCCAGCTCCCCCTGGTCGGGATGTTGGCTGGTTCCAGCTGTCATCCCAATCATCCCAACCGCTGCGATTGTCTCGCCGACCGGCAGACCAGCTGGGGCTATCCCACTGGCTTTGGCCGTTCCAGTCATAGTCACGACGATAGTAATCGTCATCGTCTTCAAATGCTTTTTTGATGGTGTCGCCGATTTGGCTAAAAATATTGCCGTCGTCGTTATCAGCGTCGTATAGGTAGGCTTCGCGATTAAGCTCATACAGTTCATCCTGCAGCTCGGATTGAACCATGTCGATCATGCGCTCGTCCTCACGCTTGAGGGCATCGCGCAGGTCTTGAATGAGGTTGTCAATGCGGCGTTTGCGATCGCGGGCAAACTGCAGACCAAAATCAATGGAGACACTGCGCATGGCCCGCTCTGCCTGGAATGTTAGCGTCTCAGCCCGGTTGCGCTTCTCGATTCGCTCCCGCTGACCCCGGTCCACATCAGCAAACTCTTCGGCTTCACGCAGCATCTGCTGGACGTCATCTTCAGAAAGATTTGACGCTTCTTGCACCGTAATGCTCTGTTCGCGACCGGTGGTTTTATCCATGGCCGACACCTGCAAGATACCGTTGGCATCAATGTCAAACGACACCTGAACCTGGGGAATGCCGCGCGGTGCCGGCGGTATTCCCATCAGCTTAAAGCGCCCCAGGGACTTATTATCAAGACCCATTTCCCGCTCACCCTGGAGCACATGCACCTCAACGACGGTTTGATTGTTTTCCGAGGTGGAAAACACATCGGAGCGCCGCACTGGAATCGTCGTATTGCGAGGAATCACCTTTTTCATCACACCGCCGATGGTCTCCAGCCCCAGCGATAGGGGGGTGACATCCAGCAGCATAATGTCCTTGACCTCTTCAGTGAGAATTCCAGCCTGGATAGCTGCTCCCACGGCGACCGCCTCATCGGGATTGACATTCTGGGTGGGCTCTTTACTGAGCATGGAACGGACCAGCTGCTGCACCATGGGCATTCGACTAGAGCCCCCCACCAGCACCACCTCATCGATCTGAGATGGCGACAGACGAGCATCGTTCATGGCCTGCTGAAGGGGCGAACGCAGACGGCTAATCAGATCCGCGCAGAGGGTTTCAAAGTGCGATCGCGACAGCTTTTTCTCAATGTGCTTAGGCCCATCGGCGGTCGCCGTGATAAACGGCAGGTTTATTTCCGCTGTTGGCAGCCCGGACAGTTCGACCTTAGCCTTTTCAGCCGCTTCGGTCAGGCGCTGCAGGGCCTGACGATCCCGGCGCAGATCGACACCTTCAATCTCCAAAAACTCATCCGCCAGCCAGTCAACGATTTTTTTGTCAAAGTTGACGCCCCCTAGCTGGGTATCACCGCTGGTGGACTTCACCTCAAACACGCCATTGCGCACATCTAAGATAGACACATCAAAGGTGCCGCCCCCTAGATCAAACACCAGAATAGTTTGGTTAAACTGACGCTCTAGACCATAGGCCAAAGCCGCTGCCGTCGGCTCATTAATAATCCGCTTGACCTCAAGCCCAGCAATGCGTCCAGCATCTCGGGTAGCCTGGCGTTGAGCATCGTTAAAATAGGCAGGCACCGTAATCACAGCGCCGGTGACCGGCTGCCCCATATAGCGGCTAGCTTCTTCCGCTAGCTTGCGCAGCACCATAGCCGACACTTCTTCTGGGGCAAAGTCCTTATCCAGCCGAGGACAGCGAATTTTAATATTGCCCGCATCATCTTTGCGTACGGTATAGGGAACGCGCTTCGAATCGGAACTCAGCTCCGCATATTTACGCCCCAGATAACGCTTGACGTTGTAAAACGTATTTTGAGGATTGAGCACCGCCTGACGCCGTGCCATCTGACCCACCAGGCGCTCACCTTCTTTGCTAAATGCAACAACCGAAGGGGTGGTGCGCATACCCTCCATGTTGGCAATGACCACCGGCTTGCCACCTTCGATGACTGAGACAACTGAGTTGGTAGTACCGAGGTCAATACCGACGACCTTTCCCATCCGCTAGGTTTCTCCCACTGCGCCTGTAGCGACGATAGCCGCCGCCTACACAATTAATCATATATATAGTAGTCACTTAGTAGTCTAAGCCACTATTGTGATGCGGCTTAACCGCATGTACACACCATCATAATGGTCTGATTAGGACAGCGGTGTCTATTCCAGAGAACCGGCTATAACTTGTTCGAATTCTCTGATAGTATGACTTGCGCAAGCGGATGTGGCGGAATTGGTAGACGCGCTAGGTTTAGGTTCTAGTGTCTTCGTGACGTGAAGGTTCAAGTCCTTTCATCCGCATTCAGATGCCCGGTTTCTCAAAAGGAGCCGGGTTTTTTGCATTTTGCCACGGTTAGAAGCCCGGTTTCTCAAAAGAAGCCGGGTTTTTGCATTGTCACGGTAGAAACCGGGCTTCTAAAGAGCGGATGGTTGCAAATTTTGTAACTCGGCTTAGTTATGGTGATTGACCACCCACACTGGAGCCAATCATCCAACACGAGCGGTAAAACTATGGCAAAGTCGATCAGATCGGGCCTAGCTGTCCTGGTGGCAGCAGCTAGCCTAGCTAGCTGTGCCGCTGCTAACAAATTTAGCCATGATGGCCGCTTCCAGACCGCAGCTCCGATGGCACCAACAGCGGTCGCTGAGTCTGCAACTATTTTGGCAGATCAAGATACTGCAGCAGAGGCGGACAGCCCAACGGAGCCCCCCACAGATACAGCCGTCACCTCCGATCAGCCCCAGCTGATCAAACGGGCTCAGCTCAGCTTAATTGTTGACTCTATAGATGACAGCCTCAAGCAGGCCTCACAGCTTATTCGCGCCCAGCAGGGCGATATTTTAGACCTCCAGGACAATCAAATCGAGGCGATCCAACGGACGGCCTCAATGCGAATCCGAGTCCCCCAGGCAAATTTGGACCCGCTGTTGGCAGCATTGAGCGAACTGGGTAGCGTCCAGCAGCAGGGACTGAGGGCTGAAGATGTCTCTACTCAGATCGTCGATGCCCAGGCTCGGTTACGCAACCTGCGCAAGTCCGAGGAGTCGTTGCTCAAGATTATGGACCGCTCTGGGGAGATTTCCCATGTGCTAGAGGTGTCGAGGGAGCTCAGCAGCGTGCGCGAGCGGATCGAGCAAATTGATGCTCGCGTGCAGAATTTGCAGACCCAGGTGCGTTATTCCACGGTGGATCTGACCCTGGCGGCCGCCGTAGCTGCCCAGCCTGACGGTCGCCCCCTGGGTGAAACCATCGGTGCTACCTGGCGCGATGCTACCCGGTCAATGGGTGAGCTAACGGTCAATTTGATGCGGATTGGCCTATGGCTACTAGCGTATAGCCCCTACCTGCTGGTCTTAGCCATTGCTAGTGTGCTTGGCTATCGGACCATACGGCGACCCAGCGCCTAGCCTTCAAGGAAGAACCCCGGTTTTTATGGGGCAACTAGAAAAGGCCACCATCAACTGCTCAAAAACCGGGGTTCTCCTAGGAAAGACCGTAATAGTCTTTATACCAGGTAACAAACTTCTCAATGCCTACTTCTAGGGGGGTACTGGGAGCAAAGCCAACATCAGCGGTGAGATCGGCCACATCGGCATAGGTAGCCGTCACATCCCCAGGCTGCATAGGCATCATTTCCTTGACGGCGGTCTTGCCCAGCGCCTGCTCGATAATCTCGATAAAACGCATCAGCTCCACCGGGCTATGGTTGCCAATGTTATAGAGCTTGTAGGGAGCAGCCGTATTAAAAGCGCTATCTGCAATGGGCCGGGGCAGATGTTGAACAGTGCGCACCACCCCTTCAACCACGTCATCTATGTAGGTAAAGTCCCGCTGCATTTTGCCATGGTTGTAGACCTGGATAGGTCGGTCGTTTGCGATCGCATCGACAAACTTAAAGTAGGCCATATCCGGTCGGCCCCAGGGACCATAGACCGTAAAAAAGCGTAGTCCCGTCGTC
>JBCCAQ010000299.1:0-6062 GCA_039814735.1 Cyanobacteria bacterium P01_A01_bin.15
CCCGCCGGAATTTTTCTTGCCTCAGCTAGCGGGAACCACCTTAGCCCGCAGCAACAGCCTGTCCCCATGGTGATAGCCCACATGGTTAATGCGGACTAAGGCTCCAGGCGGGGCCGTACCCTTCACCAGCTGGTGACGCTGGGGATCGTAGGAGAGTTCTTCTCCTATGGCGCCAATGGTGGTAACGCCCCAGCTGGCCACCAGCCGCTCTACGGGTTGCACCAGGGGCAGCAGTTTTTTGGCCTCCAGGCTTTGCTCGGTGGCGGCTTTGGCCGCCGTGGGCCAGTAGGTAAGCCAGGATTCAAGGATGCCGAGGGCCTCGACTTGAAACTGGTGCCGTAGGTCTTGGGCCTGTTGCTCTAGATGCAGCTGCAAGCGAGCATATTCCTGCCGCAGCGCTCCGTCGGCAGCGGTCGCTTCTAGGGGAGCTAGCGGAGCTGTATCAAATACCGCTAGCAGCTCAGCCAGTGAACAATCCAGGGCAGCGGCCAGCTGCTCTAACACAGCCAGCCGCATCTTACTCGCCTTACCCTGGTGCAGCTGTTGAACCTGCCATCGAGACACCTCAGCCTTTGCCGCCAGGGCTCGCTGGCTGGAAATACCCACACGCTGCATAAGACTTTGCAGCGTGTGGATAGCCTGGTTGTCGGCGGCAAATTGGGCCATGGCAACAGTTTGCAGATAGGGATATAGATAATCAGCCGGTTTCCCCTGGGCCAGGGGAAACCCGGCCAGGCAAGAGCCAGGGCGTGGCGGCTGCCTCGATATCTAGACAACAGTCTTGCGCCCGCTGATACCTTACTGCAACAAACTACGCAGCATCCAGGCATTTTTTTCATGGGTTTGGAGCCGCTGGGTCAACAGATCCGCCGTGGGTTCATCGTTGGCCTGATCAGCTAGGGCAAACACGGTGCGGGCGGTGCGGGCAACGGCCTCTTGGCCTTCCACCAGCAGGGCAATCATCTCCTCGGCGGTGGGCACCCCCTCGGTTTCGCTGATGGAGCTGAGTTTGGCATATTCGCTGTAGGTGCCGGGGGCCGGAAACCCAAGGGCTCGAATCCGTTCGGCAATGGCATCCACCGCCAGGGCCAGCTCGTTGTACTGCCCTTCAAACATGAGGTGCAGCGTCTGGAACATGGGACCGGTTACATTCCAGTGGAAGTTGTGGGTTTTGAGATAGACCGTATAGGTATCGGCTAGCAGACGGGAGAGGCCGTCGGCAATGGCCTGACGGTCATCTTCACTGATGCCAATATTGATGGGTAGGGTCGAGGTGGACATAGCGAGTCTCCTGATAGTGAAAGGGTGGTGGCGTCAGGTCTGTGGGTAAGCGGCTGGCTGCCTCCAGCGAACTGGTCCGACAAGATACTATAGCCCAGCCATTATAGACATTACAAACCTGGAGAGATGTGTTTTACGCACCTCTTAATTGTACTCATAACGACTTCGACTTGCAATAATTTGTAGGCCACACCGCCACAAATGTCAGCTCAGCTAGCTAGGCTTTGGGCTATGGTTTGAGGGATGACTGCGGATAGACGTATGGGGCGGATTGGGAATCGGATGGGGATGGGGTTTTGGGCTAAACAAGCGATGGTAGTGAGCCTGCTAGTCGCCGGGTCGAGCAGCGCCTGGGCCCAGACACCGCTAAACCCTGATATTCAGATCGGTCTGATCCAGCGGTTTGGCGAAGAGGCCGATGACACCCTGGTGCTCACCCCGCTGACGGGGGATACCTTAACGGTGTCCTTTGAGACCAATGGCCAGCCCCAAACCCTGACAACCCAGCAGCTGACCCTAGAGATAGGCCTTGAACCTCTAGCTGAGCCGGTTTTACAGGAGTGGGTGGTGCTCAGCAGCCACCGCAGCTTTGAGAGTGCCGAGGAGAGCGCCCTGCAGTGGCAGGAACGGGGAATTGCAACGGAGGTAGCCCAGCCCAACGCCTGGCAGGTTTGGGCCAAACGGAGTGACTACAATACGCCCCTACTGCGTCGGCTGCTGTTGGAAAGTTTGCACGGGGAAGGGCATGCCAATACGTTTATCGACAGTCGGGTGCTGAAGGAGGTACCCAGGGCCGCTTTTATTGCCGATGGCTATCGCTACAGTCGCCCCCAGTTTCGCATTACCAGCGCCAACCGCCGGGTGCAGATCGTTGAAAACGGCGGGTCTAGAAAGTTGTTTGGGGGTGATTTTAGGCTGCAGCCCAACGCCTACGGTGACTACACCCTGGTCAATCAGGTGCCCATAGAGCTGTACCTGCGCGGGGTGGTGCCCCACGAGATCGGCCCCAGCGCTCCCCAGGCGGCGGTTCAGGCCCAGGCCGTACTGGCTAGAACCTACGCCCTGCGAAACCTGCGCCGGTTTGCCATTGATAACTACGAACTCTGCGCCGACACCCAATGTCAGGTATATCGCGGCCTGAGCGGTACGGTGGAGCGAGCCGATCGTGCGATCGCAGCCACCCAGGGCCAGGTCCTCACCTATAACAATGAGCTGATTGACGCGCTGTATTCATCCACCACAGGCGGTATTACCGCCCGCTTTAGCGATGTGTGGAACGGGTTTGACCGCCCCTACCTACAGCCGGTGATCGATTCTGTCATCACCAGCTGGGACCTGGCGGCGCGCCCCCTGTCCGACGAAAGCAACTTCCGCGCCTTTATTGGTTTAGATACCCGATTTAATGAAGACGACTGGCCCACCTTTCGCTGGCAGCGCTCCGGCACGCTACCTGAAATCACCGCAGGCGTTAGGGAATATCTGACCAACCGCAGCAACCCCCTGGCCAGCCTCAAAACCGTCACCGGTCTCACCGTGACCGAACGCTCCAGCACGGGACGGGTGCAAACGCTCCTAGTCAATACGGACATCGGCGACTTTGAGCTGCACAAAAATGAAGTCGTCAGCGCCCTGATTCCTCCCCGCAGTCAGCTCTTTTATCTAGAGCCCATGTATGAAATCCCAGAGCCCACGGCGGCCAACTCGACACCGGACACCGCCAGCACCCCCCAGCAGCTTTCCGCAGAAAAAGAGCCCGTGCTCAAAGGCTATACCTTTATTGGGGGGGGCTTTGGCCACGGTGTGGGTATGAGCCAAACCGGTTCCTACCGGCTGGGGGAAATTGGCTGGCCCTACCAGCGGATTCTGCAGTTTTACTATCCCAATACCCAGCTACTGCCTATCAGCAACGATCTTGTATTTTGGCCCGACCCGGAGCCGGCGATCGAAACCGAGACTGAAGCCGATACCGCAAATCCAGCATTTTCCCTACCATAGGCAGCCTAGAATAGCTGACCTCTGCCACGGTTTTTCCATAAACAAAAACGCCGACCCCTCCACAGCGGGAGACCGGCGTTTTGTTAGCTATGGATTAGCTGATGGCCTGAATCTGGATTTAGGCCGTCAGGCAAATACCCAGACGGAGCTTAGTACAGTGCTTCTTCCTGGTGAGTTTCGATGGTGCAGTCGGAGGTGGGATAAGCCACACAGGTTAGGACATAACCAGCTTCGATTTGATCATCATCCAAGAAGGACTGATCGGACTGGTCGATGGAGCCAGCCGTAATCTTGCCTGCACAGGTAGAGCAAGCACCTGCACGACAGGAATAGGGAAGATCAATACCCTGCTCTTCAGCAGCGTCAAGAATATACTCGTCTTCAGGTACATCGATTGTGGTGTTTAGCCCTTCGGCTTCATTAACCAAAGTAACCTTAAAGGTTGCCATTTTAGTATCCTCTACTATTGCAATGATTTTAATTCTGTCAACTCTCAATAGTTCCTATTAAGGCACTTATCCAGGAATCTATAAGATCAACATCAATTCTGATACTACGAGAAAACCTTAATTTTTCGCTACTTTTATCGAGCATGGCTGAATGGTATTCGTAATCGAAATGAAGCGTTTGCCATGGTTTTACTTATGATTCCGACGGTTAGTTCACTAGCTATAGTGACGGAAGCATCCTCTAGACAAAAGTTTCAGCCTCGCGACAGCTGTAATCAAAGCTGGTCTACACCCGAATTAAGTTATCATTAATTAATCTTTTTATCAGAAAAACTTATGACATGTTTTATTTGAATGTTATTGATAGTTATTCTGAAGTTAGTCTGGGTTTCTGTTACTACTAAGGGTAGCTATATTATGGGTATCTTTATAGTCTAACCAACCTTTTTTAAGGTGGGTCAAATCTATCAAAAAAACAGCGACTCTCCTATCAGGACGTTGCCTCAATAGGCTGGATTATCCATGACAATTCATGCGGGTATTATTGGCACCGGTTTTGCAGCCCGAAAGCGGGTTGAAGCCCTGCGGCAAAGTCCCCATGTCCATTTAGCGGCGGTGGCTAGCCGCCGTCTGGAGCGGGCCCAGCAGTTTGGCCAGCGGCACCAGATAGCCGTGCTAAATATGGACGATCTGTGGACCAATCAGCACATTGATTTGGTGTTTATTTGCACGGTCAATGCGGCCCATGGGGACCTGGTACAAAAGGCCCTAGAGCACCATAAACATGTGGTTGTGGAATACCCGCTGGCCCTGGGCGTAGAGCAGGCCGCTCAGCTAGTGGCCCTAGCCCATGGGCAGCAGCGGCTGCTGCATGTGGAGCATATCGAGCTGTTGGGGGGATTACATCTGGCCATGAAGCAGCATATGGCGGCCGTTGGCAGTCCCCACTATGTTCGCTACCGCACCCTGGCCCCCAAACAGCCAGCGCCGAAAACGTGGAGCTACTGCCCAGAGCTACTGGGGTTTCCCCTAATGGCGGCCCTCTCACGGATCCAGCGCCTGACGGATCTGCTGGGTGCGGTGGCGCAGGTCAGCTGCGAGGGGGCGATGCAGCCGGACTCAGGCTATTTCCGGCGCTGTCTCTATAGCGCCCGACTCAGATTTTGTAACGGTACCCTGGCCGAACTCACCTATGGCAAGGGTGAAGGGCTGTGGCAGCGGGCTCGCTATATGGAGGTCAGGGGGGACCAGGGCTGTCTTATATTTGATGGCAATCAGGGGAGTTTAACCACCGCCCTTGGCGAACAGCCTGTGACCGCCGCTCCCCGCCAGGGACTATTTCAAAAAGACACCCATCGGGTGCTAGAGCATTTGCTCAACGGTCAGCCGCTATATGTAAAACCGGAGGACAGCCTGTATGCGATGCGGGTGGCAACAGCGCTACAGCGGTCGATGGAGACAGGGTTACAGGTCACAGTGCAAGAACGCCCCGGTTCCACCTCAGCTACCGATTGACTAAAACCCCTGGCTGTTCTTGCTCTGGGACAATAGACATCACATCCAGGCGGGCGCAGTACTCCAGGTCGGCGGTGTTATCAAGTCGCAGCAGCCGCTGACCATGGGTTGCGACACACATCAGATCAAACAGACGGTCCTGCCACTGCTCGTATAGACCTACAGCAGCGACCGCCGAATCATTGCTGGTGCAGTCCACAAAACCATGGGTGGTGGCCGCCATCAGACTGTGGATAATGGCCCCAGCACACACGGTATCTTCTAAAGAATAGGTGCCTTCCCAACCAGAGCCGACCAGCCAAACGGTTTCGGGCTGTTTGGCTAAGAGTTTCTCCACCACGGCCTGGCGGGTGGTTAGGGCCGCTGTCATCACCAGTGGGGCCGCCTGAATTCGCTGCAGACAGCGGGTGCCGTTGGTGGTGCTCATGTACAACCGCCGTCCGCCGGTACGCTCCGGGGAATGATCGCGGGGGGAGTTACCCAGGTCAAATCCGTCTACCCGCTGTCCCCCTCGTTCCCCGGCAAGCATACGTTTTTCCGATGGGCAGTGCTCGCTTGCTTGGACAAGTTTGTCCAGGTCGCTAAAGACTTCGATGGCTTCAGCACCTGCTGCAAACGCTGCTGCCATGGTGGTGGTTGCCCTTAGGACGTCAATTGCGATCGCACAGTCAGGTAGGGTACCAGCAGGCGTTTCTTCAGGTGTGTGGTAGACGGATAGTTTCACAAAAAGTTATGTGCAGACAGACCTGACTATTCTATGCGGGAACGCACGCAAAGTTGAAACTTCGGTTAGCTATGTTAAATCCCCCCCACAAACCGGCA
>JBCCAQ010000001.1:0-77981 GCA_039814735.1 Cyanobacteria bacterium P01_A01_bin.15
CACCTCAAGACCGCTGACGCTCCGGAGAAAACACTGTTCTAAACAGGGGATGACGACAATCCTGCGACCATCGGTGGAGGAAAATTTATTTTCTTGCTGCTGCAGCTCCTTTGATAGGGATTTGCCATCGGGACGAGTGGACCATCGGACCAACTGTAGCGGCAGTCCCTGATGGCTGAGCGCGGCCTCATCTTGGGCATCACCATCGGCAATGGCCTTGAGGAACACCCCCATGACGTCTGGCAGATTAGCCACCGACGGACTCACAATAATCCAGACATTATCGTGATGATCGCCCTCCCAGTCGTCAGGGCTTGACCGCTGGCGACTATGCCAAGCCTGAAAGGCTTGTCGAAAATCGGTCTTAAGCTGATCGGCGTGGTCAGGGTGGCTGGGCAGGTGTTTAAGCTGCTGCATCAGCCGTCGTCGCAGGGCGCTGGGTAGCTGCTTGAGTGACTCCTCAGGTAGGGAGTTTTCTTTCTGGTCTGTGGAAAACCAAGCTATTAAAGAGCGCCGCCGCTGCAGTAGCCAGGTTTGGAGCGATGTCAGTAGGGAGCTAACCTTAGCCATCAATGGACCATCCCCCTGCTAATGCGGATAGCCACCACTGGCGTGCTGGGGAATAAAATAAGAATTTTTAGGGTAGGCGGCATTGCTGAACGATGCTGTTAGCTATGCCATTCTATATAGATACGGGGAGTTCTAACTCTATCAGGGGGTAGGTCTGTGGGGCTGACGACCGGTAAATTCCCCAGCCGCCAGGTATGCCTGGTGCCCACAGCCCAGGCCATCCCAATCCTGGAAGGCCCCAAGGGACAACCGACGAGGTTAGCCCCTGCCAAACAGGTTTTTGAGAGGATTGGCCGCAATTTGACCCAGTTTCTGAAACGTATTCTTTTGGGCGGCTTGAACCGGGTCTGGGGCTGTAAAGATTTGGGTTGCCTGCTTAATCAGCTGGGCTCTATCGTCTGGGGTGGAGGTGGACACCAGGGTGGCTTTTGGTCCATCGTCCGTCTGCGCGTCCGCCAGCGCCTCCTGGTAGGCTCGATGCAACCCTGGCAGACTAGCGGCCACCGCCGGTATCTCCACGGCCCGGTTTTCTAGATTTTGACCAATGGCGTGGAGCTGTTTTTGAAGACCAGCGGGTAGGGCCTCATCCTGCTGCTCCAGGGCGGCTATGAGTGCGGTGATGCTGTTTTCCTGCTGAGAGTTTAAAAGGGACATGGGTTCTAAGGTGTAAAAGACAGATCGTAAAAAAAATGGCCGAGGGGCGTCGGTTTTAGGAATCTGTCGACCGATCCGTCGCCGACTCAAGCCGGGGTGGGGCGGTTTTGTCGGCTTCAGCGGAGCGCGACTGCTTGGAGAGGGTGGCTTTCATAGCGCTGGTAACGGCCTGGATCTCAGCCCGCAGCCAGTCTTGAAAGGTCTCCTCCTTAGCTCGATTGGTCCACACCTCCTGGGCTTCTGCCAGCGTTTCCTGGCTGGTTTCTTTAATTCGCTGGGTAATGGTGTCCCTAAACTCCTTGGTGGCAGGGCTGGCTGCCCCTGCCTTTAGTTCGTTTGCGCTTTCGACAATGGACGCTCGCAGGATCTGGGCAATCTTTTTAAATCGGGTGTCTCCCTCAGCTTTGATCTGGCTAAAGTTATCCTTGAGCTTCTCTGTGGGTGTAGACTGACGCTCTGGGTGAGTCATGGTGTTGTTTTCCTTAAAACAGTTTAAAACAGTAAAAGAGTTAGCTATTGGCGGCTGGTGCTGGCCAATAGGACGCTTTACGGCCATGTCTCCCAATGCTTCGCCGTCAGCCGATTTGGGAAAGGTGACCTATTAGCTAATCTCTATTATTGTTGCTACCTCGCGAAACCGTGTCTTCCCAAGGTAGGGTATTTAGCCTGGCAAACGCAGCACAAACAGTCGTTAGATCTGGGATCGAGATTGCTTTTCCCAGGCTAGCAAGGCTACGGGATCTGGACCGTTTTTCACTTTTGAGCCGCTGCCCTACTCTATCTAAAAGCAGATTTTTCTATCTGATCTAGCTGTGGATTTGGGGCCAGGGTTGTTGGCGATACCTCCTATTGAGCTATCTGCAACCATTGGTCGCGCTTAGGGCTGTCGTGCCCATGCGTTTAAAAGCTGACATCCCCCGTGGGGATACCTCTGCCCTTGGATAGACACCTGCTTGCGTTGTCCTCAGATACGATACCGAAAATATAAAAACGGCTGGTATGTATCTAATTGTTGTCGGTGCTGAGAGCGAGGGTCGCCGGTTTATCGACATGGCCGTTGATCAAGGGCATACGGTTGTCTTGATTGAGGCGGATGAGGAGCGGGCAAGACAGGTGCTAGAGAAAAATAATATTCGGGTTTTGCAAGGTGATATTGCTGACAGCAGCATTTTGCAGGAGGCCAGCGTTGAGCAGGCCGATGCAGTCATAGCCGCGACCCATGACGATTCTAAAAATCTGATGGCGATGGTGCTGGCCCAGGAATTTGAGGTTGAAACCCGCATTAGTTTGGTAAACCAGCCGTCCCACAGCCAGATGTTTGAGCGTTTGGGTGTAAAAAGCGTTCGCGATCCGGCCAAAATTATTGCTGGCTATCTTTATGACTATATCTCGTAGAATCTCTAAAGATGGCCATCTGGCTACCATCGTGCGCGACATCGGCAGCTTTCTCCTAATACCTGCTGGCATGATTGTTGTGTCCCTGCCAGTCTGTGTTATCAGTCGTGACTGGTCTGTTCTGGCCGCCTTTGTTATTACCCTGCTGGGTGTGCTGGTGGTTAGCGGTCTGTGTCGCTACTGGGGGCGTCGGGCTCAGACCGGTACAGCGGCGCAAACCTTGATCAGTGTTGCCCTAAGCTGGGGGCTACTGGCGGTTGTGGGCGGCCTACCGCTGTGGCTGACCGCCGTGCTGGTAGGCCCCCAGGCGTCGCCGACGCTCAAAGCCTTTAGCGATATCTCCAATGCCTTGTTTGAGGGGATGTCGGGATTTACTAGCGCCGGACTGACGATGTCACTACGGCCTAGCCAGCTGCCTGCTAGCCTGCAGTGGTGGCGTTCGCTGATGCAGTGGACCGGTGGTGTGGGGGTAATTGCGTTTGCGATCGCACTGCTCGATCCGACCCACAATCACCACGCGCTTTTCAAAGCCGAGGGGCGACAGGATCAAATTCGTCTGACCGTATCGGCCACGGTAAAACGAATCTGGATAATTTATAGCGGTTATACTGCCGTTGGTATTCTGTTGTTTCGTTTGTTGGGTATGTCCTGGTGGGAGGCCATTAACCATAGTATGAGTGCCATATCCACCGGGGGCTTTAGTATTACCGATAGCAGCATGGGAGCCTACGACATGCCAGTACAGCTAGCCGTTATGGTGATGATGGTTGCCGGGGCGGTTGCCTTTAGCCGTCACGATATCATTATCCGTCAGCGAGATCCGCTGGCGCTCTGGCGGGATCAGCAGCATCGTCTGCTGTTGGTGCTGTTGCTGGTAGGTAGCGGCCTAGTCGGTCTAGAACACTATGCCGCCCACCAGCGATTTGACTGGCTTGGCAGCAGCTTTCAGTGGGTGTCAGCGCTGTCTACCTGCGGTTTTAGCAGCCAGCCGCTGCAGTTTTGGAGCGATGGTAACAAGCTGCTGCTGAGTCTTGCTATGGTTGTTGGCGGAGCGGCGGGCTCCACCGTGGGGGGGCTCAAACTAAACCGGTTGCTAGTGCTGATTAAAACGGTTGTGTGGCGCTTGCAGGGGAACGTCCTGTCTCCCCATGAACGAATGTCTCGTCGTTTGGACGGCAGCCTGTTGCAGCCCCAGCAGGCTCTGCAGCAGGTTGAAAGTGCCACTTCTCTAGCGGTACTTTGGATGGCCGTTCTATTTGCGGGAATTTGGTGTCTAGCCGCTGTTGTACCGACGGAATATACCCTGACCGATGTGATCTTTGAAACCGCTTCTGCGCTCGGGGCGGCGGGGCTCTCGACGGGGATTGCTGCCCCCTCACTGTTCTGGGTTGGTAAGTATCTTTTAATGTTGCTCATGTGGATGGGGCGGCTGGAGATTATCCCCGTACTGCTTTTGTTTAATTTACTTTCTGAGTACCTGCTGCTGCCCGGTCGCTTGACTGGTCGACTGGCCCGCCGCCACGGCAGGCTCTAGCGGCTATCGTTTCCATAAGAGCAGCAGGGACGAATCATAAGACCATAGATAGACGACCAGCCAAACACAATTGTTCATGATAGGGGCAGATATTTTTAGGAACTGGGTTTGGATATATTAGAGCGGATAACCGATGCGATCGCACAGTTTGGCTATGTGGGCATTGCCTTCCTGATGCTTTTAGAAAATGTGATCCCCCCCATTCCGTCGGAGGTAATCATGCCGCTAGCCGGGTTTGCGGTGGCTAGGGGCGAGATGAGCATGGCCGGTGCGATCGCGGCGGGTACGGTGGGTACCTTGGCCGGGGCGCTAGTGTGGTTTTATATCGGGAGCCTGCTGGGGCTGCGGCGAATCTGCTCCCTTGCCGACCGCTATGGTAAGTGGCTGGGCATATCTAGTCAGGACGTCCTGGCCGTACAGCGATGGTTTGCCAAACGGGGCGGCTACTGGAGTGTGGCCCTAGGTCGGGTGCTACCCAGTATTCGCACCTATATTTCTGTTCCTGCTGGGATAGCCAAAATGCCGTTTCTCCCTTTTCTGATTTGTTCTCTCCTGGGTTCTTTTGTCTGGATTAGCTTTCTAACGGTTGCGGGTTACTATCTAGGTGACAGTTATGAAAGAATTGGCGCAATTTTAGCCCCCATCGGAAAAGGGATAACTATTACATTGGGTGTTTTATTTGTTAGCTGGCTGGTGTACCGCTGGCGCAAAAACAGCGTCAAAACCTCTTCCTAACCTTATTTCCTTCAGGGCTGGGGCTCTGGTTAAAGATCGCTTTCAGCTGTTCCATGGAACGCCTGTTCAGATATAACCTTGACCTTATTATCCTTATCCCTAGGAGCCCAATCGGGCTATTCTCTCCCCTCCTCGAAGAGGGAGCGGGTTAGCGCCGACAGGCGGCGTCTATCTCGCCTATGGGAGCCCTCCCAGAAAGGGAGAAATCGATATACTCTCAAAGGTTCTATCCTTATGGCTGTCGAGGTTTAGCCATTAGGGTTTGTTTTCTTAGGAGTGTGGGGGTAAACCTCAGCCTTTAGAGCGATGTAGCATTGGTTTGGCCAAAACTACAATTGCGGGCGGTAGCTCGAACTTCTGCCATCTGACTGCAAATACTCGAAATGCAACATCACTATGAACAAAGTACTGGCGATTATTTTAGGCGGTGGCGCAGGTACTCGGCTCTATCCCCTCACAAAAATGCGTGCCAAACCGGCTGTGCCGCTGGCGGGCAAACATCGCCTTATTGATATTCCTATTAGCAACTGTATTAACTCGGGCATTCTAAAAATCTATGTTCTAACCCAGTTTAATTCTGCTTCCCTAAACCAGCATGTGGCTCGCTCCTATCGTTTTTCTGGGGTTCAGCCGGGCTTTGTGGATGTGCTCGCGGCGCAGCAAACCCCCGACAACCATAGCTGGTTTCAAGGGACCGCCGATGCTGTCCGTCAGTATATGCAAGCGTTTAGGGATGTGGATGCGGACTCGTACCTGATTTTGTCGGGCGATCATCTCTATCGCATGGACTACAGCAAATTTATTCGGCGACATCGGGAAACCAATGCCGATATTACCCTGTCAGTACTGCCGGTCGACAAACGGCGGGCCTCTAGCTTTGGCCTAATGAAAATTGCTGACGGGTCTAGCAAGATCGTTGACTTTAGCGAAAAACCAACGGGGGATGCCCTGGGGCAAATGCAGGTGGATACCTCCATGCTGGGTCTCTCAAAGGAGGAGGCAGCCGCCAAGCCCTATGTTGCATCCATGGGGATCTATGTGTTTAAGCGAGAGGTGTTATTTAAGCTTCTCAATCAGCAGGCAAGCCACACCGATTTTGGTAAGGAGATAATTCCCTACTCCATCAAAAAGTATAATGTCCAAGCCTATTTATTTGACGACTATTGGGAAGATATCGGGACAATTCGTTCTTTCTTTAATGCAAATTTGGCTTTAGCCAAGCAGCCTAACCCGCTGTTTAGCTTTTATAAAAGCGACGCGCCCATCTACACCCGCGCCCGCTATCTCCCCCCGACTAAACAGCTTGAGTGTCACGTTTCCGAGTCGATGATCAGCGATGGCTGTATCCTTAAAAAATGTCGGATTATTAATTCTGTCATTGGTATTCGTGCTCGCATTGAATCGGGCTGTACCGTTCGCAGTAGCCTGATTATGGGCGCTGACTATTATGAGGACGACGTCGAGCAGCCAAGTGATTGCGATCGCGCCCCGATTCCGGTGGGTATTGGTGCCAATAGCGAAATTGAAAATGCAATTATCGACAAAAATGCCCGCATCGGCTGCAATGTGAAAATTCTCAATAAAGATCGGATAGAAGAGGCCGATAGGGAGGTGGAAGGCTTCTATATCCGCGATGGCATTATCATTGTTCCAAAGGATGCGGTTATTGCTGACGACACCGTTATCTAAGCGTCTTACAGCCTCGATAGTTCTTCGCCTCCTTGAGACCCCAAACCCTGAGACCCCAAGGAGGCAAATCCGATCCCTAGGGAGCCTCGGCTTCAATGTAGTTAATGACATGGGGAACCAGCTTTTGAACAGAATGGATAATCATCGATCGATCAAACTGCATCCACGAACGGGGACGCTGAAAAACGCAGGCGCGCAGAATACCCCAAAGCTGATCTTTATTAAAAATGTGCCCTTGAACCAGGGCCTGCTCATTCCGGATAAACGGATCGGTAGCCCTGAGGTTAGCAGACTCAGCATCGATATTATTGATAAATGCTGAATGCTCCATGGACAGCGCCGCTGAAAATAAATCGCTGTTTGCTAGTCTCTTGTCTTTGAGGTGCCAGCGCTCATCTATCAGGGTAGGATACTGACTGGACTTTGACCAGTAGTGGGTTATCTTGCTTTGGTGACGTTGCGGATGGCGGAGATAAAAAAAACAGCAGTCACATTGGAGTAAATCGCCCAGTACCGCCAGCAGCTGGGTAAGCAGCATATCCTCGCTTGCAGCGTGGTGAAAAACAGCCTCCAGCCTGCCTGGATAGGATGGGTTATAGACGAAATTCAGAGTCTCCTTTGAGTCGGGTGTAGTCATATTAAACAGAGTTTATTTATTCTAAAGGGAGAGTTTGGAGCGAGATTTTAATTCACGGCTTTATAAGGGAATTTCACGCTGGTTGCCCTGTAGAACAACGATTTAGCGACCCGCTATGTACACTGGTGCCATTGCCGTCCCAGGTTGCTCCAAGCTTGTTAGCAGTTCCCGGCAGCTATTTCAAATCCATGTCCACAACCCAAGAAAGGGCAGCCATTCCCAGTCTAAAAATTCTGACAATGTTTACACTCTGTCCCAGGGTAGATGAATCTGACCTATCGTTCCATGCTTGCCGATTAGACCGCAAGATCTTCCTCAGGCATTTTAATCAACTGACGAGAGCGATTGTAGAGCAGCGCCATACCAAAGGACAGCGGGCCAATCCGACCAACGTACATCATTGTGATAACAATCAGTTTACCCAGTACTGTCAGATCGCCGGTAATACCCCGAGATAGACCAACGGTACCCAGAGCCGATGCTACCTCAAACACGACATCTTCAAAAACCTGATCCTGAACAAGGAGCAAACCGCCAGTGCCAATCAGAAAGACCAAAATATAAAATACAATGGCCGCAGAGGCTGCGGTGACCCGTTCTTCAGGAATACGTCGTCCCATGTAGGCAATGGCCTGATTTCCCCGTAGGCTGCTCCACATACCGCCTAGGGCCGCAGAAATAGAGGTTGTCTTGATACCACCCCCTGTACCAGAAGGCGATGCCCCAACGATCATCAGTGCCAGGGTCAACAGCACTGAAAAGGCACTAAGGGAGGCAATTGGATGGGTGTTAAAACCAACCGTAGTAAGAGCCGTCATTGACTGAAACCAGGCTGCCAAAATCCGCTCACCAATCGGTAGCGCCTGGATAGACGTGTCAAACAAAAGCAGCAAAACAAAGCCAGCGATGATAAAACAGCTGGTAAAGAGCAGAATAACCTTGGATGTTAGGGACATGGTGCGACGCCGTTTGACGTTGCTTTGCCAAACGTCTGAAGCCACCAAAAAGCCAATTGCGCCCAGGAGGCTCAAAATGCTAACCACCACATTGATCCAAAAATCCCCGCGAAAGTCTTCCAAGCTGTTGGGGAAAATACTAAACCCTGCTGTACAAAACGCTGATATCGTATGAAAAATGGCGGTCCATAGGGGATTGTCTACACCCTGTATGCTAAATAACGGAGTCAGGATAAAGATACCTGCAATCTCGGCAAGGGCCGTAAAAATCACCGTGTGTTGAATCAGTGTTTTCAGGTCAAACCCTTCTGGTAACGAAAAGACGACTGAACCAACCTGCTTACGAAAAGACGATAGCGTGTCATTCCCCATGAGTACGAGAAAAGATCCTACGGTCATATAGCCCAGACCGCCTAGCTGAAAAGCGATTAAAATAACGAGCTGACCCCAAAAGTTATAGGCCACAGGGGTATTGACGGTGACCAGACCGGTCGTACTAACAGCAGAGGTAGCAATAAACAGATTATCTAGAAATGAGACAGGTCCGTCTTTCCAGCAAATTGGCAGGCTGAGCAGACACACAGCAACGATAATATAGCTGGCATAGCCAAACAGAATTATCTTTAGCGGATTAGCGCTAATTTTGCGTAGATATGCCTGCAGCTTTGATGGCTTTGGTTGAAGTGGTTCCATATTTTTGAAGAGATAAGGAGATGCGCTGTGTGGGTTGACAGCCTGGGGCCTATCTATAGATCGCTGGCCGTGTCCGGCGCTATTTCGAGCCCGCCGTCTTGGACTACCTGCTGCTGATCTGTTACCAGGTCGGCGATGCCGTCCACCTCAACACCCATGTCCGCGCATGCCTGCTGCAAAGCAGCCCTAAACGTTTCAATATCAGTACCGTAGCCGCAGTTTTTTGCAGCGGCTTCTACCCCAGCCGATGCGCTGGCCTTGGCACAGCTGATTAACTCAATGCCGTCTAACTTTTTTTTGCTAGTCATAGATTTTGTTAAGCCTACTATTGTGAATAAGCTGACGATACCATGCTGTTTTTGCTTTCTCATCTGACTATAGGTAGACGTTCAGCAAGCTTCTTTAGGTATAGAAGAACGCTATACCTATGGGGTGAAAACTCTAATACTGTCTGGCATTGAGCTGTGCTACTTATCTCTCTGGTGATTCCATTCCGATGTTTGGGCCTTTTCTTGGAGTCTGATGCTGTGGTTTTTGGGAGGGGCTGCTTCGTGGGGTAAGGGAGAAAAGGGTAAGAGAGAAAATTACGGGGACTTTATTGGTATGTGAGATCCCTACAGCCATAAAAAAAGACTCCAGAAGGAGCCTCTTTTTATCGATTGATGGCGTAGCTATCGTTGATTGCCTGTAAGCGGTTTGTTAACTACTGTCGATGTTATCGCTTGGCTACATTAGGATTACCCTCTGAGCTAATGTCTAGCTTCTCACGACGTAGCTTCTCTTGCTCAGTAACAACGTCTCGGTCGGTTTCCTTACGGACGCTGACTTCCTCACGGACAAACGCCTCTTTACGGATATTGGCCTCTTCGCCATAGGTTTCCATACGCACTACCTCACCTTCATTAAATTCGGGGGTACCTGCTACTGCAGCTCCGTTGGTGGGAGCCGAGCGTTCAATTACAATACGCTCGTTTTGAACTGGGACGGAGACTTCTTGGGTTTCGGTCTCAACCCGTTTGCCAACGGATACTGCACCTGTCTTAAAGCGATCCTTATCAGCGATCAGTCGTTCCTGATATAGGCGAATCGGCTCGTGGGCATCCCTATCCATCGCATAGAGCCCAGGCTCGCGGTCATAGTTGCCTGCTACCTGACGAGAGTCGGCAGAGGATGGGGTACCACCGGGATGTTCGGTTACACCATAGAGAGACGCACTACCAGGATAGGCGCGGTATTCGTCTACCTTGTATTCTTTGCCCATAAACTGACGGGTGCGATTGTCACCAAGGGAACGATAGCCACTGCGAACCCGTTCTTCATAGTCATTATCGATAGTCATGTCGTCACTATACTCAGGCATATTTTCTACCTGATCTTTGGTCAGACCGTCGGCATAGATTCGCTTTTGGGTCTCATCAAATCGTGCTAGACCGATAGGTAAAAGAATGTTTTTACCAAATACCCAGAAGCCGGTATCAACAATTAGATAGCGAATGGTGCCAGTGGTTGTCTCAAACAGTGCGTCTTTGATAGAACCAACTTTGTCTTCGCCCTGGCTGTATACGCTGTACTCATCGAAGTGAGCCGCATTGCTATTGTTGCCAAGCTTCTCGCGGTAATTAGGATAAGCCTCTTTGAATTTCATTAAAGCCATATTGTTTGTTGTCCTTGTGTGAATAAGTCTCCTAAATCTTATCTAGAGTTTTGACGCTAGGTGTTCTCCCTTAGAAAGAGATAAAGGAAATATGATCTACACCGTCAGAGTGAGTCCATATCGGTGTCTTAATTTAATGTTCTAAAAACAAAGCAGGGACACAGTCTGTGCCCCTGCTTTATTAGCGGTTAAGAAAATACGGTCTCTCCGTAGCCGCCCGCCATCTAGGCCTGGTTTGACCCCTGTTGGGAGATAGAGAAACCCGAATGATCCTCCTTAGATAGGGCGGCGAACCGGCTTGCGAGCGCCTACGGTTGAACCAATTAGGGATGCTACCCAGCCTAGCAAAGCACCAAACAGAAAAGACCAGCCTGCTTTTGCGGCGTTGGCTGCATACTGCTGGGCTTCTTGAGTTGTTACATCCGGTACGACTGTACCTGGATTGGGTAAAGACACACCGCTAGATTCTTGGATTTGGTCGATGACAGCGCCTGCGTTTGCAGCTGCTACTCCAAAGGTTCCAGAAACACCGCTAGCTAAGAGCCATGCGCTAACGGCTAGAGTTGTTGCCCACAAAATAGTTCCATTGAGCATAGCTGTTTTTTTGTTCATGGGGCCGCAGGTGCTACCCATAATCCAGCTGCCCAAAAAGAGTGAGATAAACAGACTGGCAATAGACCAAATACTGACACCAGTCCCGACGGTGCCTGCGGCTGTACCGGTTGCACCAGCCGTTAGGCCAATCGATGCACCTAGGGCGCTTAGTACTAGCTGGGCCGCGATGGATACAAAAATTCCAGCAAATATAGGACCCCATCGGACTCGGTCATGGTACTCGACAACAGGATTGAGGATTTGGGCTGTGGGGGCAGCAGGAATATTTTGATAGGTTGGATCTGGACGTTCTGCGTATGCCATGGGAGATTTCTCCAAAAATAGATTGCTGCGGTTGAAATGGGTGCAGCATCGAAGTGTTCTCCATAGTAGAAGAGTTGTAAAATTTGATACTCTATCTTCTGGTAGAGTCTTTTGGGTACTGTCCTAAACGCTATGAAATTACTAGTATTTTGAAAGTCTAGAGCAGACTTATATCTCTCTATTGAGTGACGATAATAGGACGGCGATCACCCAAAATAGCAGAAGTAACTATGAGATCAATCTGTTATGGCCTTGTTTAAAATTGGCGACTGCTATCCCAACTATAGGGAACGGTTTTTTGATGGAAATGATATTAAAGGCACTAGCGTTTATTCATCTGGCAAAGACTCAGATAAAGTAGGCAGCGTTCACGATGTGCTGGTTGATGAGATCGGTCGTATTCGCTATCTGGTAGTCGATATAGGTTTTTGGATCTTTGGTAAGCGGATTCTCCTGCCCGTTGGCCAGTGTATTGATAAACCTGAACAAGAGCGGATCTATGCGACAAACCTGACTAAGGAAAGCGTAGAGCGCTTACCGGAATATAGTGATGGTATGGTCCTGAACTTTGATTATGAAGAACAGGTCCGTTCTGTGTATCGCTTGCCGAGTGTCGAAGCGTCTACTCCTGTCGAAATGCTAACCCCAGTAAAGCAAACCGCTCGCCATGCCACGCCGAAAAAGCCCACCCAATATGTCCATGATCGCGAACCGACCCTTTATGGCATGAACGATAACAACCATCGACGTCTGCGGCTCTATGAAGAACGGCTGGTGGCTGATAAAGTCAGAAGAAAGACCGGTGATGTCAAAGTCAGTAAGCGGATAGAAACAGAGACTACAGACGCTGCGGTCACTATTCAAAAAGAAATTATTGTTATTGAGATTCAGTCAGTTCAGGGTGCCACCCGCGTTAATACGCCAGACGGTACGCTTCAGGATGGAGAGGTTGCCCACTTAGATATCTATGAAGAGCAGGCAAATATTCGTAAGGAACCGGTTGTCTATCAGGAGGTGAATATTCGTAAAGAGATCAAAACTGACGTTGTTACCGGCCATGGGACGCTACGACGAGAAGAGCTAGATATTCACCAAGAAGGTGAGTCGCCATTGGCTGACAAGAGGTAACAGCTGGACCTGTAGAGGATCTGATCAGAAATAAGATACCTGGCTAAGACTGGGAAAAGGAGAGAGGAAAAAAGATTAGAGCCGGTGCTTTGATTACCAGCGAGTCCCTACACTTTGCTAGGAAACCTGCCCACTGGAAACCATCTGACGAATGCTTTGAGCTAGCTGTTTAGGTGCTTCTAGTGGTATTAGGTGTCCCACATCCAAGAGCTGAGTTAGCTCGGCGTTGGGGAGCAATGCCATGACGTCACTTTTGATGATATCTAGAGGAATCACCGGATCATCTGAAGCCGCTATTACGCTGACAGGTACTTCAATTTGGCCTAGCCGATCGGCAATGGAGTGATTCATGCCGTCGAGTAACCACCAGCGCCAGGTGCGGTCTTCGGCCTCGGTGTGGGTACGAATAGCGAGTGCTTGCCGATCGTCTGATAATGGTTTTTGCGTGGCGCTATTGACGGTCGTTGTTGCTACATCCGGACTCTGGTGATTGCTCAATAAGCGATCGCGTTCATCCTTGGGCATTGGTTCTTGAGTGGGTGGGGATGGCGCTACTAAAATCACTCGTTCTAAACCATCGATTTCCAGGTCGGTGGCTATCTGTAGGGCAATCTTACCTCCCATGGAATGCCCAACTAGTACCGGCTGCTCAACCTCTAGCTGAGTCAGCGTATCTCTTATAAAAGCACTATAGTTTTTTAACGACGGTTTAGCTAATGGAGGCGCATCGCCAAAACCGGGTAGGTCTAGGGCAATGCATTGAAAGTCGCTTTTGAGCTGATCTATGACCCACTGCCAGCTTGCGGCTGCCCCGCTGAAATAATGCAGAAAAACGAGCGTGGGTTTGCCGCTACCTTGGCTCGTAGCTGAAAGGTCGCTAATAGAATGGTTCACCATGGAATAAGATTCTGAGGGTCTGGGCTAAATCGCTATCTGGAGTGTAAGGGCTACCCATTCAAAATTTCTCTATCTTCTTAGGGATATGCGATTTAGAGCGATGTGGTGATCTTATTGGCCCGGGGAAAGCACGTACTGTCCGTAAGCGATGGAGCCTGACAAGTTCTGTTTTTTTAACGGTTTGAAAGGACCAACGTGTTATCTCTATCGCCTTGTCGATAAACATGCCAAATGACATAGGCAGCAGACATTAGATGTCTGCTTTCCGGTAGACCGTCGGTAGCAAGATTTTTTCTACGATGCCCTATGGACCAGTTGTAAGGGCATAACAGTCGGGAGATCTTATGGATTTAGGGATTAAGGGTAAGGTAGCTGTGATCACAGGTGGTGATATCGGTGGTATGGGGCATGCTACGGCCAAAATTTTGGCAGCTGAGGGCGCTAAGATTGCCATTATCGATCAAACCCAAGAGCCTTTGGATCAGGCTGTGGAGGAGGTGCGCAAGATCGGTGAGGCGATTGGGGTGACGGCTGACCTGACAAAGCTCGATCAGGTTGAAGCGGCCCAACAAAAGATTCTTGATCATTACGGTGAGGTTCATATTCTAGTCAATGCAGCCGGTATCACGGGTGCAACCAAACCCTTTTTAGAGCTAAGTGATGATGACTGGTGGCAGACCATTGATGTGGACCTGATGATTGCTGTGCGCGTGTGCCGTGCGTTTATTCCCTCCATGCAGCAGGCGGGCTGGGGGCGAGTTGTGCTGTTTACCTCCGAGGATGCGCTGCAGCCCTACACCGACGAGATGCCCTACTGTGCGGCCAAAGCAGGTGTGCTAAACCTTATGAAAAACCTTTCTAAAGAGTTTGCCAAGGACGGGATTTTGGTGAATTCGGTGTCTCCGGCTTATATTGCCACTCCCATGACCGATGCCATGATGGAAAAGCGTGCTAACGAAAAAAACATGAGCTTTGATCAAGCCATTGAGACCTTTCTCGATGAAAAACGTCCGCATCTGGAGCTGCACCGGCGTGGTAAGGCCCAGGAAGTTGCGGCTGTTGTAGCGTTCCTGTGCTCTGAGCTGTCGACATTTATCGTCGGTTCTAACTATCGCGTTGATGGCGGTTCGGTTGCGACAGTCTAGGAAATTTTTAGCTAGCTGGGGACTGTTGTTTAGATCGGGGGTTCCTCAGCTAGCTAAAGCGAAACTGTTATTGGGCGGTTACAAAAGCCTTACCGAGGTCCTTGAGTTAGCTCGCTCAGGGTCAGATGATGGTTTTGCAGCTTTTCCCTATCCCATTTGTTCATGATGTCTTTGACGAGCAGCTCCTGCAGCCAAACCTTACCGATAACGACAATGGGAAGGGCTAAAAATAATCCTAAAAATCCGAATAGAAGCCCGCATACTAGCTGTGATATCAGTGTGATGGCAGGTAGCAGCGACACCTGACGTTTCATAATCAAGGGTGTCAAAAAATTACTTTCTACCTGTTGAATGACAATATATAAAACAATAACGGCTAGCGCTTTCCAGGGGGCATCTAATAGGCCAAGGATGGCGGGTGGAATCACACTGAGTATTGGCCCGACGTTGGGAATAAAGGTCAGTATGCCGGCGATACAGGCATTGCCAATGGGTAAAGGCACATTGATAAGTCTCAGACCGACAAAACTGAGAGCAGTAATGACAACCATATTAAAAAGAATACCGATACCCCAGGCAACTAGCGCCTGTTCGCCGGCATCGAGAATCTGTTGGATGCGGCCACGGTAAAACCTGGGGAATATCAGGGTGAATGCTCGGCGGTAGGCGCGGGGATTGGCCAGTAGCATAATGGTGATAACTAGCACTAACAGGCTGTTGACTAACAGAGCCAGCGTTGACCTAAACAGCAGAAAAGCGTTGCTAAAGATACTACCGAGTACCCGAGGAATATCACGAATAAAGGTATCGAGCTGCTGTACTTGATCCGACAGCTCAATGGGTAGCCGACTGTCTATGGTTTCTAGCCAGACGCTAATCTTTGCAACCTGTAGGGGTGCCTGGTAAAGCCACTGGGCGACCTGATCGGTAAAGGGAGGCACAATCACTGTCAAGATCAAGGCGAGTGTGGTAAATATGGTGATCAAGGTGACAGCGATGGCTAAGCTTCTCTGGAGCCGCCACCGGACAAGCTGTCGGACCATCCGGTTGAGTACCGTTGCGATCGCAACCGCCGCAAAAATCAGTAGGATAATAATGCGGATTCTCCAAAGCAGATAGAGCCCTATCAGTACCGCGATTAGTCCAAGCAGTTTTCCAAATCTCACAATCCTAAATCTCGTTTGTGTATCGCTAAGTGAAGATTACTAGCTCACCCTTAGCCGGATATCAAACTATAGACAGGTCTTTTAAAATCTCTCGGTCAGAGTAAATGGTTTTACCCAAAGGTCCACCTGTGGACAGAGGGTTTAGGAAAATAATCTTTGTATCATCTAGTACAAAATAACTGTTCTCCGGAGTACCCATGGCATCACCCCAGTACGATTATGATCTAGTAGTCATTGGAGCGGGCTCTGGTGGGCTGTCCGCTGCCCGGAAAGCAGCAGAGCTGGGTAAGCGGGTTGCGATCGCAGAAAAAGCCGACATTGGGGGTACCTGTGTTAATCGCGGCTGTATTCCAACAAAGCTAATGATCTATGCCGCTCAGTTTGCCAAACAGCAAAAGGTTGCCGGTAGCTATGGCTGGGTCAATCCAGAAGGACTGTTTGACTGGGATGACTTCAAGCAGTCCATGGATGACTATATCCAATCCCTTAGGAAAACCCAAACCGAGAATTTAGACGGGATCGAGCTGGTCCGAGGCCAGGCCGAATTTGTCGATGCCCATACGCTAAAAGTCGGCGAAAAAACAGTCACCACCGACTTTGTGCTGATCTCGGTTGGAGCCCGTCCGCTAATGCCGGATATCCCCGGTATAGAGCACGCGCTTGATTCGCGCGATATCTTTAAGTTAGAAACGTTACCAGAAAAGATTGTAGTCGCTGGCGGTGGCTATATCGGCGTAGAGTTTAGCCAGATATTACGCAGTTTTGGCTGTCAGGTTGTTCTAGTAGACTCCCATCCCCGTGTGTTAAACACCTTTGATGCCGATATCCAAAAACGCATTCAACAGATTTTACTAGATGATAAGATTCAAGTCATTGACGATACCAGACTCAAAGAGATAACGATTTGCGATACTGAGGGTGACAACTCGGACGATCAGGGGACAGAGCAGATCCTCTGCGCGCACCTAGATGACGGTCAGACGATTGAAGCTGAGCAGATCCTGTGCGCCCTGGGTCGCAAAGCCAACATTGACACCCTTAACCTGGATGCTGTTGCCGTTATTAAAAAGAAAAACAAAATTGTTGTCAATCAGCATAGCCAGACAGAGACACCCAATATCTACGCTGTTGGGGACTGCACAGCCAAAATGCTGCTCACCCCCGTTGCTAGGGCAGAAGCTACTCTAGCGGTCGAGGCGATGTTTAGTGATAAAGAGCCCCATGTCGATTATCAGTGGGTGCCCTCGGCTGTGTTTATGCATCCAGAGGTGGCTACCGTTGGAGTTACTGAGCGCGATGCCCGAGACCGATATCCTCAAATAGAAGTCCACAGCAACGCATTTACCCCTCTTAAATATGCGATCGCACCCGACTCTCCCGAATCGTTTATTAAACTGGTTGTCAATGCAGAGACCCAACAAATTCTAGGTGTTCATTTAATATCGCCCCGAGCGGCTGATATTATTCAATCACTGGTACCGGCCCTCAAAAAAGGGCTGACTAAAGCTGAACTAGATGCAACCATCGGTATTCATCCCTCCATTGGTGAAGAAGTTTTTGCCCTGTAGCGGCCTACAAACGGTAGCGTTGCGTAGCCTCGATACACCGTAAGAAAACACAATTAATGAGGCCCCTGCTGGATGTACAGACGTTCTACGCAACGCCTACTGGATGTACAGACGTTCCATGGAACGTCTACTGGATGTACAGACGTTCCATGGAACGTCTCTCCAGCACAACCCATGGATCTCATACAATCCTTATCCCTCAGGTCCCGTAGCCCTTACTCAGGCGATGTGTTTGGTACCCAAACCGAAACCGAACCCGCTGCACAAGAAAATTCTGCCCAGCCCTCATCGTTTGTTGTCACTGATTCTTCTATATGTTTTGTAATGTCTGTATAGGTCTGATTAGGATTACCCGTTTCCATCCATTTGCGACCGTTGTCCCCGTTGGTAAGCACAACAGCCATGCCCCCCGGATGTGCTTCATCGCCCAGACGGGTCCAGCCAACGGTGTTGGCATGGTCAAAGTAGTCATACTGTTCACCGTAGCCGTAGGTATGGCGGGCCTGTAAAAACCGATCGATGAGCCAACGGTGGCTGTCTAACCAAATTTCGTATTCGTTGCCATCATCGGCGCTGTCGGTGTAGTGAGCGCCATAGTAGTCAGCATAGAAAATGCAGGGATAGCCGTCGCGGCGCAGCAGGATCAGAGCATAGGCGAGGGGCTTAAACCACGACTCAACTACCGACTCTAGGGACTGCAAAGGTTGAGAGTCGTGGTTGTCGACCAGGGTGACCGCCAGGGTAGGCTGATCTTTGACTAGGGTGTTGTCAAAAATTGTGCGCAGATCATAGTCGCTGCCGCCGTTGCTCGCCTCGCTAAAGTTGTAGTGTAGCGGTGCATCAAATAGGGCAACGTTGCCGCCAGTTATACTGACAAAGTGATGCAGGGCTTCGACCTCGTAGGACCAGTATTCTCCCACCGCAAACAGCGATTTTCCAGAATGTTGACGGCAGTGGTTCAGCCAGTGGGGAAAGAAATTAGCTTTAACATGTTTGACAGCGTCGAAGCGAAAGCCGTCCACGTTGGTTGTGTCGACATACCATTCACCCCAGTATTTGAGTTCTCCCCGCACCTCTGGATGTTCCATATCCAGATCGCAGCCCATGAGATAGTCAAATGCTCCCTTTTCAAGATCAACGTTGTCGTCAAACTTTTTATCTTGAAAGAGATAAACCGCGTCTAGGTCATCGTCGTAGGCGTTGTAGTCAACAGCGTCAAAGTGCCACCAGTGCCATTCTACCGTTGAGTATTTGCCCTGGCGACCGGGGAAGGTAAAGTTGGTCCAGACCTTGACCGTGCGGCTGTCGCCAATGGGTTCGTTGCGGTTTTGGGGATTAAACGGTGTAGCCTCCACTTCTTCAGAGGCGTCAGCCCCTAGCTTGTGGTTGAATACCACATCGGCATATACCTGCATTCCTGCGGCCTTGGCGGCTTGAATAGCGGCAACATACTCATCTTTGGTCCCGTACTTGGTCGGAATAGTACCTTTTTGGTCAAATTCGCCCAGATCAAAGAGGTCGTAGACGCCATAGCCCACATCGTAGCCACCCCCAGTGCCTTTGTATGCGGGAGGCAACCATAGGGATGTAATGCCGGCTGCGGCTAGCTCGTCTGCTTTCTCTTTTAGCTCGTTCCACAGGTTTCCCTCGGGTGGGAGATACCAGTGAAAATACTGCATCATCACACCATTAAGCTTAGACATGCCAAACAAACCTCCTAAAAGCAGGGGACGACTTTGCTCGATTTAGTATGACAGCGAGCCAAAATTCTTTGATCTGTCTGAGGATATATCTATAGCCTGTCTCCATAGACGACCGACTATCGTCAAGAGACGGCGTCGAGATCGCGGTAGCGAGCCTGAACGGCCATATAGCCACCATAGGCGACCAACCCGGCGGCTGTGACCACAAGCATCAGCTGGCCACCTGTTGATGATGACTGTATGGCTTCCAACGCTCCCTCGGTCGAACGAGCCTGCTCGGGGTTTGCTGTGAGCGCCGCCTTGATCAAAAAACCACCGACGATAGAAAAGACCACACCGCGAGCAAAAATGCCAAACTGGCACAGGCGAATCAGATCTTTTCGCGCTGTCTGACTTAGAGAACGCAGCCGTAGCCGTTTGCGAAACTTAGCCTTAAAAGCTCTGTAAAAGTAGTAGAAGGCTACACCAATAACCACTGCCCCAGCCGTGCCTACTAACCATCGCCCCATGGGCTGCTGTAATAGTTTGGCTGCCCACTCCTCGGGAGTGCTGCTGCCCTCGTTGCCAGACTGCCCCCGGCCTAGGGCCAAACGCAAAGCGCTGAAGGCGAGGCTGCTATAGGCAATACCACTAAGCAGATAGCTCAGTCGGCGAATCACGTTTGACCAGCCGCCACCATTGTTTTCTGGATCTAAAAATGCCTGAACAAAGCGCCAGAGCACATAGCCTAGAAGACCAAAGCTCACTAAAAATAATAAGACTTGTCCAAACGGCTGGGAGGCGATAGCAGAGAGCGCTCCCTCTGAGCCGGTTGTTTCTCCACCCATATTTAACGCTGCTTTGACAGCCAGTACTCCCAATACGATGTATACCGTGGCCTTAGCTCCATAGCCAAGCCTGGCCATCCATACAATCCAGGAGGCTACATTATTTTTAATCTGATAATGATCCGATGGGGACATAGCTAAAGATTAAGAAACACAGATGACTGTAACTGGAATTGTCAAAATGACGCCTCTAGCCGAGGGACTAGAGGGGCAGGTGACCGTATCCATCTGTGGGCAGAAGCGAGCCGTTTTCTATCGTTGGAAAGAGAACAGCCTCATCCTTAGGCCATATATGGGCCGGTAGGTTTCTCTTTACAATTTCCGATGAAGCATTACATGACCCCGAACCCCGACTATGGATAGTACAGAACGTCGCCCCACCCCAGATGAGATTTCCGGTCAACAGCTGGACTATCCGGCGAGCCAGTCGGATATGAAGATTCAGCCCGACTCAGATCTGTCTAACTACAGTCCGGCTAACAAGCTGATGGGTAAGGTGGCAATCATCACCGGGGGGGACTCTGGCATTGGTTGAGCCGTTGCGATCGCATACGCCATGGAGGGTGCAGATGTGGCCATTGTCTATTTGCACAGCGACGGCGATGCTGATAAAACCCGTGAACTCGTAGAAGCCGAGGGCCGCCAGTGCCTGACTATTAAAGCTGACGTGCGCGACCCGGAGGCCTGCCGCACCGTTGTTGAAAAAACTATCGCTACCCTGGGTCATCTCAGTATTTTGGTCAATAATGCCGCCTACCAGATGGTACAGGAGACTTTTGAAGATATCACTGAAGAACAGTTTCGCCGTACCCTAGAAACCAATGTCTTTGGCTACTTTTATATGATCAAGGCGGCCGTACCCCACCTAAATGAAAACGATACTATCATCAACACTGGCAGTATCGTGGGAAAAATCGGCAAACCGTTTTTGATTGACTACGCGGCTAGCAAGGGGGCAATTCATTCCATGACTAAAGCCCTGGCCCTCAATTTGGCAGAGCGTAAGATCCGGGTTAATGCCGTTGTGCCTGGCCCGGTCTGGACGCCGAATATTCCAGCGACAATGCCTGCAAAAATGGTGGACGGATTTGATACGGATGGTGCTCTCAACCGGGCGGCTCAGCCAGAAGAGCTGGCCCCAACCTATGTTTATTTTGCCTCCCAGGACAGCAGCTTTGTCACAGGTGCCCTGTTGGATGTAACCGGTGGCCAACTGTCGAGCTAGGGGCCAAGCTTTTTTCTATGGGGGCATCCTGACCAAGGATGGGGCTGGTTCGACTGCTGATTTATGTCTTTAGGTGGGCAGTTTAAATGTCTGCTTTTGATAGGTTGTTGAATAGTAAAAAACAACTTAAAGGAGACATTTTTATGTCATCTGCTCTGAACAATATTGATCAATCTCCCCTAGAAGCGGTTAAAGACGCTGTTAAGTCCTTTGAGGCGCTCACCGCAGATGAAAAATTAGGGCTGCTGTGGGTACTTTATGACAACATGGGTGGCTCCATTACCCCTGCTGCTCCTGGGGCCGCCAACCCCCAGTTTACCCAAACTCTGCTAAGCGGCGTCAAAGCTATGGAACAGCAAGAACAGCTAGAGTTTATGAGAAACCTGGTTGAGAAAAAAGATACCGAATACACCCGTCAGTACAGCGCCTTTACTAAGGATAACAAGCTTGTCTTCTGGTACGAGCTGGCCCTATTGATGACCGAGGGCGAAGTGATTCCCATGCCTCGAAACTATTCACTTCCCAGCGCTGCCTCTGAGCTGTTTAATACGATTTCCCAGATGGAATTTAACGACCAAATTACCGTTCTGCGTGACGCCGTTATAGACATGGGACCTGCGGCTTAGGCAGTGCCATGGAAGACTACCAAACAGCCCATCTGTGCGCGATCAGGCGCTATTTTGAAACATTCAATCTCCATGACTTTGGTGCAGCGGCTGCTCTATTCAGCGTTCAGGGGGAGCTGCACCCTCCCTTTGAGGACGCTATTGTTGGTCGAGCAGCCATTGCGGCCTACTTGAGCCAAGAGGCCAGTCAAATGAAGCTTTTTCCGGGTGAACCAACCGTTGATGGATCCGATGCCAGTCGGTTAGTGGTATTGGGTCATGTGAATGCGATCGCATTTAAGGTTGGCATAAAGTGGACATTTCTACTGACAAAAGAGTCAGAAATTGAATCGCTATCCATACGCCTGAGAGCCTCTATGCAAGAGCTACTGACTTTACAAAAATAGCAGCCCAGCTAAAAGGGCCTACCGATTTGTTTCCGGTAGGCCCTTTTAACGGGCGTTATACTGTTCTGGATAACCGCAGCTAGAACCAACCTGTCTACCCTGGAGAGTTGGGCATGTCTGCCTGATTGTCGATATATCTCAGCATGCTTTGTGTATTAGCATAGGCGTCATTATTCTCATTGCTCAAATAGAGCGCGGCGGCCAGCTTAAGATCGGTAAAGGCCATTTGCTCATTACCCAGCTGATAGTGAACCCAGCCGCGCTGCTCCAGTATGTTGGGTTCATTGGCAGTGGTTAGGTCAGTCGCCTTATTTAAGGCCGCTAGGGCATTGGGATAATCATTAGCAATAACAGCGTTGATCCCAACCTGTTGCCAGTAGTCAACCGGCTGTGCCTGGGTTGCCAGCGGCTGATACTCAAAGGTAGGTGGTGTAAACGACCGTGTGGTGGACCGGAGCGCCTGAGTATTCTCCGCTTCGTTGGCCCTTACAGAACCCGGTGCCAAAACTAATGCAGCAATAGCGGCTAAAGCGACGTGTCTCAATCTCATTAATACTTCTTTTTTCAACAGTTTTAATATAGAAGAATTCTTGCCTTGATTCATCTACCAGCGTGGGTAACGCCTCGTATATCAACAGGTAGAACCTTTAAACAGATATTTTAGGGGATGGGGATTTTATAAGGTCAAAAATTAAGGCTGGAGAGACGTTGCATGCGATGTACAGACGTTGCATGCAACGTCTCTTCAGCCAATAGTGGAGCCCAATTGGTTTTATTTCCTGAGCAGATAGAGACCTCCTGAACGTATCCAGAGGGTCTCTATCTGTCTGTCTTTGCTGGAATTAGCGGGTAGACATCCAGGTAATGCCTAGCTGTTGTACAAGTCCTTGACCCGTTAGTAGCTCTACTAAAATAGCTGATATAAAACCCAGCATGGCCAGACGGCCATTTAGCAGTTCGGCAAATCTGGTAAATCCTACCCTGGCTTCTGGTTTTTGGATATTCATAAAAACTCTTTTGTTTGTTGGCAATGTCTCTGATGTCTTTAAGAATACAGAGATATGGCTAACCCGTCGTCTGTCTGGAGATGGAGCTATGGAAAGAGAGCCTGTCGCATAAAAAAGCCCCTATAAAAATAGAGGCCCTCTGCACATTATCCTTATAACTCAACAGGTCGCTAAACAGGTTTGCGAAAGATACCTAAAAGCAGTGAAACTACAAAAATAGCCAGGAAGACATAGAACAGGATTTTAGCAATTCCTGCTGCTGCTCCTGCAATGCCACCAAAGCCTAGAAAAGCCGCTATTAGCGCGATTACTAAAAATGTTAGAGCCCATCTCAGCATCGTCATTCTCCCTTAACAATCAGAACTTGATACTACCTATTCAATCGTAGATATCTAAATTCACTCTCACCCCTAGGAGATATATTATGTGCTGGCGTAAAGCAGCAAGAGATAACTTCCCAGGTTTTAACCGTGGCGATCTATCGCTCTGAGCCTACGTTTGCGGGCCTGCTTGTAGGCAGATGTTTTAGGGACTAGCTCCGGATTACGAACGGTGGGGGTCTCTGCCAGCAAAGCAATAATGCCGGTGCGCTCCAATTCAATAGATGTATCGATCAAGATGCCCTGGACGCCGATCTGCAAAATAGACTCAATCAGCCTGGTAATGTCTTGCTTGAGTCGCTGATTAACAGCTCTACTCACCTCTGATGATAGCCCTGATGCTCCTTGGCAGGATAGCAGCTGTTCAATCTGGGTGGTGCTACTTTCAATAATGATCGCTAGCTCTTGACCAAACAGATGGCAGGTAACCCTGGTGGGTCTCTGACCCAAATGCTGTTTATAAAGCGTTTGAATTTTTTGTGATAGCTGTCTTTCTAGCTCACCACAGCTGGGTGTGAGCAGGTCCGACCGATGGTCAATGGGTAATATATCAATGTGCATTTTATCCACCGCCTGAGCAGATGAGCCTAACTTGTCAAATTGAGATTGCGATGAATCTCTATTAAGAAATGTAACACCTTAGTTTTTAGCTGAATAGCTGGTTAAGCGTCTTTTTTCGACGGTTTTCCGAACAAAGGCTCAACTATCTTGAATTTTGCAGGTTCGCCATGGGAACCTATTTTAATTTCTAGAGATTATTTGTTAATCTCTGGTCGTTGGCGAGTTAGGGAAGTTTCGGAATGCAGGTTTGGTAGCATAGCTCAGAGAAAATTGGGCTGCATGTATCCTGCTTCTTTATACTAAATAGGTATTCTCTGGGAAGCCGTCCCTTCCATGCTATGGCATGCAAGCTACGCTGACCATTTTCTACAAAAGAGCCGGTTAACTGGGGTCATTGCGTGTCAATGGTTGGACCGCTTCTTGATGAGCAGAAATGGTCCAGGGAAATTTTTATGAATCACCCCAGTCTTCCACGACCGCTTGTTTTAGCCGTAGATGACAATCTAGATAATCTTTGGCTGTTGTCAATGGCTCTGGAGATGTTTGGCTTTTCACACATCTGTATCAATCAGAGTCAATATGTGATGGAAGCGGCAAAACGATACCAGCCCGATCTGATTCTTTTGGATTTGGTGATGGCGGACATTAACGGTATTGAGGTTGCCAACTACCTTAAGGTTGAGCCAACAACGGTGAATATTCCCATCGTCGGTGTGACGGCAATGGTTACCTATGATTATCCTAAATGCTTGCCCATAGAAATATTTGACAGCTTTTTAACTAAGCCGTACCTGCTGGATGATTTGCAAGATCTAGTCAAGGCCTCTCTTAAAAAGCAGGCACCCTACTGTCTAACCCCTAGGGTGTAGCGGCTTGCTCTACTGGATAACAAACGGGAATCCAGCAAATATTATATAAATAAGCGTGCCTGTGATTATTCCATAGCAGCAGGAGAGAAAGGCGTCAGTCACACGACTGTTGAAACGCCATGAGGCGGCGACTAGGGTAATGGAAAATAGCAGCTCTCCCAGGGGAAAGGCAAAACCGTACAGCGACTGGGCAAAGCCAAACAGGAAGATAGTCCAAACGGTAAAAACAAAATAAAGGTTGAAAACCGGCACCATCATTTGGCGGCGAGGGCGCAAAAATTTGGTGAACAACCTCAGGTAGGTCAGGGTGGCGAAGGGTAGAATAGCCGCCGCCAGGCTGCGGAAACCGGCACTGGCGCTAATGCCAAAGGAAAATACGATAAATGTTGCCATATAGGCCAGCAATATGAAAAGCGCGATCGCAATCACCGCCGCGTGTACCCACATGCGAGAATCTTTGAAACGGCGTTTAATGTTCATATATCTACCCAGTATTGCTAGCCATTAGACCATTGGTCTAGACTAGGCGATACCTGCAGAGAGAGCCTATATCCAGGGTTAGATCTATGGGTCAGCAGGCTAGGAATATATCGGTAGATATAGGTTTATTCAGTCAGTTTCGCTTCAAATGTGATCATCCCATTATAGATAGCCGCGATCGCAATGAACGCTAACCGCCCCGTACCCGCTTCTCATGTCTGCCCCTGTTGCTCAAGGGCGTTGGTCCAGCAGATCCATAGCAGCCGTCTAGGCTGGTACTGTCTGGCCTGTCGCCAGAACATGCCCAGCCTAGGAACGGTTACTCCCCAGGCCGTTATTCCGCAGGAGACAGCCACACCCCCGCTGCGAGACTAGATATCCCAGCTCTCTATCCCTAGATAGATAGAACAAATGAACATGCCTAAAAAGAGAAATTATGTCTCTATCTTTAGACATAGACTGATGTAAAGAATATGAGCGGTTTGTTGTTATTTGGCAAATAGGCGTTACAAATATCATTCTCTCGCTAGATAACATTGCCCCCCTAATTCTATTACTCTACATAAGAGTGACAGGTATATCAGCAAAGCTCATAAGCTTGTTGCTCATTTGGACCCTGCTGAGACCGGCTCTAGCAACGCTGAACCTGTCCCACTAGGGTCTTTGTTGTATCTATCATCCGATCCACATGTCCGAGCCGATGACGCCAGCTGTGCCTACGTTGGCCCAAATGACTGTCAAGGTGCTGGTGCCTTGTTTGCCTCACATTTTTGCAGCGGATACTAATCCTGTATTCCACGATCCGACCCTCAACTCGCAGATGCTACCCGATATCTCCCAAACACAGCTGCAGGCGGGACAGCTACTTTGGCAGGAACTATGGCCGGATATATCCCGAGACTATGAAACGGTGACGGCGGTTCAAAAGGTTGCCCGTACCCCCAATAGCCCAGTGTGGAAATCGGTTTTTGAGCAGGGTCTGATTACTATCCTTTCTAGAAATGAGACCCTGGCCCAGGACCTGGCGGAGAAGCTTCGTGCCCTGTGAATTAATGGTTTTTTTAAAGAGAAAAGGGTTTAGCGGCTAGCTAAACCCTTTTAAGGTGTTGAGTTAATGAAACGCCGAATGAAACGTCGGTGGATGTCCTGGGACGCTAGTTAAACAGATCCTTAATGGAGTCAACCAGGCCTTCGCCAGCATCCTCAGCGGTATCGCCCAGGTCTTCAGCGGCCTCTTGGGTGCGGCCGATGTCACTCTTTACTTTGCCAGTGACCTGATCAGCGGCACCTTCAACCTGGCCGGTTACTTTACCAATGCTGCGCTCAGCCTTACCCAAATCCTGCTGAACCTTACCTTCGATCTGGTTGCTGGTGCCTTCACCAATAACGTTGTCCACTTCGGTAGCGGCGCGAGACATGGCAATGTTAGCCGAGTCAGTGGGCATTGCGATCGCAGATGACACAGCCACCACGTTTAGCAAAGCAACAGCGGCTAGGCTCAGACACAGCGCCTTGGCAGTTTGTCTAAGCATTTGAGACAGTTTAGTAAACATGGGTCTTTAGTTAAACGGACCCTACCAATAAAGCCTGTAGCGACCGCTAATACATCAGTCCTATGGCAGATCTGGCCTATGGAGCAGGTATTAGCTAATTAATAGGCCCAAGCCACAAATATCTATCTAAAGTATGTATTGCTCGCTCTTTATTAAGTTTATATTTGTATTAATTAAAACTTGCTTAAATAAAAGTCGGACTGCAATCTGATTCATTGCAATCTGACTTTTAAGAGAGTACGTTCATCGAACATGGCAACTCAGTCTGCTGGCTCGCCATATTCGGTTTTTCGTAATTTAGGAAACAACATTATGAGTTCTACTGCACAACAAACCGTCGGCCAACTTGAGCGAGAGCTATCTCAGCGGTTGCAGGCGCTGTACCGCGAGCAGCTAGGACAGCGGCCAAGTAAGGCGACCTGTCAGATGTTTGACTCAAAAATTGCTATTGTGTTGGAGGGGTCTGTCACGCAGCCTGAGCAGCTTCTGGCTGAAGAAGGCCAAAGGGATCTAGCGGAGAGGGTGCGTGCCGATCTGGGTCAGGCCATGCGTCCGCAGATTAGACAGCTAATTGAAGAAGTTATGCAGGTCGAAGTCCTGGATCTGCTGAGCGATGCGGTGCTAGACACGGGGCGGACCGGAATTATCGCGATTTTATCTAATACGCCAACGGTGCGTAACCCTGAGGCTATTCCAAAAGTTAAGTAGTAAAGCCAGCCGTGGAAGAAATTGGGGTCATTGGGCCTGGGACCAACGTTTTTGTTTTGGCAATAAAAGATCCTGACCCTAGGGCTGATGGCCAAAGATGCAGGAGTCAGTACCTTAATTGTATGAAGGCTTCTTCCATCTGTCACCGAATCCTGGCACAGTAGTAGCGTTTTGCTTTGTAGGCGTTAGCCGTACTTTAGAAAGAAAATAAAACTGTTGGTGGTAACCGGTTTCTCATCGGCTGGCGGTATTTAAAAGTCTTCTGTTTAAAATGTGGTTTAAAAGCACAAATGAAAGAAAAAGCTCGGAACGGCTCAGCTGCTATCCAAGGAAATTCTCCTTTCACGGTCTCTTCCCTGGAAGAAGACCTTGAGCAGTTGGTCTATCAGGCCATTGGTCAGTATCCTACGGATGTTACCTGTACGTTTATTGGTAAATCCGATCTGGCAGTACTGATTGAGAATATAGAGACCCCGCTGGAAAAGTTTTTACTGCAGCAGGGCCGCGTGGAAACTGCACGAGACTATCGTCGGGGCCTGCATCGTGCTATCGGCCAGCGGGTACGACAGCTAGTGGAAGAAAAGATAGACCGCTCGGTAGGCGAAGTATTGACCGATCGTCAGACCAAAACAAGCTGGATGGGTATGTTTTTCCTGCTCTAACCGAAGGAAGCTGAGACGCGGTTTACGTGTCTCTACAGCTGTTTCTATAGTCAGCATCGTTCTTTATGGGGTGTTTCAGAGCCGGGGCTAAGTATCGTTCTACCGCCGCACCTAGCTCGTCGAGCATATATGGCTTTGACAGATATTCCGTAAAGCCAGCTGCCAATATTTTTGCCTGGTCCACGGGTCTTGCCAGTGCCGTCACAGCAATAATGGGAGTGTGCCGCATCTTCAACCGCTTCCTAATGTGACGGATTACGACCGTGCCATTCATGTCTGGAAGCAGCACATCTAGCAGTATTAGGTTCGGAGCGTGCCTTGTGGCCAGATCAATAGCCTCTTGCCCAGAACGACCCTGAACGGTGAAATATCCTAAATCCTCTAAGGCATAGCTGAGGAGAAGCAAATTATCATCATCGTCATCAACGATCAGAATGATAGGCTGCCTCAAAGACGAAGAGCCATTTAGCCGACCAATCCCATTCGAAGACGTTGAACCCATAGCGATCGCAAATTTGTGGTTGCAAGAATGCTATGAGGCTGCCATCAAACGGTTAAAGGCTTGACTCAACTGGCTCAAAGACTAGTTTGGAGAGCAATACCGTAGTCCCACTGAGGAGTACGGCCATCCATGGGACAGTTGACCAATGAAATTGCTGTATCCTCAGCATAGACGGTAGAACCATAAAATGATCCGTAATTAATAAATTGCTTTGTAAAGAAAAGTAATCCGCTAGGCTGATTTGGCGCTGGTCTTTTCCCCAGACTCCGATATTAAGACAGCCAGCCAGGGTATATTCTTCTCTCTTTTGAGTGATGTGTTTAAGTTAACAAGTCTTTATATTAGAGATAAGTGATACAACAGACCTGGCTTGAACTTAGCTAACTTTCGAGGTCTGCCCTATCCCACGGAGCAAGCTGATTACAGCCCAAGCCCCGTGTATGTTTAACAGAATTTTGGAGAATTGAATGACTATTCAGCTGAAAGAGGATGTTGCCTATATTTTACTTGAGAAGATTAGTAAACAGGCCGCCTCTGCCAATGGGCCGACGCAGCTTACAGTAGCTGATTTTGCTGGTCGCGGTACCGACGAGACCGAGATCCTCGCCCATATCGACTATCTCAACCAAAAAGGGTACCTGGAGGCCAGCTTTTCTGGCGATGCCTATGCGGGCAAGGGACCCAATCCGCTGCCCGCTGCCATTGAGCTAGCCGCTGTTCAGCTTACCGATAGCGGTCGCCAGCTGCTGCAGCGAATGCAGGAAAATCCGCCAGCATCCCTGCGCACAGGACCGAGCACCCTTGTTGCCACTAAAGACATGGCCTTTCTAAAAAAGGTAATGCTCAGGGGTAACTTAGAAGATATCTACGACGCTCGTGACCTAACGGAGCTGGTCTTTCGCACCATGCGAGATCTGATGACAACGGAAGCCTCCCACAACGTGGCCGAAGACCTAACTGGTGCAGTACTTCCTAGCACGAGCAAAGAAGCCCTACAGGAGGATATCTCGGAGCTATGGAAAGATACCAACCCCTTGGTGCATTTCCTCAGTGAGCTGCGTCCACCCCTAAGCTTTAATGCCGACACGTTCTTGTTTCGCATTGAGCAGGAAGGAAGTATTCCCAAGACATCCGGCCCCAAAACAGTTGTTAAGGCCGTATTTGCCGCCACAAAAGATGAGCTTCCCAAGGAGCGAATCCAAGAGATCGCCAAATTTTTGCCCGGTGAGATTTTAGAACTGTGGCAGGAGGCCTAGGAGCCTACCTGAGAATGATCGGTGTTGGGCTAGGCACATGCCAGCCCATGGCCCAGCCATAACATGGATAAAGGAGACAAAAATGAGTAAGAGCGTTGATGCTGTTAATCCTGGTGACCGGATCGATCCGTCTGCTTCCTTGGAAGAAAAGCGGGAACAGGTTGCGGTCGAATATGACGATGTGACGCTGCACACCAATACGGTGCCTACCTACTTTATGGTAGAGGGCGAAGAGGGTAATGAGAAAGCCCTGCACCATATTGAAGATGCTGAGGAAATCTCAGACGTAGTTCGCCAGGCGCGTATGAGTAAAGATGGCGATCGCACCTGGAAATAGATTCAGGCTCTCTGCCAAACTGTATCCTAACCAAAAGAGTCTGCCTTGCAAGCGCGAGGCAGACTCTTGTTTGAATCTGGCAGGGTTAGAGCTACACACAGATGACTAAACAAAAAAAGTCCGCAGCTCGAAAGCTGCGGACCGGTAAGTCCATAAATTAAATGTTGATTGCTTGACTAGGTGTTGCGGCCCTCGGTTTGGCCACCAGCCTCTCTCCATGCTGGTAGACCGCCCTTGATGACTGCAATGCGCTCAAAGCCTGCGGTGTGAAGCTGCGTGGCGGCTCTCGCTGTGGCTTCATCGGTGTCGCCATATACGTATATATCTCGCTCCGCTTCAAGGGTTTGACCAGCCTGGGCCGCTAGCTTTTCGATGGGAAGTGAGATAGCCCCCATGATGCGCTCATTATTGAAACTATCGCGATCGCGAACGTCAATAATGGTAAGGGCAGGTTCACCCCAGTCTAAGCGGGCTTTGAGATCGGTTGCCGATGCGATGTTGTCAAATGTTGCTGGAGCAGGGCTAACCTCAGCTGCAATCTCTTGTACGGATTCGACGGCGTCAACAATGCCTGACATAAAAAACTCCTTGGACGGTTACTACTTTAGTTAACAAGGCCCATCGGATCAAAACATCTTTCCTTTGGAGGAGGTTTTGATCCGATGGGCTAAGCTCAGTGGTTTTAGACGTTAGCTCTGGGTAGAGTCTGGATTTAGCTCCCAGCGATTTTCATCGCGCTCATCCAGAACTCGCTTGATTCCTGCTGCTGTTTCGGGCTTCAGCTCTACACCCGCTTGAGCTGCCATGGCATCTACCGTATCCTGCTCAGGGTTGGGTTCCACATTGCCTGCAAATGCGCCCTGACCGTCGGTAGACTGCTGTTTGGGTAGGCTATTGGTATTTTCCATTGCGTCTTTAACTTTTGTCTTTTGCTACCCATAATCTAGTCAACTGCCCAGTTGCAAAACCTCTGTAGAAAGAAAGACTTTTGCCTGGTAGCGGGTCTGATTTATATCTTTAGTAAGACCTGGGGATAGGTGGGTCTTCGCTATTGTGTAGGTGCTATGGCGTTAGCCTACTAAACCACGAAGGGATTACATGAAAGGACTCAAGGGTAAACATGTACTAGTTACAGGGGCTAGTTCGGGCATTGGTAGGGCAATTGCCATCCGCTTTGCTCAAGAGGGGGCTGACGTTGCGATTAACTACTATTCAGATAAAGAAGACGCTATTGAAACCAAGGAGAATATCACCGCAGCCTGTCAATCCATTGAAGGCTGCGGTGCGCGCTCTTTAGTGGTGCAGGCGGATGTTTCCAAAGATGGGGACGTAGACCGCATGTTTGAAACCACCCTCGACAAGTTTGGCGGTCTAGATATTTTGATCAACAATGCGGGCATGCAGATATCTGGTCCCTCCCATGAGATCGCCATTGAAAAAGTTGACCGGATGATTGCCATCAACTTGAGGGGAGCCTACCTTTGTGCCCGTAAGGCTATTCAACATTTCCTAGCAGAGCAAAAGCCAGGGATTGTATTGAATACATCCAGCGTCCATGAGATTATTCCTCGTCCCCAGTATGTGGGTTACAGCATTAGCAAAGGGGGAATGGAAAATATGACCCGTACCCTAGCGCTTGAATATGCCAAATGCGGTATTCGCGTAAATGCCATTGGCCCCGGCGCAACGGCAACACCCATTAACGACTGGGCCACCGATCCTGAAGCCAAAGCCGAAGTGGAAAAACATATTCCCATGAGACGGGCGGGAACCCCGGAGGAAATGGCTGCGGTAACAGCTTTTCTAGCGTCTGACGATGCCTCTTATATCACCGGGCAAACGCTGTTTGTAGACGGTGGTTTGACACTTTATCCGTCATTCCAAGAGCAGTGGACTTAGGTTGGCAATGTGAGATATCGAGGTCCCCTTTTTCCTGACTCTAGGGGCCTGAGGGCAGATTCTGAGATGTTTAATGGTTTGTTCATTGCTTATAAAAGATTGAACTGACCTACTTATTACTTAAAAGGAGCACCCGTCGTGGCCCGCATAAAGGATACGTTTTTGAGGAGGCTGTTGCATAGCTATAGCCGCTATATTTTACTCATAGTAGTTGGCAGCTCTACGCTACTGCTTTCCTTTGACTGGAGCGCTGAGACATCATTGTTGTCAGCGGCTGGGCTGGGCGTGCTGATAGAGCTGCTTCTGAGCAGAATGAAGCCTACTCAAAAGCTTGATGTTGGTGACGAAATGCCTGCAGAAACCCCTGTAGGTGCGGTAACGCCCTGGGCAGAGTAATGATTCGATCCTGGATGGTGATTGGTGGGCTGACGTTTGCGATCGCGCTGCTAGCCAATGCTATACGCCCCGCAGATGTCAGGTGGTTTCGACGACTGAAGCGACCCCGGTGGCTGACCTTTGAAGCCATCATACCGCTGGTTTGGACAGTTGTTTTTATCTGCGGTGGCTGGTCCGCCTATATTATTTGGGAGCGGAGTCAGTCGTGGGCAACTATGGTTGGCTACATCGTTTTGGAGCTGCTTATTGTCGCCTATACCCCAGCTACCCTATGGTCCCATAGCCTAAAGCTGGGTGCCTATCTAGGAGCCGCTGGGACTATATTGGGTCTGGCACTTGCCATCGGAGTGTCACAACTTTCAGGATGGGCCGCTGTTTTATTAATCCCCTATCTGCTGTGGAGTCCTACCGGCACCTGGATTACATGGCGGATGCACCGTATAAATTTAAATAAAAACGAATCTACCTAGCTTCAAGTCTTGTGGGACCCACATTGTCTTCACGAATCTCTTTAGAACTTCCCGGAGCTATTTCGTAAAATTCTACTGGAATAATTCTAATATCTAAACCAATGGGCCGCTGCAGCTGCGCTTCTAAAAAAGCATGCACCAGCTGGGTTTGGTTGTCGGAAATCGAAGCAGTGGGCGCAGCTACCTCTAAGGAGACGCGCAGTGCCTCTCCTTCGGCATCCACCTGCAGCCGTCGAATATCGGTCTGGCTAAAGGTAACGGTGCGTCGTCGAATCAGGTTGCTGACCAAGCTACGGGTTTTGGCCTCTACTACCAGTTCTTTTAATGAAAAACCAAGGGGAATCGCCAGCCCTGTCAGGGTAAATGCGGCTACCACCAGGCCCCCTTTAGCACGGGTGAGAGATCCGTATTCTTGCCAAACAAAAAGCAACACTCCGCTAAAGATAATTCCCACTAAGTTTGTTGCAAACAAAATGGTTGAACCAAACGTTACCGTGTTGGACGGTAGGGCAAGACCGATGCCAATAACGCTCAAGGGAGGGACCAGGGCCACTGCGATCGCTACCCCCGGTAGAGCATCGGCAACGCCCCGTCGAGTTTTAGCAAAAGCCCCAGCAGCCCCAGCGGCCAAAGCAATAACAAGATCAATCAGCGTGGGTTGAATCCGAGATGTGATCTCTGGATTTAAGTTGTTTAAGTCAAAAATAGAAGCAAAAACATAGGCTGTTACCACCGTTAGCAGACAGCCAAGCGATAGTGATACGCCTGAGCGCTTAAGTAAGCGCCGGTTTCCCACCGATAGGGCAAAGGCGATACCCGTAATCGGTCCCATCAGGGGAGCCACAATCATCGCGCCGATAATGGTGGCCGTGCTACCGGCTAGGAGTCCCATCGTGGAAATAACCCCCGATAGGAAAAGCAGCGTCAGATACTCACCCGAAGGCTCAGCGCTACGCCACAGGCTACGATTGAGAGCCTTTAGCGATAGAGGTTTTCCCTCTAGCCAGTGCCAGTCACCGCTGTTTATACTCCAAATCGCCGACAGCCGTCGATAGGTTCGTATGATCGGTACATGAATAGCCTTTGGCGAATAGTGTCGTAATAAAGCAAAAGGCGAACGCCGCTTAAAGGTCGTTTTTTTAGCTACTTTACTGGGCGGTGGCTTTTTATTTGTCATGTTTCCTAACCATAAAGCTGTCTATACAGACGGGAAAAACAAGAACGTATCAAGGTTGTCTCGATTCAGTATGCCTAGGATAGTTTAGAATGTGAACTTTCGTATTTTTTGTGAGTATCTCAGGATAGTAATTCTATAGTGTCCGGCTATCTGTCTGTAGATAGAGATAATGCTATCGAAAAAATGTTTTGTTGAGTCTCTTTCCAACGGTAGATGAGGTGCTTAATTTGGTTTGCTAAATTAAATGTGTTCAGTTAGATAAAGGATATTTAACCCATGGGTATTGAAGATAGAGCAAAAGCCACTGCCAAAAACGTCGAAGGTAAGGTCAAAGAAACCGTAGGCGACATTACCGGCGACAAATCCACTGAAATGGAAGGTAAGGCAGACCAGGTTGAGTCTTCTGCACAACACGCCAAAGAAGATCTCAAGGATGACGTTAAAAAAGCGATTGACTAGTCAGGTCCTGTTCCTACTAACTCACTTTCCTTTAGGGGCTGCATCTGCGGCCCTTTTTTAGTTGAATCCAGTCACAGGATTGTGAGTTTCTTGGCCCAAGAAACTCACAATCCTTAAAGTATCCCCCCTTTTCCCCTTTCCCAACCAAGACCAATATTTTACCTACACACATTTCCAAACGCCCTTGTCTAAATCCCTAGGCACAGACACGCTTCTACCCACGGAGAGATGAACCGATCAAAAATATGTGTGACTATTAACTTGCTGGTTAGCAGTGTATGTCTGGCTAGCATTGTTATATAGGAAGGACTTTACCATGGATCCCCAGAACGCCGCCTCTGATACTTTTGATCGGGCTATTGTTCCTGCTGAAACTGCAGCTCGTAAAGAGCGTGAAGGCGATGCCTACAAGGAAACTCCTGATGATACTACAGACGCCGAAAGCATCGATACCACCGGAGGCTATACGGTAAGTAATGAAGGCTTAATTAACAACTATCCCGTTGAGCCTGAAATGTACGTTGAGACTCCAGGCGACCTGCGTCAGTCAGAAGGCGACCCAGCGGCTCAATAGCGCGCATGGGAGTTTTTCCCATCAGAAAAATCATCTTTTTAACAAACGGGGAACCTGAGCCAGGTTCCCCGTTTGTTATTTGACTTCAATTTCTGTAATTTGTTGGATAACTCTACCCGTGGGTCAATTTGATGTCATGCCTAGGAGAGAAGCGATAGCGGAGGCATATTTTTACACTAGTTATCAGACATTATGACTCCCAAAATGATGTTGATTACGTTTGTTATGAGGAATTCTCCCATGGCTAGTCAAAATAAAACTGAAACAACACCAGGACCTTCTGACGGTAAACAGACGCCTTTAGAAGAGACTTCTCGCCGGACCGGTGAGCAAGATACACCGTCAGATTCCTCTTCTGGTGCTGAGCCTGAAACTCCAACAGGTAACGACAGTGTGCCGGGCGATCCCAACCAGGGAACTGAACCACGCTAGAAAAGACAGGGGAATCTTTTCCCCTCTGTCCAGTTAAAAAAAGGCTGTAGGTTGTTCTTCTAAACCTACAGCCTTCAATTGTATATATCCGTTTGGCGGGCGCTACTTCTTGACGTCAGGCACCACGTCCGGACGCTCTTTGCCTTCCCAGCCTGGCGGACGCTTTGAATTGTACCAGGCGATTGAGCCAATGGTAACGGCAGCGGCAAAGCCGACAGCAACTACCAGTCCTAGGGAGATGGAGTAGGGGGCAGCCTCGCTGACCTGAAGCAGAAGATTCATATTAACCTCGCTTTTTTACTATGGTTAGTGTACGAGGGGCGTTGTTGGTTGGCATCTATCAGGGGATAGAGGTGTTTGGGGAAAGGGAGAAAGGGAAAGGGAGAAAGGGAAAGGGGCGAGGGGGCTTTGTTCAACTGCGAGCGGGTGGGTGGCGGCTTGTGGCTAAGTCTTTTGACAGAGTGATTTTGGTTAGTCTTGCCGATAGATTGAAAGATGAACGTTTTTTTGCGATCGCATGCCCCCATGCTCCACTGTCCTTTATCAAGATGCGGCGAATTCAGCACAGATCGCTGGCTTGCGCTACGTCAGTGACAGCCAGCCCGGTATTCAACGCCGCCGCTGGGGACGAGGCTTTACCTACCTTGACCCGGACGGTAATCGCATTCAGGCCGGTGAGCAGCGTCGTTGGCTGACGTCGTTGGCTATTCCCCCCAACTGGGAAGATGTTTGGATCTGTCCTAACCCTAACGGTCATCTGCAAGCAACCGGACGAGATGCCAGGGGACGAAAACAGTATCGCTACCATCCAGACTGGATTCAGCTACGTAATCAGCTCAAATTTGATCGTCTGATTCCCTTTGCTAAACAGCTGCCCGTTCTTAGACAGCGTGTCCGTCAGCAGCTGGGTGAAAAGCCCGCCCTTAATAGAACCACTGTGGTCGCGGCTATTGTGCAGCTGTTGGATAATACCCTGGCGCGCATTGGCAACGTGCACTACAGTCAGGTGAATGGTTCCTATGGTTTGACCACCCTACGCAAACGCCACGTCGACATTAGCAAAGACTGTTTAACCTTTCAGTTTCGCGGCAAGAGCGGTGTGGATCAAGAAATTGATCTGCAAAATCGCCGTCTAGCCAAGATTGTCAAACGGTGTCAGGATATTCCAGGCTATACGCTTTTTCAATATTTAGACCAGGATGGAGAACGTCAGACGGTGGATTCCGAAGATGTCAATCGCTATCTCCAGACAACGATGGGAGACTCATTTACAGCCAAAGACTTTCGCACCTGGGGTGGAACGGTTGTTGCCTGCCGTTCGCTAGCACAGCCCGCTGAAGATAGTGGCAATCATATTACTCGAGCGATTAAAGCGGCCGCGCAGCAGTTGGGGAATCGCCCCGCTACCTGCCGAAAATACTATATCCATCCTGCTGTTATTGAAGCCTATGAAAAAGGATGGCTGACGGATTGTTTTACAGATTCTTCCTCGGCGTTGCTGCCTGAGCTGACCGAGGATGAACAGTATGCCCTCAATGTGTTGAAGCATAAGCGGGCTGCTCTTTTAACGGCGGCCTAGGCGCAATAAAAAAGCCCCCTACGGGTAGGAGGCTTTTTGGCCGAAAGCAGAAGGTGGTTAATACGCCTCACTACCCGCTTTCTCGTAGTGCTTAGCGATGGCCCAAACGGCGTGGATACTTCCAGGAATAAGACCCAGTAGAGTCAAGAGAATATTAATAATGAGGGTGGTGCTGATACCATAGCTCAAAAATACTCCAACGGGAGGCAAGAACAGACCTAGCAGAAATCGTAGGATTTTCATCGTTTGTTATCTCGTAATACTGTCAACGTGTTGATTAAAATCATCTCGGCTACAGCTAAAAATCGCATCCCCCTATGGAAATATATGGCAGTCGTTTCCTCGCTGTGGCAAATAACTGCGGTAAAAAACATTGTAAATCTATGTAAACTGCGTTATGAAATCTATCTCAGTGCGGAGTTGGTATCTTCGTAAATTTGCAACTATGGCGTTGTAGATAAACTATTGAGGAAAAGAAAGTTAAAATGCTTACGTCTTTATTATCCGGTTTAATCACGGCCTTGAGCCTTCTGGTAGTGGATTTGGCTATACCTGGCGTTGATATTGCCACATTTCCAGCTGCCTTGATTGCAGCGCTGTCCATTGCTGTTGTCAATACGCTTGTGCGGCCTGTTATTAGTCTGTTATCGCTGCCCCTAACCTTTATTACGTTTGGTTTATTCTCGTTTGTTGTTAACGGCATTTGTTTTTGGTTGGCGGCGGCATTTGTACCTGGTTTTAATGTTCAGGGTCTTTTAGGTACTATTCTTGGACCAGTTGCCCTTTCGTTTGTCAGCACTTTTCTTGGCAACTACTTTGCTCAGCGTTTCCCCTCAGTTCAGCAAGACCAGGCATAGAAAAATTGCTTCTACACGTTATCAGTCCTCCGGTCCCTGTTGGTCCGGAGGACATTTTTTCTTTTATGGGTATAGATTAGGGCTTGTTAAAAATTAAACCCATGGGTTGATCCTGATGATTGTGCCTAACAGGGAACGGGATGACCTCGCCGCGATCCATTAGCTGCTCGTATGGTTAGTTGTATCGGGACAGAGATTTGATCTAAGCGTACTCTAGGGCGTGCGATCGCAACCGCCGCCGTCATCCTGCCAGCGGTTGAATTACGCCAAAGGCAGCCTTTTCCATGCTCTGGTGTCCGACCATTGTTTTCCGACTATTGGCTGTGGAGATCAGCCTTTAGATAGACCCCTCCACCAACCCCAGCTGATATCTTACGCTTATCTGTTCTATTAATTTTTGTAAACAAAGGTGACGGCAACGGTGAAGTATCAGGTGGTGAATTGGGGACAGCTGTGCAAACGCCTCTTTTTTTGGCTGTCGGCTGAATTAATTTTGACCATTATGGGTGTGGATGATTTGATTGACTACATTGAGTATCTGCGCACCCGTCAGCAGCTGGTGATTCTGGCCCAGCCGGTGTATGTAGACAGCCCGGAACGTGCAAAACAGGGTCTAAAACCGATGGTGGCACCATATCTTGAGGCGAGTGCCGTCGTGTCCCCGGCAGGATAGTCGTGGGGCTTTAGGGAGAAGATTTGGGTCTGGTATATTTTGTAGATAGCCTAGCTGAAAAATACCGGCTTAAAAGTATCGAGTTTGTAGAGCCAGTCTGTGATGAGTGATCCATTGGATACCCTATCTGCTCAAAATGCTATCTCTGAACGCTCTCTGCGGTTGGAGCAGGGGCTTACTCTCCACTACAGACACGACCGACCTGGTGCGTTAGCAGCCCCTGCAGGTCTCAGCCATCACCTATTGACTTTTTTCCTAACTAGCAACAGTCGGCAGGTTACCCGCATCGATACCTGTGGAGAACATGATGGACAGATGGCCAGGGGCGAGTTTTATCTGTTTCCCGCTGAGATGTCTGGGCAAACCAGCTGGCACTCAGAAGATGAGACTTTTCATATTATGATCGCACCGGGGCTCCTGCGAAAAACGGCATTGGCAACCGACTGCGCCAACCCAGACAGGCTTGAGTTACTGCCCACTTTGAAGGGACGCGATCGCAAAATTGAAAACCTGGTGCAGCTAATGCTCTCAGAGTTGAATAATGGTGGCTTTGCCCAGGGGCTATATCTAGAGTCTTTGGGCTCCATACTGTGCATTCACCTACTGCGCCAATACTCCACGGTAAAGCCGATCATACGACAGAGCACAGGGGGACTAGCCCCGACAAAGCTGACCCATATTCTTGACTATATCCATGGGCACCTAGACCGCGATTTAAAGCTGGCAACCATAGCGCAACAGGTTGACCTTAGCCAATATTACTTTGCTAGCCAGTTTAAGCAGTCAATGGGCATGACGCCTCACCAGTACGTTAATCAGCAGCGCATAGAAAAGGCGAAGCGGCTCCTCAAGACAAAAAACTATCGATTAGTGAAATTGCCTTAGATTGCGGATTTTCGAGCCAGAGCCATTTGACTAAAGTGTTTCGCCACTACATAGGAACAACACCCAAGGCCTACCGACTAGAAGTATGGGTACATAGCGGTGCTGGTTGAGCCCAATAGAAAATCGCAAGAATCGATCAAAAACAGCTTTTTTATAAAAGATAAAAATTTTCGCGACTGATAGCGTAGTGGTGCTGATTTTTTACGCCTTGAGAGAGGCGAGCAACGCTACCCTATGCAATTTATAAATCCATCTACCCTTAATGATCCCAGTTCCTATGGGTTTACCCAGATAGTTGCCATACCGGTTGGTACCTCCCTGGCCTATATCGCCGGTCAGGGGGGCGGTACTACTGATGGCCGTGGCTACTCAGATAGTTTCTCTGATCAGGTGGACCAGGCGTTTGCAAACCTGAGGACAGCGCTGGCGGCGGTGGGTGCTGCTCCGGAAGACGTCGTCAAAATCACAGTTCTATCGGTAGATCACACTGACGAAAAACTGCGTTTAATTTCCGCTGCCCGCAACTCTTTTTGGCCCAATCAAAAGCCCGCGAGTACTCTTATCCCGGTCCCAAGACTAGCCTCGGCTGGAATGCTGTTTGAGATTGATGCAATGACTGTTATTCCTCAGTAGGCCATGAAAATAGCTTCGACTCGATTGACTAATGTTCTACTGACGGCTCTAGCGCCAATCTCTTGGGGAACAACCTACGCAGTGGCAACCGAATTTTTGCCGTCTGGGCATCCGCTGCTGGTGGCTTCATTGAGATCGCTACCCATCGGTATTTTGCTAACGATTGGTTTGCGAAAACTTCCCAAGGGCATTTGGTGGTGGCGGATCTTGGTGTTGGGCGCTTTGAATATCGGTATTTTCCAGGCGCTGCTTTTTGTGGCGGCCTATCGTCTGCCGGGGGGAGTGGCTGCGACAGCGGGGGCTATTCAGCCCTTACTGGTTGTCTTTTTTTCATGGCTGATCCTTGCCCAAAGCCCATCTAGACGCTCTGTTGTGGCGGCTGTTGCTGGTTTTATTGGGGTGGGACTGCTGGTACTGGGGCCTGGCGCACAGTTAGATAATCTTGGGATTATGGCTGCGATCGCAGGGGCTGCCACCATGGGGTTAGGCACCGTGTTGGTCAAACGCTGGCCGCCTCCGGTATCGCTAATTGTCTTTACCGCCTGGCAGCTTACGGTGGGTGGGCTTCTACTGCTACCCCTGGCGCTAGTCACCGAAGGCCCCTTTACCGAACTATCTAGAACCAACCTGTGGAGTTTTGTCTACCTCGGTCTGATTGGTACTGGTTTAGCCTACGCGCTTTGGTTTCGCGGTATCGGTCAACTCAAGGCTACGGCGGTTGCATCCCTGGGTTTGCTAAGTCCTGTTGTTGCCACCCTGATTGGATATGTTTTCTTACAGCAAACCTTTAGCTCGGTTCAGCTGGTGGGCACCGCCGTTATCCTAGGCAGTGTCCTAATTGGACAGCAGAGTAGCTCGTCGTAAGCTAACAGACTTTTGTCGAACGGGTAAACGTTCTTAAAATGTTGTTCTTTATGGCACAAAATTTCTGTCTTTTGATGGAGCTAATGTTCATAGCTTAGATAGATATTTGGAGCCGGGTAGATGACTAACCTGATCTTAAGAAAAAACCTCATATTTAAGATAAGGAAATTGTCTCATGGCAGTTCAATTTAGTCACAGACCCCAATCCTTTAAAAGCCTTTTGGCGGGCGGTTTGGGTATTGCTTCGCTGATCGGTATTACCGCCTGCGCCCCCGAGCAAATTGATGCGGATACCCAGGAGGTCGATATCAATGTTGAAGAGGTCGCTGAGGAAACAGAAGCTTTAGAGGGGCAAGCCGTTGCCCTTCGCGGCGAGTTTCTGGCAGATATGGGTGAAACCGCATTTAAATTAAAAGAAGATACTCTTTTCCCAGATGACGATATTTTAGTCGTCAATGTCACCGGCAACGACTATGCCGTCCCTTCAGGAGAGGCAACGCCAATGTGGGTAACGGGCACCGTGGAAAAATTTGAGCGTGAAACAATGTCAGACAAATATGAGCTGACCCTGGACCCCAATCTATACGAAGAGTTTGAAGGGCAGCCGGTCGTCGTTGCAAACTATATTGCCCTAGCGCCGGATCCCGAGGAGGTTTCAGAAAACCCAGAGGCGTTTTACGGTCAGCGAGTGGTGGTGGATGGTGAGGTAGAAACTATCTTTGCCCCCGATGCTTTTTCCCTAGAAAATGAACAGCTGTTTGATGGCACTGGCCTCCTGGTTGTAGGTGCCGTTCCCGATCCGATCAAAGCAGGCCCTGCTTCTGTCTCTGGCGTTCTACAGACATTCTCACTGGCGGCCCTAGAGGCTGAATATGACATACTATGGGAACCCGAGCTGCGCGATACCCTGGTGGAAGCATATACCGGGCAGCCGTTTATCCTGGTTCAAGAGATATACCCATTTACTGAATAGGTTGGCTGGGGGCATAGGGCTGCTCAGGGCTTGTTGAATATTAAGCTTATGGTTTAACCAGGAAGTTACGGTAGGGTCAAAGCGTAAATTAAAGTACCGATGTGTTAGGCGATAGCCGTAACGCATCGGTACTTTAATTTTTTGGCAGCTCCCCAAGTGTATACAAACAAAAAAAGCCTAAGCTCGCCTGAGCTTAGGCTTTTTTGCTTTTCACCATCAATAGCAGCACTAGCACGCCATAACAGCTATCCTGCGCCAGTTGACCACCACTGGTTAGGCGGTCACTTTCTCCTTCGACCAGACACCGTTTTCATCTTCGTCGTATCGCTGATGAATCTCGACCCAGGCAGCCTGTTCTGCCTTCGTTTCGTCGTCCGTATCGTCTAGCACGGCGTTGTAGTGCTCAATAAAGGTATTCTGAGCATCCTCAGAAAGGTGGGAGCGAATTTCAGGAGATAGATCGGTAACACCACCACAGCGTCCTGGGCAAGGACGGGGCAGTGTGGTCTCGCTTAAATGAATCTCCTCTCCACCAGCGCTTTCGAGCAGAAGCTGATATGTACCAGATTTGTTGGCCGGTACTTCCGCCATCAGCAGAAATTCCCCAGCCTGTAGCCGTGTCTGGTAGATGGCTGCTTTTTCCTCAGGCATGCCTAGGGTGGACAGCGCAGATACGATACCAGCGCCAGCACTACCGGCAATAGCACCGCTGGCGGCCCCTAGCAGGACTGCCCCGATAGGACCCCCAGCAACGACAGAACCAACAAAGGGAACAAACAATACCCCAACGCCGGTTAGCAGACTGAGAAAAGACCCAAACAGGGATCCAAAGGCCGCACCCGAGCGGAGTCCCCCCAAAATAACGTCCTTTTTAGTTATAAAGCCGGTAATGCGGGTCTCACTTTGGAAGTTACGTCCCATCACCGAAATGTGGTCTCTAGAAACATCGCGGTCAATCAAGCGACGGACAGCTTGGTCAACTTGGCTTTGCTCTTTGAAAACAGCCGTAAGGGTGCGTTCAGCAATATATGTGTCAGGCATAAAACCTCCTTTAGATTAACTCAGTAAAAATCCAGCCCGAAGAGGCTGGATTTTTATCTCAAACTTGTGTTTGTAGCCCTTGGATACTCCCGCTGCCGGGAAAATTCAGGGCTACCGGCTTAGGGGGCTACCCTAGACGCCAACGGGCACCTTCAGATCGCTCTCATTGTCGCCGCTGCTCTTAAGGGTTTCACCCTCAATAAACGAGCGCAGCATCCATACTATTTCTTCGTGCTGCTCCATCAGACCGGTTAGAAAGTCAGCAGTGCCCTCATCGCCGTACTCTTCGGAGCACTTACTTACATGGCTGCGCAGGTTGCGAATGACCTGTTCGTGGTCGACAACCAATCGAGATACCATGTCGTTGGCGCTAGGTAAATCGCCCGGATGCTCACGTAGCGTAGCGTGCTTCAAAAAGCCTTCTGCTGTTCCCACCGGATAGCCGCCCAGCATACGAACGCGCTCTGCGTAGGCGTCGATGGCTTCTGAAATGATTTCGTAGTGCTCATCCCAGAGCTGGTGCAATGTGCGAAACTGAGGACCAACCACATCCCAGTGATACTTCTTTGTCTTAATTACAAGCAAGTAGGCATCTGAGAGATCTTGATTAAGCAAGTCTACAACGCCTTGTCGTTGCTCTTCTGATAGGCCAATGTTGATCGGTCGCATAGGTTCTTTCTTGTTTGTTTTCTACCCTTCTATTTCACCGTAAATCTGTTGATGATTCATCTTCCGGAGGTTGAGTCTTATCGTTAGCTAAGATCTAACGTAAGGTAGAGGGCAGTCTGAATGCTCAAACCTTGTCCAGCGCGTCGGGCTTATGGGCGGCTTTGGCACCGGTTTTTTCGCTTTTAACCAGATACTTAGGATCTTCCTCGGAGGCGCTGACGTCGTAGTTTTTGATTTGAGTGGGCTGTGTCAGCTTCTTTTCTACGGTGCCAGATGTTGTTCCCTGGGCCGTATTCCACTCAACGGTATCTCCCGGCTGTAGCTTGTCCTGCGGGCTATTTGCCGGGGATAGGGTCTCTGGTCGGTGGCTGGTGACTTTATTAGTATTGTCGTTTTTGATGAAATAGCGAGGCTCATCCTTTGAGGCATCAACTGACTGCCCGTTGAGCTGGGTAGATTCGGTGATTATGTCTTGAATCGTTCCGGTGGTATGGCCTGTGCCCACGGGCCAGCTGACGCGATCGCCCATTTTAAATTGAAACTCTTTTGCCATGGCTCGATTGTCTCTATTTTTTTGTATGCCCCTTAAAACATAGGCGACATCTAGAAATAAACTCTCATCCCTACTATGGATGTTGGTGATGAATTTTGGAGCCCGCAGGCCCTCTCGCTAGGCCCTCTTATGGAGTAGTGAAAAAGCTGGTCAAGTATAACTTTAGCTAGATATAAAATCCCGACTAAAGAGGTCTAATGGCAGAACGATAATGTAGCTATTGAATGATCGACGGCTGAATAAGCTCAATGGCTGCTGTACGGCTTTTGCTTTGTTAGGAGAGAAATTGTGATTGGACACTGGATTGACTTGAACCTATTCCATGGGGGCGGTGCATTGTTGGCGCAGCTGTCTACCCCAGGGATAAATACCCCTGAGGAGGCTGCTCTTGTCTTCTCAGGGCCTCAATTTTTTATTGCGCTACTGTCTGGTCTGATCTTGGCGTTTGGTTTCCAGCTGTTGCTGACCAACCTGTCAGTGGCCGCCGGTATTTCCTATGTGGGTCACAGTTCTTCTTCTAAGGACAGTTCAGGCGGTATCGGTCCCCGTAAAATAGGGATTGCCTTTGGTCTTTGGACTCTGGTGACGGTTAGTCTGGCGCTGTTTTTTGCCTGTCTTTTGGCGGTTAAGCTAAGCCTCTATGACAGTGCGCTGCTGGGGGCTATCACCGGACTTGTTATTTGGGGAACCTACTTCTGTCTTTTGTTTTGGGTGAGTTCGACCACTGTGGGGTCATTGATTGGCTCCGTGGTGCGAACGGCTACTGCTAGCTTTCAGGCGCTGGTGGGTACCGCAACGGCCGCCATGGGTGCCAAAGTCGCTAGCAACCAAACTATTCAAACGGCAGAAGCAGCGGCGAACGCGATTCGTCAGGAACTGACGGCCGCCTGGAACGGTGAGGACCTGGCGGAATCACTGTCGGACTATCTGAATGCGCTTCGCTCCCCTGAGTTGGATGTTGCCAAGCTGGAGTCTGAGTTTGAGAATCTGCTGCAGACATCTGATGTCATATCTGGCTCGAACCGGGATGTCCTGCGTCAGATTGACCGGCAGGCATTTGTTGAACTGTTGCAAAACCGTACCGATTTGTCGCGTCAGGAAGTCAATCGGGTTGCCAATCGTCTGTACAGCCGGTGGCAAGCGGTATCGGCCCACACCGGTGTTGAATCGCTGGTGGACTATCTGCGCTCGGCCAAGCCTGAGCAGCTGATGTCAGAACAGCTGGGTCAGCGTCTAGATCAGTTTTTGGCAGAGTACCGTCGCCAAAATACGGATCACAAGGGTAAGTCGCCACTGTCCCAGGGAATGAGTCAGGCGTTTAACATGCTGTCGGGGGTGTTGATGGGTCGGGTAGATCTATCCGATGCGGATGTGGGCCAGCTGCGTAAACAGCTGCAATCGGCTCAGTCACAGCTAGGGTCCCAGGCGGATACGTTGGTTGCCCAGGTGACCGATGGTGGTGAGTCCGACGGTACCATCAGGGCCGACGTTGAGAACTATTTGCTAGGCTCCTATGCCTGGCAGCTGTCTCCCCGCCGGTTAGAAGCGGAGTTCGCCCAGGTTCTCTATGACCGCGATGCGGACGGTCGTTTGCTGGCGGCAGCCCTCCAGCGTCTTGATCTGGCCTATTTTAGACAGGTGTTAGAGTCTTCTGGGCTGCTGACCCAGGCTGAGATTGAGGATACGGCCCTACGTTTAGAAACCATTCGTCAGCAGGTCCTAGCGGAGGTGACCGAGCAGTATCGTGTGGCAGCGCGCAAAGGTCTTTTATCTAAGGTGGATACGTTTTTGCAGTATACGCCTCGCGGCGAGCTGTTCTCGGAGATGGGCATGGATGCCTTTAGGGCGCTGTTGGAAGACGATGGCGTTGATGCATCTGAGCTAGAGGAGCGCTTTATCCAGTTTGGCTATGAGTATTTCTTTAAGCATCTGCGCCAGCGCGACGACCTCAATGAGCAGGAAGCGGGCACGGTTGCCAGTCGCTTAGAGCAGGTTATGCAAAAGGTTCTGGCGGATTCTAAGGGACTAGATGCCTCCGTTGAGGTGAGGGCCGATCAAAAGTGGCAGGAGCTACAGACCTATCTGCGTGATACGGGCAAACCTGAGCTAAATCCTGAGGGTATCAAGGCCGATATTCATAAGCTTTTGGATGACCCGGAGGTGGGTAGCCGACGGCTGCAGCAGCGGCTGTCCCAGTTTGATCGCAATACGTTGATTCAGCTCCTGAGCCAGCGACAGGAATTCTCTGAAGCTGAAATCAAACGGGTCATGCAGGATGTTGAGGCGTCTTGGTACTCGATTTTGAGAACGCCAGCCAGACTGACTGAGCAGGCTAAGGCCAACTATGAGCAGGCCAACCAGGCGATCGCAAACTATCTGCGTAGCACGGGTAAACCCGAGCTTAACCCCACGGGTATTAAGCGGGATCTAGAGCTGCTGGTCAACGACCCCCAAGCTGGAATGGATGCTGTGCGATCGCGGCTGGCTAGCATGGATCGCGACACCCTAGTCCAGCTACTCAGCCAGCGGGACGATCTGTCAGAAGCGGAGATCAACCGCATCATTGACGACCTGCTGGAGAGTATCCAGAGCGTGCTGCGACTGCCCCGTCGCCTGGCTCGGCGCACCCAGCAGCAGGCCCTGTCTTTTAAAGATGCGCTGGAGGACTATTTGCGCAGTACCGATAAGGCGGCCCTCAACCCCGAGGGTATTAAGCGCGACCTGCAGCTGTTGCTAAACGACCCCAGACTGGGTGGTGAGCGACTTCAAGAACGGTTGGCCCAGGTGGACCGTGACACGGTGGTGACGCTAATTGCCCAGCGTGATGATATGTCCCGTGAGGATGTAGAGGCCGCTGTGGATCAGGTGCTGTCGGTGCGCGATCGGTTGATAGCCCAGATCCGTCAGCTACAGGCTCGGCTGGAGATGGCCCTCAATCGCATCCTCGATCAGGTGCGTCAGTATCTCGATTCCCTCGATCGGCCCGAGCTAAACTACTACGGTATCAAGCGCGATCTGACCAAACTGTTTGATGACCCCCAGGCGGGTTTTGATGCCCTCCAACAGCGGCTGTCCCAGTTTGACCGCAATACCCTAGTGGCGCTGATGAGCTCCCATGAGTCCGTATCCCAGGCCGATGCTAACCGGGTGATTAGCCAGGTTGAAGCGGCCCGCGACAGCGCCTTGCGTAAGGCAGAGCGTCTAGAGCAGCAGGTTCAAAGTCGCATCAGCGAACTCAAGCAGCAGGCACAGCAGCAGGTGGATGATACCCGTAAAACGGCTGAAGCGGCTTCCTGGTGGCTGTTTGGCACGGCTACGGTCTCAGCCATTACCGCTGCGATCGCAGGCACTATTGCCGTCGGTGGTTAATGTCTAACCCTGAGGGTTAAAACGGCTGCGGAAAATCTCTTCCGCAGCCGTTTTTTATATCCTCCAAAGATCCAACAAAGGCTATATATGAGTCTCTATATCTTTTCTTTGCTGATTGTTGGCCTGGTGCTACTGGCTGTGACCCTGGGGTCTGGCTGGATTGCCCGGTTGCCCATTTCCTACGCGCTCATTTACCTGGTGGTGGGTGTTTTTTTAGGTCCCTACGGCATTGAGTTTTTAACCAACCGGCCCAGCAGTGAGTTTATTGAACGGCTGACGGAGTTTGTGGTGATCATTTCCGTCTTTGGCTGCGGTCTTAAGATGAACCGACCCATGACCCTGGCCGCCTGGCAGATACCGGCCCGGCTGATTGGCATTCTAATGCCGTTTTCAATTGTTGCGATCGCAGCTGCCGCCCATTTTCTCCTACAGTTTGATTGGGGAGATGCCATTTTACTCGGTGCGATTTTGGCCCCCACCGACCCGGTACTAGCGTCCGAGGTACAGCTAGACCACAGCAACGATCGAGACAGCTTTCGCTTTGGCATTACTTCCGAAGGGGGGCTCAACGACTCCCTAGCCTTTCCCTTTGTCTATTTTGGGCTCAAAGCAATTGAGAACTCGTCCTGGGACAGCTGGCTGCGTCAGTGGCTATTGATCGATGTGGTGTGGGCGCTCGCAGCCGGAATTGTTATGGGATACGCCGTTGCTAGGGCGATTCTTTGGATTGACCACCATGTGCAATGCTCCCAACCCTCCGAGGATCTGATGGAGGATCTAGTCGCCCTCAGCACCATTTTGTTGGCCTACTCCCTAACGGAACTGATCAACGGCTACGGATTTTTAGCCGTATTTGTTGCCGGGCTGACCATCCGTAAACAAGGTAAAAAGCGTCACCACAGGGCCCAGCTACACTTTATTGAACAACTTGAAAAGCTGTTGGAAATCATTGCTATTTTATTGTTGGGCTCGCTGTTGCGTCTCCAGCAGCTCGGCTGGCATCTTCCTGCCGCTCTGCTGATATCTGGGCTGGTGCTGCTGGTAATTCGTCCGGTGGGCGCTCAAATCAGTCTTGTGGGCAGCCCCCTATCCATGACAACTCGCTGGCTGACGGGCTGGTTTGGCGTTCGTGGTTTGGGTTCGCTTTACTATCTAACCTATGCCATGGGTCAAGGGCTAAACGGTGGCTCAGCCGAGCGCATAGCCTGGATTGTCTATACCACAGTGGTACTGTCGATCTGTCTCCATGGCGTTACCGCCTCACCGCTGATGCGCTGGTATCAGACCCGGATAAAATCATCGCCTGAGCATTGACAATGGCCTGCTCCGAGTCCATTCCAAGGCCAATAGAATGTCTCGCTCAGGAATAAGGATTTTATAAGCAACAAAAATTGGATGTACGGACGTTCCAGGCAACGTCCGTACATCCAATTTTTGTTTTGCCTAAGCATCTGTTAAAAAAAGATCGGTACGTTACGGCTATTGCCTGACACGTTTTACACAAAGCAAATATATGATTTAAATGCCCATTCCCTAACTCAGGTTTTCAGACTGTTCGAGATTTTCTTGCAAGATATTTAATACAGCCTGGGGATCGGTGGCCTGCTGCATTAGCTCTGCCTCCCAGTCGGTACGATTTTCAAATTCGGGTAAGCCTGCTCGAAGTTCTTCTACTAGACCGATGAGCTTGGCTGTTTTTTGTTCAGTTAAAAGATTAATTTGTAGAATCAGATGAGATCGCTGTTCAGCCAGCTTTTCCTGACGGGTTTGGTGTACCAAAACGCCTGTAGCAATCAGCAACGCCGCCGTATCCAACATCTGATTTTTGAGCTCATATTTCGGTAGACCAAACGGCAGCGTTGGGTCGCGGGTCCAGTAGCTCCAGCCAATCCAAATGCCAAAAAACAGCAGCTCGGCGTATAAAAAACTGGCGGTCCCAAACATTGACGCTATCTTTTGCAAAAACCGCACGTGGGTAGGAGCCGCCTGGGACTGCTGCGCCTGCATGCCGATAATAGTCTCAACGTTTTTAATCACCTGCTCGGGCAGAGGATATTTTTCACCATTGATATATACGGAACTATCAGAAGATACAGAACTGTCAGACATTTGAAACATGGGTTAACTATGGCTAACTTATATCTCGCCCTCGGGCTGACTTCTTGGGGATTTCGAACCCAGCACCCCTCAAAATTGAGGGCAGGGGGCTAGTTTAGAGTTCGTTGCGTAGGTTCCATCGATAACGATATTAGCAGCTTGCCACAATAATCTGATATGACCTACAGGTACCTTTTTTCGGATCTATGAAGCGTTTACCTATCCAAAGCAGCGGTCGCTTAGATTACTTTTATGATTTACCTGGTACTGTACCCGGCACCCTGAGTGTCTCTAATATTCACGCTAGCCCACAGCTGAGCCTTATAGATTATAACGAAACCCAGGCTATCCAAACGGTGCTGGTCTCTCCCCGAGAGTGTTTGGAGTATCTTGATACTGAATCAGTATCTTGGCTAAATGTTCAAGGTCTGGGGGATATTAATATGCTGCAGCAAATGGGGGATGTCTTTCAGCTACATCCTCTGGTGCTTGAGGATATTGTCAATGTTCCCCAGCGACCTAAGGTGGAGCGCTATGGTAATCAGCTGGTGATCATCACCCATGTGGTGACGTTTTTGCCATCTGGCCAAGGGTTTGCCAGTGAGCAAGTGAGCTTTGTTTTGGGAGACAACTACCTGCTTACCGTGCAACAAAATTCTGTCCATGACCACTTTGCCCCTATTCGTACGCGGATTCAACAGGCCAAGGGAACCATTCGGCGCATGGGGGCTGACTATCTGGCCTATACCCTGCTAGATGCTATTGTGGACGGCTTTTTCCCAGTTCTAGAAGCCTATGGAGAGCAGTTAGAAATTCTTGAAGACGAGGTGATGCTGCATCCTAGTCAAAAGACGCTGCAAAATATTTATCATCTTAAACGAGATCTGTCTAATCTTCGACATTTGATCTGGCTGCAGCGAGATACCCTGGCTAGCCTGCTGCGAGATAAGGATACCTTTATCAGCCGAGACCTAGAAATTTATGTGAGAGACTGTTATGACCATGCCATACAGCTGTTAGACATTGTTCAAAGCTACCGAGAAGCCTGTGCGGGGCTGATGGAAATCTACCTTTCAGTCATGAGTAACCGCATGAATGAGGTGATGAAGACACTGACGGTTATCTCCACTATTTTTATTCCTCTCACATTTATTGCTGGCATCTACGGTATGAACTTCAACACGGCTGCGTCACCTTTGAACATGCCAGAGTTGAACTGGTACTGGGGCTACCCGTCTGCGTGGCTGGTAATGGTTTTGATTGCAGGGGGGCTGGTTTACTTTTTCTGGAAACGGGGCTGGTTTGAAAAGTCTCTGTAGGGTCTGGGGCAGGCGTTGTTATTGGCTGTCGGCTGTTTGCGGGGTGGTAATCACATTGCTCAGTATTGTCGTTACTGACTGATAGTCGTAAACTTCTAGCCGAATTTGAGGCGGAGCTTCGAACTCAACCACCTGGTGGGGTAGCACCGTTCTTTCTATGCAAAAAGCATGGGTATTGCTAGCTCGAATAATTTGAAATTGACCGGTTGGATTGTGATAGCGATAGCGTTGTAAATTTTCCTTGGAGTCGATTAATTTAAAGCTTTTAGGATTTAGCGTGTAGGACATTTCTAAGACAAAATTAGGGATTAATGATTGATTTATTGACCTGCTCAGAGCTATATGTAAGCGCCAGGTAAAAAAGATTAGATTAGGTTTTGAGTAGTCAATCTTTACCAGTAGAACAGCGCTTTTTTATTAAACCCATCTATTATTAATAATTTATTAAACAAGCTTTTACATCTTTCCCCCGATAGAGGCCAAAACTCTGTGGAGCTGCTTTTCCATCCGTCTGGGGAACTGTGGCAGGGCTATAGGGCTAATAAAATTGCCGTGTAGCTGCTGACGCCTAGGGCGAAGACCCAGTAGCGGCTTTGTCGTTCATCGGGAAGCTCTTCTTTAAGAACGTTAAGGATAATGCTGCCAGCCAACAGGGCAAATACAACGGCCAGGGCCGCTTCGCTAATGGCATAGCGACTGCTGATGACCCAGCCAGTGATCACAGCGGCTGCCAAAACCCACCGTCCGACCTTTTGATAGAGTCTCCTGTGGTGGTTACGCAGACCGTAGTCGTTGACCAGCATATGGGTGCCCATGGCAACGGCATACATAATCAGATTACTAAAATCCTGCTCTTCTCGATACAGCAGATAGCCGATTACCAGGTTGTATAGGGTAAAGGAGGCCATGTGTAACCAGAAGACCCCAGGTTCGGTGACATCGCCGTCCCCTTCCGCCGCATTTTTTTCACGGGATTCTTTGGCAATGCGTTCTAGCCCGTAGAAAACAACCATACCGACCAGCGCCGCCACGTACACATGGTGCTCAAAAAAATCAAGCACCATCAGCGACGAACTTAGGTCTTGCTGGGCTTCGTTTAGGTCTGGCAGCACATGGACAAACACATAGGCCACTGAAATACCGCTGCTAAACGAAAGCCACCAGCTGCGGGGGGTGCTGTCGAGAAACTTAAGCCGGTAGCTGTATAGATGGATCAGGGCAAATGCGATCGCAACTCCCCCGGTCAAAAAGACCATAGCCGACTGCTCCCGTATGCTAGGGGCGTTATGGTCGGGCTAAAGAGAGCCGACCGACCGATCAGAAGCCACCGGGGCGTTAGCCTACCCATAATTTTGCAGCTTTCGGTGGGTTGATACCCCATAGTCATAAAAACCTATCGCCTAAAATATTGATCAAACAATATCAGCATAAGGAAGGGCTGTTATCCAACCAGCGGTAGATGAACGATATAACGGTATGTTGTAAAAACACGCAAACGCTCCAGATGACATCAAGCTGGTTTAGGCCCTTATATTAGACAGTTAGACAGGATCAGCAGCTTTCTTTTCCAAGCATTTGACCGCCGGTCCCTGAAGAATACGACCGTCATAATCAAAGCGAGAACCGTGGCAGGGACAGTCCCAGCTTTTCTCAGCTTCATTCCAATCTACGATGCAGCCTAGGTGTGGACAAACAGCTGAAACCTGATGTAGAGAGCCTGTATCATCGCGGTATGCCGCCACTTTCTCACCCTCTACAGTGATCAAGCCTCCATCCCCCGGCTGTAGGTCAGTGCTAGACGAAAACAGCCCCTTAAACCGATCGCCAATCCATCGGCTCCCCACATCAAGATTCTCTTTAAGCGAGGTTTGGGTGACAAACGGCGTTGGTCGGATGGCATCATACAGATCTGACCAAGGGTTGGACCTACCCAAAATTAGATCCGATAGGATCATCGCCGACATCACCGATTTGCTCATGCCCCAAAGGCTAAAACCGCTGGCTACATACGTGTGATTACTCACAGGAGTCAGTCGGCCAATGTAGGGTAGTTTGTCAAACGACACCATATCCTGGCTAGACCATCGATAGTCAATAGTATCAATGCCAAAGTCAGCCTTCAGATCGTTAGCCAGGTTTTGATAGCGCTCGGGTGTATCATTGGCACCACCTACCTTGTGGCCCTCACCCCCCATCATTAGCAACAGTCTGCCACTATCCGTGGGTGTCGTCCGCATTGAACGATACTTTTGGCCAACGCCAATATACATACCATCGGGCGCTTTATCAGGCTCAATGTAGGCTCCAATTAAGTAGGACCGCTGAGGATAGCTTTTAGCAAAAAACAGTCCCTGGTCAAGAATAGGAAGATTTGTTGTGATGATTACATCTTGGGCTGTGACCGTTGCACCATGCTCGGTCATTACCTGACACGGGCTCTCTCCTTCAACGGTGGTCACACGGGTTTGCTCAAAAACATAGCTGCCCTGTCCCACAAGAGTTCCAGCCACGTGGAGCATGTACTTGCGCGGATGAAACTGTGCCTGGTTGGATAGCTTAATAGCTCCGGCGATCTGAAATGGCAACGTGACTGTGTCGACATATTCAGTCGACATGCCGATTGCGTGTGTGGCCTTGATCTCTTCTGTTATTTTGTCTAAGTTATCCGACGTCCGGGCAAACGTGTAAACGTCCTGTCGAGAAAAATCACAGTCAATGTTGTCGTCCTGTATCAGTGATGCAAGCTTTTCGACAGCGGCCAGGTTAGACTCGGCATAGAGACCTGCTTTTTCCTTGCCCATCTGTTCAATCAGATCGGCATAGATCAGCTGATGTAGAGCGGAGATTTTGGCAGTTGTATGCCCAGAGACACCGCTGCCAACTCGATCTGCTTCGAGCACAGCTACGGTCTTGCCCGCCTGTTTGAGCAATTTGGCTGCGGTTATACCAGCTAAGCCACCCCCGACAATAGCAACATCAACAGATATGTTCTCTGTTAGCGCAGGATAGGTAGAAGGCAGGGTTGATGCAACCCAAAAAGAACGATGTTCGCCAGATAGTGGTTGCATGGTTGATCTCCTGATGGGAGAGAAAATAGATGATGTAGCTTCAGCCTATGTGTTGAGATTGAGAATTGGCTCTATCTTTGGTAAAGCATTTTGTATGGCTGCGACCCAGGCACAGCCAAAGAACCACAGGCCCGCATGGCTCCATGGGTAAAAATGCGCCCTATGGATGGCCATTAGTTGTAAATCAATACCTTTGATAGATTCTACCAACGAAAGCAGCTGCCATAGTGCGGAAAACATAACGGTGAAAAGCTATGGGCGCGAAAAAGATATTAATGGTTCTGACTAGCCATAAAGCGTTGGGCAACACTGGTAAAACGACGGGATTCTACGTCAGCGAAGCCAGCCACCCCTACGATGTGTTTGTTCGTCAGGCGGGCTACTCGGTTGATCTTGTCAGCCCCCAGGGCGGTGAGCCCCCCAGGGATGGAGAAGATAGTGAAGATACACTCAACCAAACATTTCTAGATGAAATGGCGGCTAAGCTGGCCAACACGATGACCCCTAACCAGGTTAATCCTGCTGACTATGATGCTATCTTCTATGCCGGTGGTCACGGTACCATGTGGGACTTTCCTAAGAATGAAACGTTGGCCGGTATCGCTGCGAGCATCTATGAGGCGGGTGGTATCGTGGGTGCGGTCTGTCATGGCCCCGCTGCGCTGGTTAATATCAAGCTAAGTGACGGTAGCTACCTGGTGGATGGCAAGGTCGTCAACTCGTTTACCAATGAGGAAGAAAAGGAAGCTGGCCTAGCGGATGAAGTGCCCTTTTTGCTTGAGTCCAAGCTGGTGGAGCGTGGGGCTGAGTTTCGCAAGTCACCTAAGTTTGAGTCCCATGTGGAAACAAGCGAACGGCTGGTAACCGGACAAAACCCTGCATCGGCTAAGGCCGTTGCCACACAGATGTGGGCTCTGTTGGAAAATGCAAACCGCGATATGGCAGTAGTGCCTTAGCTCGGCATGCGAGAGCCCCATGGCCGGTTGCACACTCAGGTAACAACATTGGCCATGGGGCTCAGTTCCAGCATTTCTTGGAATAAAAAAAGCCGCTTTTAGTCGCAGCGCTGGATCAGTTTTAGCGTTTGAGAATAATCCAAATAGCGTGGATGATACCGGGGATATACCCGAAGAGCGTCAGCAAAAGATTAATCCAGAACTGGGTACCGATGCCGACTTGTAAAAACACGCCTAGGGGGGGTAATACGATTGCAACCAAAATTCTCAGAATATCCATAACAATCTCCTACTATCTATGGTGTTAAATTTATTTCTTCTGCTGGTAGTCTGGATCTATCCAGCACTGGGGTAGCGGCTCCCCTGATGGAAAAATGAGCTTTGTTTTATTGAAGGCGCTAGGTGGCTGTGCCGATTGCCCAGACTGCTGTCGTCCCTGAATTTCTGTCTCAAAGGGATTGAATAAGGCGTCGATATCGAGCACTTCGACTAATGTTTTGTCGTTGCTGAGCTTAACGAACATAATAAAATCTTCTAAGTAGACCCGTTGAATCAGAATTGCAACAAACCATTGCGGTCTGCCAACCCTTGTACGGTATCGGACGCTCTGGTTGGAAACGTCTGTCTAGGGGTATAAATTTGTCTGGCCGTTGCTTAGCTGTTTTTAGGGCGTGATTGGGAGCTATCTTTTGGCCAGGTAAATGAGAATGTGCTGCCCTTGCCTAGCTCTGATGTAAGGGAGAGTTCGCAGCCCTGGCTTTCGACTAGCTTTTTGACAATGCTAAGGCCGATACCGGTACTTTCAATGGTGTCACGGCTGGCGAGGGTCTGAAAGATAACAAAGATACGCTCGTGATAATCAGGAGCGATGCCGGGGCCATCATCGGTGACAGTAAACTCTACCATGGTGTCCATTTCTTTGAGGGAGATGGTAATGTTGCCATCCGGACGATGGTGATATTTGATGGCATTGCTAATCAGGTTTGTTAGTACCTGCTGCAGCAGTATCTTTTCTGTGACGAGGGTGGGGGCGGCGGTGGGCAGGGTGACCCGCATGGCGCTGGGGACTTCTAAGGAGCCTACAATTTCATGTAGCAGCTGGAGGGGGTCTAGGGCCAGGGCATCTAGGCTTTGGCGACCCGCCCGTGAGTAGCGCAGCAACCCGTCAATAAAATCTTCGAGCCGTTTGACCCGCGATCGCATCAGCTCAAGCTGTTCTTGGTTCTCCGCCGGAATCTGATCCGCCAAATCCTCCTGGAGCCAGATGGCCAGGTTTGCAATCGCCCGCAGGGGGGCCTTGAGGTCGTGGGAAGCCACATAGGCAAACTGGTCCAATTCTTGATTGCGCGCCGCTAGCATCTTGCTGGCTTTTCTCAGGTTACGGTTGACCTTATCCATGGCGAGCGCCCGTTCCTGGAGCTTTAAGACAAACCGGCTTTGCTGGATGGCGATGGCCAGCTGCACAGATAGATCATCTAGCAGGTTTAGCTCGTTGCTTTGCCAGGTACGTGTCTGGCGACAGTGGTGGGCGATCAGCAACCCCCAAAGCGTAGTTTGGGGGGAGGCTTCGGAGGGCTGCAGCAGGATGGGCACAACCAGGTTGGCCCTGACTTGAAACTGCTCTAGCATCTTGATATGGCAAGGGGTCAGCCCGGCGGTATGAATATTATCAATAACCGTTTTGTGGCCCCGGTGATAGCGTTTGGCCCCCTGGTTTGCAAAGCAGGTGTCTTTGATTTCAGCGCCCAAACCAACGCTCCAGCTCCCAAGGACCGACTCGGCCACGATGGTGCCATTCATGTCAGGTTGGAACTGATAGATGAGGGCGCGATCGCAGTCCAAAAAATTCCGCGCCCCCTCCACAGCTATCTTTAAGCTGGTTTCCACATCCAGGGACTGGCTAATCCGTAGGGAAATACTCGCCATTAGCTGCTGCTGCTGCTGCTGTTTGGCAATGGTCTGTAGCAGCTGCTGTTCGGTCAGGGCGCGACGTACGGTCTGGGATAGCTTTTCAGCATTGAGGTCGCCCTTGATCAAATAGTCCTTGGCCCCCATTTTCATAGCCTCAACGGCCACTTGTTCACTACCCTGGCCGGTGAGCATAATCACCGCCGGTACGGACTGCGAGGTTTCATAGAGGGTTTGCAAAAACTCCAACCCATCCATATCGGGCAGGCGATAGTCCAATAGGATCACATCCGGACAGTACTGTTGGCACATGGTCAGTCCGGTCTCACCGCAGTCGCTGAGCAAAAGGGAGCAGCCCACCACATTGGTCTGGGTCAAATATCGCTCGTAGGTAACGCGATCCGTTTCGGAATCATCCACAACGAGTACGGTGCAACCCAGCTGATTGGGACTCTCACAAGTAATATTTTTGCTGTTAACTGCATCAGTCATAGGAACAACCCCACCACTGGGACAACTCAATGGGCTAGCCGTATTTTCAAGAGAAAATATGTCTTAATATAGATCCTTTTCAATCAAAGTCATAGGCTTTTGGGTGGAACAGACACCGTAAACCAGTACCTTACGAATAGCTGGATAGACTCTTTGAGCTGCTCAATATTTGTCGGCTTCAGGATATAGCTATTGGCCCCGGCCCGGTAGCATTCGTCGACATCTTTGGGGTTAGACGATGTGGTCATTACCACCACGGGTATGGTCTTTAGCTTTTCATCCTGCTTGATCTGGGTGAGTATGTCCCTGCCGTCGGTACCGGGGAGGTTTAAGTCTAAAAGAACTGCGCCTGGCGGGGCCGCTGGTTTACGATCGGTGTAGGCTCCTTCCCCATAGAGAAAGTCCAGGGCGTCGTCTCCGTCGCAGCAGCGGACAATGGGGATATCTATGTCACAGCTTCTCTCCATGATGCGACTCAGCGCTTCAAAGTCCTCGTCGCTGTCTTCGACGACCAGCAGCGTTGGGTAGGGATGGTCACTCATGGGCTGGTGAGGGTAAAGAAAAACGTGGTGCCTTCTCCATAGGTAGAATCAAGCCAGATCTGACCGCCGTGGCGCTCTACAATTTTTTTGGTAATGGTTAAGCCAGCCCCGGTCCCACCGCCGTATTTACCGGGGGCGTGCAGCCGCTTAAAGATTTTGAAAACGGTTTCTAAATGTCTGGGGCGGATGCCAATACCGTTATCACGCACATAAAAAACGGTGGCATCTGCTTTGAGGGCGATGGGGGCAGCGGTCTGGCAGTCTAGGGGTTTAAGCCAGCCAATCTCAATCCACTTTTCTGGTTTGTTGTTGTACTTGATGGCATTGCTCACCAGGTTGGTAAATAGCTCGGTAACCTGGCTGCGATCGCACACTAGCGTAGGCAGCGGCTGCGGTCTGCGGAAGCTGACCTGTTCAGGTTTGCTCATTTTGATTACATCAAGCACCCCATCCACCAGCTGATTGATATCCGTGGGCTTCATCAAAAACTCCGCCCGTCCCAGCCGAGAATAGTGCAGCAGCGAGTTGATCAAATCCTCCATGCGCTGGGTGAGGCTCATCAGCGTCTGCAGCTTGCGGGTCCCGTCTGCTCCTAGCTGGGTGCCGTAGTCCTCAATCAAAAAGCTGGAATAGTTGTGAATGCCGCGCAGGGGTTCTTTCAGGTCGTGGGAGGCCACATAGGCAAAGGCGTCCAGCTCTACATTGCTACGCTGCAGTTCGAAGTTGAGCGCGGCCAGCTCGTCTGCTTTTTTTAGCACCAGATCCACAATGGCGCTGCGCAGTTCGATCGCCATTTCCACCTCGCAGGGTTTCCAGGGCAGGGCCTGGTGTCGCACCTGTTCTTTCCACTGTTCAAAGGACCGGCGAGGGGAGATGCGAATGCTACCGTCATCCTCTAGTTCGACGGCTTTGTTAGGGTCACCCGCCCAGCTCACCGTTTGGGGTACCTCGGGACGAAACCACAGCAGATAGATGGGCTGTACCTGGGAAATTGCCAGGGCCAGCAGCCCGCTGGTGCCGCTCGCAAACTTTGCCGCCGGGGGATAAACCTGGGCCAGTGCGGATGTGTGGTACACCATATCGCCATCAAACCGGTCGCCTAGCCATGGGAGCAGCCGCTCAATGTCTTCACTGGCAGGGCAAAAGCCCACCAGCGTTATTTCTCCCTGTTCGCAGTAGGCGACGCCCGCCGCATCGGTCAGTGCCAGTAGCGATTTGGGGTTCTGGGTCAGTCCCTGGCGCAGGGTTTGGCTATGGATCAGCGTTTTGACAAAGCTGGTTTGGATGGCCTTTAGATTAATCTTGTAGTCATTGTCTTTGTTGGTTTCCCGTGGGGGTAGCTCCAGGGCAATCACCTGGCCCAAAAATTCGCAAACGGTGCGGATCTCCTAGGACAGCCTGTAAGGGCTATTGTGGTGGCAGGCAATTAACCCCCAGAGTTTGCGATCGCAAATTAGCGAAATGGACATCGATGCGCGCACCCCCATGTGGGTCAGGTACTCCGTGTGCAATGGCGACACGCTACGCAGGGTGGCCAGGCTCATGTCTAGCGGCGCGGCGCTGGCCGCCACCAGCGGTACGGGGGTGTAGGCCACATCGGGAATGAGCCGCAGCAGATTGAGCAGATACAGATGCTTAGCCTGTTTGGGAATGTCCGTGGAGGGATAGTGCAGCCCTAAAAAAGGCGACATCTCGGGCTGTCTGGCCTCGGCCACGACGCTGCCCGCTCCGTCTTGGTCAAAGCGATACACCATTACCCGGTCAAACCCGGTAATCTGCTTGATTTCTGATACCGCTGCTTGAAACAGCTCATCTAGGGTTTGGGTTTGCTGCAGACGGCTAACGGGACGTTTAACCAGACTGTAAAAGTCAAAAAAGTTCACCGATGTGGGAGCGGTAGGCGGTTCTAGCTCTAGCACGATGCTATTGTCGCTACGGTGGACGACACCTGAAAAGACCCGCACCGAGTCGCCGACCTCAATCTCAAACGAGATCGGATTAACTACCTCAAACTCCGTTGCTAAACAGTCAGCAATTTTTTGCAGCTGCGGTTCCCCAAGCACAGTCGATAGGGGATGCCCCAGCAGTTCCGCCGGGGAACGTCCCAAATAATCATCTGTATTTTGACTGACCTGCTCAATTATCCAGTCCTGGCTGACGGCTAGAAGGATCCCGTGGGGCTGGATTGCAGCTGGAATGTGGATCGGTTCGCGATCGCAGTTGGTAAGGTCGGCCCCGGTTTGCTGAGGGTCAGTAAGAGCGGCGATCTCAGCCTTGGTGTAAGCGGTAAAGTCCAATGCGGTCATTCTGGATATCAAGCCATCGAAGCCTGCTGATCTCTTCTTGATATTAAAACAGTTTTTTAGACTGAGTAAACATCGGCCCAGTCAAACTCTCTTTTGCCAGCTCGATAGATATCTAATGAAAAATCCCTTGGGTTAACCCCTGGGGCCCAGGAAACAAAATTAATTAGGCTCCACTATTGGACGTACGGACGATCCATGAAACGTCTTTTCAGCATTGATTTTTGGACCTGATAAAATCCTTATCCCTTAGACTGTTGTTTAAGGCCGCTCATACTTTTGGATGAATGAGGACTGGCCTTTTGTTAGAGGCGTGGTGTCGTTTCTTTCTTTATTATCTTGCTATCGACTGTACGAAATAAATATTGCGGCTCCTTTGAGTATCAAGCTAAAAGCGCCTGCACTGTTGTTATTGGATAATGAAGAATGGACTTATCACTTTCCCATATTAAATGGAAAAAATGGAAACAGCTTTTGGTTGTTCCTGCGGTTGTGGTGATTGCCCTCTCGGCAGGCTGTCGTGTCGAGCAGGAGCGCAGCGGTGAGATGCCCGATGTCGATGTGAACGTAGAGCCGGGTCAGCTCCCTGAATATGAGGTCGAAGGCCCCGAGGTTGAAGTAGGCACAGAGACCGAAACAATCACCGTACCTGATGTCGATATCAGCACTGAAGAAAAAGAAGTGACAACACCCGATATCGATATTGAACTGCCCAGCGATGATGCTGAATAATTTGTAGCAGACTTTTTTATAGGTTAATACAGTCAAAGAGGCGCATGTGCTGAAGTCTAACATGGGCCTCTTTGAACTGTTATTTCTACAAATATTACTACAAAAATCTATATGGGACAATCTCGCGTCCAGGTTGGGGCGATCGCTGCCCTATTGTTGTTGGCGGTCATTTGGAGCTACAACTGGACCCTAATGAAAATCGCGGTACGCTATGCGTCTCCGTTTGATTTTGCGGCCATGCGGGCTTTTTATGGCTCGCTCGGTTTGTTTTTGGTTTTGATTGTCCAGCGACGCTCCCTGAGGCCCAGGGCGCTTAGGAAAAATTTTCTCTACGGTATTTTACAAAGCGGTGCTACCGTTGGTCTTTCGACCTGGGCGTTGGTGAGTGGTGGGGCAGGTAAAACCGCCATCTTGACCTATACCATGTCGTTTTGGACCTTGCTATTTGCCTGGGTGTTTTTAAGTGAAACCCTTAAGGTGCGTCACTGGTATAGCCTTTCCATGGCGGCGGTGGGGCTGTTGCTGATCATGCTGCCCTTTACCCTGACGGACGGTTTTTTGAGTAAGGGGCTGGCCGTATTAGCTGGAATAGCCTGGGCGCTGGCGTCGATTATCCTCAAAAAGGCAGATAAAACAGAACCCATCGATCCGCTTGTTTTTACAGCCTGGCAGCTGTTGTTTGGCAGCCTGCCCCTGATGGCGGTTAGCTGGCTGTTGCCGTCTGCCTCGGTGCAGTGGACCCCAGAATTTATTGGCGTTTTGATCTATAACGTTGTTCCCGGTGGTGCGATCGCATGGCTGCTGTGGTTTTATGCTCTGCGGTATCTTTCCACCGATGTGGTCAGTCTGGGGGCACTGCTGATTCCCATACTCAGTATTCCAATGGCGGCTCTACAGCTGGGTGAGGTGCCCACCTCAACGGAGCTGGTGGGAATTTTGCTGATTTTGATGGCTCTGGCCGTTAACTCGGTTTCGCCAGCGCTCTTGCGTAAAGGTCTAAACCGGTAGCAGTTTTGGGCGCTGTCCTGTTTGATTTCTAGACCGCAATCAGGTTTTTTCTAGTTCCGCCTGGTGTCCTCCGTCGGTGTCGCTGTCAAGGGTGATTGTTTTTTGGTTTGATTTTAACGGTGCGGGGACATCTTTTATCAAGAGCGTATAAATTTCGGTTGGCATCTCAATGTGGTGCTGCTGCAGCGCCTCTTTGACAGTTTGGGCGACAATGGAAGTTGTTTCTAAAAAACCAGCTCGCCGGGAGTCAACCCAAAACCGTACCTCCAGGTTGACCGTGCTGGCGGCCAGTTCGCGCACCAGGATTTCAGGAAGCGGGTCGGGTTGAACATTTTCGAGGGTTGCGATCGCATCGCCAATCACCCGCCGTGTCTGGGCAATGTTGGCGTCATAATCGATCCCCACCATGACCGAGCTGCGCAAATAGCTCGCCGCCGTATTGTTGGTGATATGGGCCTGAAACACCTCCTGATTTGGTAGATAAATCATGCGGCCATCATAGGTTTTTAGCGTGGTTGAGCGCAGCTGCACCTGGATAATGGTTCCTTCATAGCCTTCAATCACCACCTGGTCACCAATGTGAAACGGTCTGGCCGCCAGTAAAATCACCCCAGAAATATAGTTGCTGAGAACATCTTTGAGGCTAAAACCAATGGCCACGCTGGTCAGCCCTAGCGCCCCTAGCAATGTTGCAAAATCTATACCCCAAACCCCCAGCGCGACCACCGAACCCGCTATCCACACACCGCCGTAGCCAAGACGGCCAATGAGAACCTCAGTGCTGTGATCCCCTTCAGTTTGTTGAGCCCATCGAAAGGCGCTGTAACGCACCCCTTTGGCCAACAGCCAGGTAATCAGGATCACCACAATCACCCCAATGAGTGCTGGAATACTGTTGACAGCATCTTTCCCCAGCTGGCGTAGGGTACCGTCTAATCGCTGGATCACATCAACGGCGACCGGCGGTTTTTCAAAACTTTGCTCCAGACGAGCGGCCCAGTCGTCTGTTAAAACCGGCAGCGGCAGACCAAAATCCTGGGCGTCCTGTTCTGTTACGGTCATTAGCACCCGGTCATTCGCCTGGATGTTGATCAAACGCTGGTCAGGCACCGAGGCTGTCGTTACCGTTACCTCGCCCTCCGTACTCTCTAGCAAGCTGGCAATTCGTCGGCTGATGATGGCCGCCCGCTCACTGGCAGGCAGATTGTTTAAGCTGCCCACTTGAAAAACAGACTGTCCCCTCACCATGACATCGGCAAAGTACAAACCGTCTTCGGGGGCCGTTGGCGGGCTAGCTGTATTGTTTATAATGGCTCCCTCGACGGCACTTTCCTCAGGAACACTTTCCTCAGGGGCAGCCCCTTGACCCAGGGCTGCAGTCGTGGATAAAACCAAAAAAAATGTCGTTGTAAAAACAATCTTTAGCCAGCGTTTGCCCATTCCAGCCTATGCCTATATTAGACGTACAGACGTTCCATGGAACGTCTCTCCAGCATTAACATTTGGATCTTATAAAGTCCTTATCCCTAGGATAGGCGCTGCTGGCGATTGGTTTCGTAGCGCACATCCTCAGTTCCCAACAGCCGATCCCACAGGGTAAAGTAAAGTCCGTAGTGTCGATCGTATCGTCGATGGTGAATCAGGTGGTGGGTTGAGCCGATAAACCACCGGCCCCACCAGGAGCTAGTTTGGGAAAAAGGAACCACCTGGAAGCCGAGATGGTTTCCCACGGTCCAAACCGCCATTGTGACCAGGACGGCCACCAACACCCCCAGGTGAAGCGGCACCACCAAAGTAATACCCAGCAAAAAAGACATTTGTACAGTGGCTTCGGTGGGCTCTAGGGCAAAAAAAGTCCAGGGTGTGGGGGGGCGTGACTGGTGATGCCCCCGGTGTGCCCAGTTAAACAGCAGCGGCAGATGAAACAGCCGGTGGGTAAAGTAAAAATAGGTGTCCTGCAGCAGTAGAACTAACCCATAGCTGAAAATGACGTAGCCAATATCTCTCAGGTGCAAATGGGTGTAAACCTTGGTCAAACCGGCCCTGTAGCACAGCATAAAACAGGACGCGGCAAATGCAAAAAAGACCACCGAGAGGACAGAGAGCTTAATGTCGTCAACAATGGTCTGATGGTTTTTGGGCCGGCTGCCGACCTGGTTTGCCAGCGGTTGACCCGATGTAGAATATAGCAGCCAATACATACCAGCGGCGGTCATAAAGTAGCCGCTCATAATAATGCCGCAGAAGACAAACCAGTAAAACCAAAAATTGTGTTGAACAGTGATGGCAGCCATGGTTTCTCCGGTTTTACTGGGGGATATTGATTCTAGGCGACACTATTTCTGTCTGTTGGGTCCGTTTAGCTAGCGGCTAGATAGGCTCCCACGTCAGTCTGATGGCGGCGCATGCGCTTGAGGGCTTCCCGTTCAATCTGGCGGACCCGCTGACGGCTGATGCCCATCTGCTTACCTACTTTTGAAAAACTCAGGTGGACGCCGCTGTTAAGACCGTATCGCAGGGTAATCACCTGCTGTTGTACCTGGGAAAGGTGGGTCATCAGCTGTCTTAGATCTTCTTTTAAGGAGGACTGGGCAGCGTACTCTTGGGGGGTGACGCCATCATCCTCAAGCATGTCGCCCAGGCTGGTGTCTTGCTTCTCACCTATCCGTAGGTCGAGCGATAGGGGGTCGCGGCTTTGCAACAGCAAATCTCGCACCTTCTCGGCGGGTAGCTCTAGGGCCTGTGCCAGTTCAGCAATGGTTGCAGGGCGCTTTAGGGACTTGGCTAGCTGGCGCTGCACCTTACGGAGCTTGGTTAGCTTTTCGTTAATGTTGATTGGTAGACGGATTGTACGGCTTTTTTCTGCGATCGCACGGGTCATGGCCTGACGAATCCACCAGTAGGCATAGGTTGAAAACCGGTATCCCTTACTGGGGTCAAACTTTTCCACCCCGCGCTGCAGGCCGATGGCTCCCTCTTGCACCAAATCCATAAATTCCAGCTGGTGCTTTTGATACTTTTTGGCGATGGAAACCACCAGCCGCAGATTGGCCTTGATCATTTTTCGTTTGGCCCGCTGCCCGGCTTGGCGGATCTGTCTGAGTTCCTCTATTGAAACGTCAGCGGCATCAGCCCACTGCCCTTGACTGGGGGTATGGCCCAGCGACGCTGCCAACGATTCTCGCAGGGTCTCAATCTGAATGCACTTTTGAACAGCCCTACCTAAAATCAGCTCTTCTTCGCGACTAAGGAGCGGGGTGCGGCCAATTTCCTTGAGATAAGCTCCAATGGAATCCGTAGACGTGTATGCCATGAGACTAGACTGCTGTAGGGGGCAAATTATTGTTCAAAAACAGATGCTTAGATGAACTTGGTCTGGCCGATGACAAACGCTTGGCATCTATATGGATCTATATGGAAAGTGAGCCGGGCTCAAAGCCAAAGCCATTTAACTTGACGTTAGTATTGCAGTATCTAAAGGTGGGTTAAATCTATCTAGGGACTTAGGTTCTAGCGCCAAAAGTGGAAGAAAAAATTAAGAACGCTTTGCCCGTTGCGAAATGTGAGCTGATGATCTATTTCTAACCACAGATAGACGACGTTAGCGGCGATCTTGTTTAGGCTTACATCCAAGCTGATTCAGGCGCATCTGTAACAGAGTTTAAGAGTGTTTATGGTTATTGGAAATTCAACACCCCTCAAGGGCATAGTCCTAGCCGGACGTGCCAAGGCAAATGCCGACGCTGGCATTATGATTGCCGCTAGAAAGTGCGGCTACGGTAGTAATACAAATCGGTTTAGCAAAGCGCTGCAGTCGGCCTGTGCCGATACCGGTATTGAGACGCAGGCGTTGTCAAACCTGATCGCCGAGCAGCAGAGGCTGGCGGAGCAAAAGGAAACTAATCCCGTTGCCGTGGTGGGTTGGCGACGCTAGGGGCGTATATTTCTCCCTGTACGCCCAGAGACTGGGCCAAGGAATATTGCGTTAGCCCAAATCAGCGAGTTCATAATCTTGCCTATGTCGACTACTGTGGGGGTTCTCAAATGATGTAATCATTAACTCTCACCGTAGAAATTCTGTATAAGCAAATTCAGCTACAAATGCTTAACCTGAATTCATGGCCAGTACTCAAATATCTATCTTAAGGATGAGACCGAGCTCATTGGCGTCTTCATAGAATAATTAAGAAATTCTTAAAACAAGCGCCGCTTTGGGTGGGCAATTGCCAATGAGGAAACATTGTCATGACTAATCTCGAGAGCAATGCTCCCATACTCGCCTACTGGCATGTCTGGACCGATGACTATGGCATTAGTCATCAGACCCGCTGCAAGCTAGCTGATTTTTCCCAAGAGAGCATGGGGGGTGATGCCGCCCCCCAGTGGAACAACCATCTGTTTCAAGGTGAAACGACTGTTATGTTTGCAGAGCTACCTGTTGGCTGGGTAGGGGAATGGCACGAGAATCCTAAGCCGCAATGGATTATTCCCCTGGCCGGTCAGTGGTTTGTGGAAACCATGGATGGCACCCGAGTTGAAATGGGACCCGGCGAGGCTTCATTTGGAGCCGATCAGCGCACAAAGCCAGGGGCAAACGGGCACCAGGGTCACCTGTCGGGTACGGTTGGTAAACAGCCTGCCAAACTGATGCTTGTGCAGCTAGAGGGCGAACGCTGGATTGGCCTCAAGCCGGGGGACTGGACATAAAATGATCAGTCCCCGAACGGTGAGTACAATTACCCTGACGGTTTCAGACGCCGTCCAGGCCACCGCCTTTTACACCCAGGCCCTGGGGGCGATGGTGGTGGACGACCGCACCCTGGCAGCCTTTGGCTACGGTCAGCTGGGGGTCACAGCACCGAGTCCGGTGCGGATGGTTACCCTGCGTCTTGGCAATGAGTATATTGAGCTGATTCAACACCTGGGTGTGCAGTCTGCTCCTATGCCCCCCGACTCTCGCAGCCACGATCTTTGGTTTCAGCACATGGCAATTGTTGTCAGTGATATGGAGCTGGCCCATAGCCATCTCAGCTCTTTTGACATAGAGCCTATTTCTGAGGCTCCCCAAACAATCCCTGCCGATAACCCGGCTGCAGGGGGCGTGCGGGCCTTTAAGTTTAGGGATATGGACCGCCACAGCCTGGAGCTGATTTGGTTTCCAGCGGATAAAATCGCTCCCAAGTGGGAGCATCCTGGAGAACGGCTGTTTTTAGGGATTGACCACAGCGCGATCGCAGTTTCTAATACCGCCAAAAGCATACGCTTTTACCAGGATATCTTGGGTATGGAGGTGGTAGAGCGCAGTCAAAATTCAGGCACAACCCAGGCGAGGCTGGATGGTCTACCGGTGGCTGAGGTCAACATCACCTCCCTACGCCCCCAGAACGGCGGCATGGGCATCGAGCTGTTGGACTATATCCAACCTGAGGGGGGGCGTTCTCGGCCTCAATCCTGGCAGATAGACGATCTTTCCCACAGGCACCTGATCTTAGAGGTAAATGACATACACGCCAGCCTGGAGATCCTTGACTACCAAAATGGTGTAATTGTCTCACCCCATGTGGTCAAGTTTCCTGACCATTACCGCTATGGCGAAGGGGTGTTACTCAAAGACCCCGACGATCATGTGTTGCTGTTGATACCTTCGCCGTAGTGTTTTCTCAAAACCTGTTATCGAGCCGTGTCCCCAGCCATGTCCCCAGCCATGTCCCCAGCCATGTCTAAGACGGTTGTGGTCTATGACCAGCGGATGTCTTTCCTGATTTCAGCGGGTGCCGCTCTCCAAAAGCTGGCCGAGGGCATTGACCATAGCGAAGGACCCGTTTACAGACCCGAGGACGACAGCGTGATTTGGAGCGATGTGAGCGGTAACCGGTTGTTTCGTTGGAGTCCTCAAGACGGCGTATCTACCGTGCGCTCCCCGTCGGACTATCAAAACGGCAACTGTCGAGACCTGGAGGGACGTATTGTTAGCTGCTCCCACGGGCAGCGGGCGATCCTCAGGCTTGAGCACGGCGGCGATTGGCGGGTCCTAGTCAGTCGCTACCGGGGCAATCGCTTAAATAGCCCCAACGACCTTACCGTTACCCGCGACGGCAGCATCTGGTTTACCGATCCTCCCTTTGGGCTCACCCAGCCCCGTGAGGGCTACAGCGGTCCCCAGGAACAGCCGGGTAGCTTTGTGTATCGGTTTGACCCAGCCACCGACAGTATTGAAGCTGTTGTAAAAGAAATGGAGCGCCCCAACGGTATAGCCTTTAGCCCCGATGAAAAGACGCTATACGTGTCGGATTCGTCCCAGGTGAACTATCCCCAGGGGCATCACTATGTCCGCGCCTACGATATTACCAGCCACGGACAGGCCGCCAACGGTCGAGTGTTTGTCACCATCGAGCCGGGACAGCCCGACGGTCTTAAAACAGATGGGGCGGGCAATCTGTTTGTTACTTCCGCCGACAGTGTTCAAGTCTTTGATCCGGTCGGTATTCGGCTTGGCAAGATTTTGGTTCCTGAAATCTGCTCTAATCTAACCTTTGGCGGCAAAGACGGTAAGCGGTTGTTTATTACCGCTGGTAAATCACTGTATGCGATCGATTTGGCCTAACTCATTTATCCCTAAGGAAACAAATATTGGACGTACAGACGTTCCATGGAACGTCTCTCCAGAAATATTGGACGTACAGACGTTCCATGGAACGTCTTTCCAGCATTAACGTTTGGCTCTGATAAAATCCTTATCCCTAACCATGACCCACAGCAACGAGCGCTACGACGTTATTATCATCGGCACCGGGGCTGGCGGCGGCACCGTAGCCCATGAGCTGGCCAATACGGGCAAACGCATTCTTGTGTTAGAGCGCGGCGAGTTTTTACCAAGGGAAAAAGAAAACTGGGATCCCGAGAGCGTTTATCAGGACCAGCGCTACTACACCGATGAGGAGTGGTGCGATCGCAACGGTGAAACCCTAAATCCCCAAACCTGTTACTGGGTAGGGGGCAATACCAAGGTCTACGGCGCGGCGCTGCTGCCGCTACGGGAGAAAGACTTTGAGGCAGTGGAACATGAGGGTGGGATTTCCCCCGGCTGGCCGCTTAAATATGCAGACTTTGCCCCCTACTACACTAGGGCCGAAAAGTTGTTTAGCGTGCACGGGCAAAAGGGCCAGGACCCCACGGAGCCCGAGCGCGACGACTACCCCTACCCCGCCGTTGGCCATGAGCCGTTTATGCAGTCCGTGGTGGATGGTCTAGAAGGGCTGGGCTATGCCCCCTTTAATTTGCCGGTGGGTCTGAGGCTAAACGAGGTGGACAAGACCCTTTCAAACTGTATTCGCTGTGATACCTGCGACGGGTTTCCCTGTTTGGTAGGGGGTAAGGCCGATGCCGAGATCAGCTGTATTCGACCGGTGCGCGCCAAGGACAATATTACGCTAGTCACCGGGGCCAATGTGCTTAAACTGTTGACCGATGCCTCGGGTCGAGAGGTGACCGGAGTTAAAACTAAAATAGGCGACGACCACCATGTCTTTTCAGGAGACCTGGTGGTTGTCGCCTGCGGTGCGATCAATTCGGCTGCCTTGCTGTTGCGCTCCGCCAATGACGCCCATCCCCATGGCTTGGCCAACAGCTCTGACCAGGTGGGCCGCAATTTTATGAAGCATCTCTCTACTACAATAGTGGCCTTAAGCGACCAGCCCAACGACTCAACCTACCAAAAAACCATTGGCCTAAACGACTTTTACTGGGGAGAACCAGACTTTCCCTACCCCATGGGTATGGTGCAAAATACGGGCAATGTCAAAGCCGGTATGATCCCCGCTGAGGCTCCCCCCGCCCTGGCTCCCTTGACCAAGGTTGCCCCTGGGCAGACCCTAGAGCTGACGGCCAGACACGCCACGGGCTGGTGGCTACAGACAGAGGATCTGCCCGCCGCTGACAACCGAGTGCGCTGGGTAAAGGATCACATTTGTTTGGACTATACCGAAAATAACCTGGTTGCCCGCGACCGCTTGGTGCACCGCTGGACCGATGTGCTAAAGCAGGTAAATAAGGCGATTAAACAGGTGATTCCCATCGGGATTTATCCCCGCAGCCATGTGCCCCTGTCGGCGGTGGGGCATCAGTGTGGCACCTGTCGGTTTGGCGCGGACCCGGCAACAGCGGTCCTGGACCTGAACTGTCGCACCCACGATATTGACAATCTGTATGTTGTTGACAGCAGCTTTTTTCCATCAAATTCAGGGGTAAATCCCACATTGACCATTGTGGCCAACGCCATTCGAGTGGCGGATCATCTCAAGCAGCGTTTGGCTGCTTGAGCGCCTGTCCCGCTAGCCACCCCGTTGTCCAAGCGCTCTGGAAGTTAAAGCCGCCGGTGATGCCGTCGATGTCTAGAATCTCTCCGGCAAAGAACAAACCGGGGCAAAGCCGACTTTCCATGGTTTTAAAATTGACCTCCCTGAGGCGAACACCGCCGCAGGTGACAAATTCATCTTTGAAGACACCCTTGCCGTGGATGGGGTATTCTCCCTGGCATAGCTCCTGGGTGAGTCGGTTAATCCCTTTGTTGGAGAGCGTAGTCCATGGCCTGTGCGGATCGAGCTGGGCGCGCTCGATAAAGTAGCTCCATAGCCGTTTGGGGGCAATGGTGGGGTTGTGGTTTGCGATCGCACGCTTCCCCCCTGTTTGCCTTGCTGTTTGCAGCTGGGCTCTGACCTCGTCCTGGTTGAGGTGGGGCAGCCAGTTGACCGCCAGCGTGCCCCGGTAGCCGTGGTCGTGGAGGGCACGGGCACCCCAGGCCGACAGCTTGAGGACAGCAGGACCGCTCAACCCCCAGTGGGTAACCAGGAGGGGACCCGTTTGGGTTAGGGTTTTTTTTAGTCCGGGGAGCTTAAGGCGCAGGTCAACGGGATCCATCGACAGCCCGCTGCGCTGTCGCAGGGCCGCATCCTTGACGGTCAGGGTAAACAGGGACGGCACTGGCGGCTCAACGGTGTGGCCCAGGCTGTGGGCAATGCGGTGCCCCTGGGGACTGCTACCGGTGGCGAGCAAAATGAGATCGCACCGCACCTGGCCCGCTTTTAGACCGATGCTAAACCCTGGATTGGTGGGGGTGATTTGTCTGACGGGGGTCCTGGTTTTGATGGTGACCCCTGCCTTTTGGGCCGCTGTCATCAGACAGTCCACAATTGTCCCAGAGTCGTCGGTAACTGGAAACATGCGCCCGTCGGCCTCAGTTTTAAGCCGCACCCCCCGCTGCTGATACCAGGCAATCGTATCCTGGGGCTGAAACCGAGAAAAGGCACCCCGCAAAGCCCGAGCGCCACGGGGATAGTTTTGCACCAGCCGGGCTGGATCAAAACAGTGGTGGGTGACATTGCAGCGACCGCCGCCGGAGATACGAACCTTAGCCAGGCATTCGGGACCGGCTTCGAACAGGGTGACGGCGCACTGGGGGTTGGCCTGGGCGGCTGCGATCGCGCCAAAAAAGCCCGCTGCTCCGCCGCCAATGACTCCGACCGTCTGTTTGTTCACGCTAGATTTGCTGGGGGTGGGCGCTATTGGGTGGGTGGAGGACGGTGCCTACGGGGCTGTTTATCCCAGGGGCTATCCAAAACCCGTCTCACATTTAAAACAAAGTTTATATTTGTACTTTTATTGGTTTATATTAATAAATGTGAAGGCATCTAAGATTTCTAACGTAGAGGTCGAGGTGCTAAATAGTGATGATTGCCTTGGCTGTCTGGACCTTTTAGAGTTTTGGGCAGCCAATTTCTTTTCTTAGGTATCGTTACAAAAAACCAACTGTTTAGAAGCGTAACAAACCCATTATGGCCAGCAAAGATAAAATCCGTAAACACCTTGCCATTAGCTCCTCCGTTAACCTTGGCGTTGCCAAGCCTAGCAATGGCGAAACCACTCAAAAGATCCGGGTCATGGAGCATGTTGAAATAAGCCAGGGCTCCAAGGCGTAGGGCAGTATAGTTGGGCTGGAGTCCGAGGCTAGCCCTAGCCTTCTATTCTAGCCATGGCCAATTCCCTTTCCAGCTACCCCCAGTTTTTACAATCGCTCAAGGAGCGGATTCGCTCGGCCCAGGTAAAAGCGGCCCTAGCGGTTAACCAGGAGCTGACGCTGCTTTATTGGCAAATCGGGCGTGAAATTTTAGACCGTCAGCAGCAGGAAGGCTGGGGCACCAAAGTGATTGACCGACTGGCTCGGGATCTCAAGCGGGATTTTCCTGAGATGACCGGCTTTTCGGCGCGCAACCTAAAATACATGCGCTCCTTTGCCGATGCCTATCGAGATCCCCAGCAGGTGCAGCAGGTATTTTCCCAGATTCCCTGGGGTCACAACGTGCGCCTGTTGGATGCCCTCAAAGACCCAGAGGTACGCCTTTGGTATGCCCGTCAAACGATTGAACATGGCTGGAGTCGCAACGTGCTGCTCATGCAAATCGAGCAGGGGCTGCACGACCAGGGTGCCGCGATCACCAATTTTGAGCGCACCCTGCCCCCTGACCAGTCAGATCTAGCCAAAAACCTGATCAAAGATCCCTATAATTTTGACTTTTTGACCCTGGCTGCCGATGCCCAGGAGCGAGACTTAGAGCAGTCTTTGCTAGCCCATATCCGCGATTTTTTGCTGGAGCTGGGGGTGGGGTTTGCCTTTGTGGGTAGCCAGTACCCAATCCAGGTCGGGACCAAGGAGTATGCCATCGACCTGCTGTTTTATCACTTGAAGCTGCGCTGTTTTGTGGTGATCGATCTCAAGCTAGGCGAGTTTGAACCTGAATTTTCCGGCAAGATGAACTTTTTTGTCTCGGCTGTGGACGATCTGCTGCGCCACGCGGACGATCGGCCCACCATTGGCATGATCCTGTGTAAGTCCAACGATGCCACGGTGGCGGAGTACTCCCTCCGCGATGTGAATAAACCCATCAGTGTGGCCACCCATCGCCTGGGCCGAGAACTGCCAGCTAATTTGCAGGGCACCCTACCCACGGTGGAAGAACTAGAGCAGCAGTTGGAAAATGCCCAGCCCGCTGACCCCCAGACTGATTAAAAATCCGCGCGGCCAGCGGGCGATATTTTATAGGTCAGGCTGGGTGGCTTTGTACTCCTTGGGGACCAGGTACAGAAACAGATACCACCACACCAAAATGACTAGGGCGGCTGGGGTGGTAATCCACCAGCGGTGTAGCCACACCCAGCTTACTGTCGGTATAGCCACACCGGTTAAAACGATGGACCATGGCTGGCACCACCAGGGTTTTTGCTGCCAGAGCGACTGGGATGATTCGGATGGTTCCATAGGGATAGCACCGCAATATACCCAACAAATATAGGCCAGTCCCTAGTCCGCTGACCTAAAGAAAAAGCGGATGAGACAGCTGTCTCGCCCGCTTCTGGTTAACCCACCCCAGGAGCTGACCGTTAAAAACAGACAGCCCCGGTTCTGAAATTGCTGGCCAAGGCCAACAAAACCTGAGGAGTTCATTTGTACCGTCTGAACCGTGAAGGTGTCGGCTCTAACAGGTACTCCACGTATCTACAAACTGCTTGTAACGTTTAGATTACAAAGCTGTTAGAAACGTGTTGAACTATCAACTTGTTTTAACAATCCCATGGGAATATGACATATGCGTAGAATTACTTATTTTCTTTACAATTGGCCTCAAAACGTTGCAATTTATACGTTTTTTATATGTTTCCAGAGGTTCTTAAATTAATTGCTGAGTCAATTCTTGATTTTTGGTGTAGGGATTTTTGCTCTAGCGAAAACGGCGATACGGCTACCGCATCACCGTGGGCTGTGGCTGTGGGACCTCGCCTCACAAGGTCAAAGGACATGGCGATAGCTTGAAGTGTGCGATCGCATATAAGAATCCCCCATGGACCTTAAGGTTCACAGGGGATTCGGTTTAGATATAAGGGGCAAGTAATGCAGTAAGTCTGCTTACTTAGATATAGAGTTCCCGCTAAAAGGTTATGCAATAACGTTGCTTTGCCTGTGATTTCACTGTATGTCGTGGTGTAGCCCCATGTAACCCTCTACGGGATAAGCCTACGGTCTGCTCACATAGCTATCAAGTTTCCTTAGTTTGTGTCTGCGATCACTGTTGAGGATCTTAATTGAGGTTTGACTAAAGGATTAACGATCCGGCCAGGGCAATGTTGAGCCGCTCAAAAGCGGGCCAGCCCATACCCATCAGTGGAGGTCAGCCGCTAGCTAAGAGCCTGCTTGATAAAGCGGCTGCTCCAGCTATGGAGATGAGCGCGTCAAGGTCTTAAATCAGTCTACTGCCGTCCATCCCTCACCAGACTTTGTTGTCTGCGGTTGGACCAGGGACTATAAAAACCTGTGCCAGCCTTTAGGGTTAGGCAGCGCCATTTATCCACGGCCTCTCACGTTACAACAAATTGATCGCTTTCTAGGGAGTGGCAACCAGTCATGAGCTACCTGGGAAAGGGCCATAAAGCAAAGAGCGCAGTGGATACCGGCTGCTGCACACCGGCATACAAACTCCCCCCGGCGTGCTAAGGTATCAGGACAAATCCATAGCTGGGTGGCATGCTGTTAGTTAGAGCGCAAGGCGCATGCTACCTGGTTGGTTACCCACGCTGCTTATAAAAGGTAACCATGGCAGAGATCATTTCCAGTTTTGAAGATATTAGTTTTGAGGAAATTTTAGCGGCCTATCAGGATTATTGCGATCGCAACAATCTCACAGCCAAACAGCCCAGCGAAGAGCACTCCACCATGATCCACGGTGTGGTGTACCTGCGAGCTACCCCCGTAAGCTATGTGGCCAGATACGACACCCGTCGACAGCGGTTTCTAGCCTAGGCCCTGGAGCCAACCGCAGCATGCAAACAAAAGCCCCTAACCCAAACAGTTAGGGGCTTTTGTTTGCGAGGGTAAGGGCTCCGTGTTTTTTGGGTGCAAACCTTAGCTGACTCGGGCCTGGCAAACAACGCCACCAGCTGCCCTTCTTTTAAAATCCATCGGGCAACTGGCTGTAGCGACTGGGGTGGGGCAGCTTGGCAGCCTGACCTCAAGTTCACAAGGATTACCCGTGGTCGCGATCAAGACAGGAATGGTGGGAAGCATGGCTCGATGATCTCCATTTCTCAAGATTGTGTTTGACCTCACCGGGTGGATTTGTCGGGTATCAAATATCTGTCGCCAGTCTGAGCTGCTTTAAGATAATTGAAAGCAGGCGTGCTCGCTGGGTAACAATATCGACATCGGCATCCATGCCTGGGGCAAGGGGATACTTTATCTCCTGGTGCTGCAGGTATGCCTGGGGCAGTCTAACATTGACAACATAGCCGTAGGGCGTACTACAAGAGCTGCACGGGGTTACATCTGGGGCAATTGTCTCTATTCTCCCTTCTAGAATGCCATAGTCGGGGTAGGGATACGCCGAGACCCGTGCCTGCACTAATTGCCCAACCGATAGCTGGCCAATATCTTCAGTATCAACCTGTAGCGTCAGCGTCAGCATTGACTCTAGGGGGGCAATATGGGTAACGGGAGTTCCAGCAGGAAGAGATTTTCCCAGGAGATCGGAAGCAAGCTGAAAAACAACGCCGTCCTGGGGGGCTATCAGCGGCTCCATCCCATCTCCCACCTGCAATGTGCCGAGGATCTGAGCTGCGGCTACGGAGTCGTTTTCGCTAATGTGTAGAGAGCTCAATGTCCCAGCGACTGATGTACTGACCACCGGATAGGGCTTCTTTGGTCGAATGACGCCTTGGGCACTGACGGTTTGATCAAACGTCAGACCGGCAGATAGCCCTGTAAATAGGGCCAGACTACTCACGAGCACGGCTGTGCTCCAGCGCAGCCAGCGGTCGCTGGGGGGCAGCACACTTTCTAAGTGCAACGGCGGCAAATCAGAAGGGCTATCGGTCACTATGCACCATGTCCTCTGGACCTACAGATAACAATATTGTTAACAAATACAATCATTTAGGGACTAGTATTGCTTCAAAAACTCTGTAAAAAGCATGGGGATTCAAAGCTTTTTATAGGAGTTTCAAGAAAAATATCTGCATATCCGGGAATTTAGGGAAATAACTTATTTAAGGTAAGCTTTGAACAAGAATAGGATATGATTACTGCTGCTGTCAGAAACTGTTCTTAGGTTGGAATTTTGTCAATTTCGTTTCTACATACATTAATGTAATATTTTCATAATACTTTTAAAAACAAAGCCTCCGGATTACTTAAACAATATCTGGAATGTTAGAGCATCGTCGGTAAAAAATGTCGATGTTCTCCCAGGGGCAATGGTGTGAAATAAGTATTTATACTGACGAAGTTCGACAATCAACAATTCTTAGGAGTTACCTATGAATAGTCTCGCTCAATCTTCCCTGTTTTCTGATTTGTCTCCTGAGAGCGCTAGCCAGAGCAAGGGTGGCCACTGGGGTAGCCACTGCTCCTATGGCTGCCATACTTCGATCACCACCATCCGGGTACGGTATACCCCAGCCAGCGGTGGATACGGCAGTACCATCAATGTTACCAACCCTGTAATTGATGATGGGTCTATTGTTAACTTGCCAGCGGCCTCTAACATCAACGTCACTAATCCTGATATTGACGACGGCTCCATTGTCACCTTCTAACGACAGGTGATGGTCAGACTAATTTTGGTGGCTTAGGGGGTGTTGATTCGCCTACTAAGTCCAGGTCTGCGACTCTGGGTAGTTTGTTTGACTCCTAGATTTAGGCTAGCTGTATGGTGGCAACACTATTTTTAAACGTATGGCCAGTCTGGCGGTCTCAAGACTATAAAATTGCCCTGTGTATGTGTTTGCTAGGGCATTAATATCTTGTTTCCTCGTTTGGAATACCTAGGCGCAGCTTTCTGGGCAATGGGTATTGCCAATGGGGCCGTATCTCTAGGAAAAAACAGATCTATCTGCTCGGGTTGGCAGCTGTGCACGCATCTTGCCAGGTGTCGTGCAATGGCCGATTGCCCGCTAACTCGAGCCCTAAGCTCTACCGCTTTTGTTCTGTTGTTTCGATGATGTCATCGGTTGTCTTTTTACACGGTGTTCCATGTGCCAGTTTTACCGTTGTCAGACCTCTAAACAGGCTGTGGCTAGTCTGTTTCACCCGCTTTCGCCAACAGCAGCATCGGCTGTTCGAGCGGGTTGGTGGGCCTATCACCTAGATCAGGTTCCCTACGCTGCGGTGGGAGATCCCTATGGGTCTCCTGGTCAGACCGTATTTTCATCTCCAGTAAACAGTCCAACTATCAGGGATGCACCGTCCTATGACTATGGCTATGGAACAGATTTTTGAGGGTTTTTCCACTGTCTTTTGTAGCGGCTGATGGCTAAGGGAACTATCATCATGGGTTGGCTGCGTCGGCGTCGATATGCAACCAGTCGTCAACACAGTGAGGAAGACTGTGGGGCCGCTTGTGTCGCTGCGATCGCAAAGCACTATGGCTATGACTTCTCCCGGTCAACGGTGCGTGAGGCCGTTGGCACCGGTAAGGATGGCACCACACTGCTGGGGCTACAGCGGGGCAGTGAATCCTTAGGTTTTCGCAGTCGTTCGGTACAGGCCGATCCCGCTATCTTTGAGCGTCTCGATGAGATGCCCTTGCCAG